>JABWBD010000232.1 GCA_013360685.1 Pirellulales bacterium
CGAGTGCCTGAAGTGCCACCAGGCCGGCACGCCGGAATTCCACGAGCCGGACCTGCGGTTGCGGCCCGGTCACGGGCCGTTTTCGGAGCCCTACCTGACGTTGGTCGGCGCGGCGGCCTGGGGTTATTCGGCGCCCGCGAAGGGGCCGGGGTACGGCATTGCCGGCTTGATTCCCGTGGAGTCGATGGATCCGACGATGAACGATCCCAAGGCCCTGGCCACGTTGCGGCCGATGCAGTATCTCTCCTCGACGAGCCGCTTGATCGAACTGGCCAGCAGCGGCAGGCACTACGACGTAAAAGTGGATCCGGTGAGCCTGCACCGGCTGATCGCCTGGGTCGATTCGTGCGGCGTTTACCTGGGCGAGGAAGAGGTCCGCGCCCAGGGCGACCCGGATTTTCCGGGCATCGAACGGCTGCCGATCCGCCCGCGCGTGTCGACCGCTCCGGTGATCGAGCGGCCGTGAGGCAGGCTGGCAGATCAATGGTCGCTGTTGGTGGCGTTCATGCAGTTCAGGCGATTGGACATCTTCTCGCAAGACAGTAGTCGCAGCCTACCTCAAGAAACAGGTCAATAGTAATCCGTCTCCTCGTCATTGCCGCACCGTCAAAGCCTGCTCGGTGCCACTCCGGGCGAGCCGACTGGCGTCGGACACGGGGTTGATTCCACTGCTCCGCAGTCTTCTGCACGATAACCGGCGCCTTGTCCAAAAGGAATCGGCACGCCGAACCTGAAGGGCGATTCCGCGTTCTATCGTTCCAAGTCGCTTTTCATGTGCTTCGTTTCGGCATGGGCTGGCCAACAGAACCTTCGGGCGACACCACGTTTGTTCCGTCCACAGGTAGTATACTGCCACGGCTGGCCCTGCGACAACCAAGCGGCGAAACCCGTGTTTGCCTCTCCCGCGTCAGCCGGACAAAGGAGACTTGCTGGCCGGCAGGCTGATCGAGGACCCCCGATGCAGAGTCGGCCTGCCGATATACGTCTCAGCTTGCACCCGAACGGTCGAAAGCCTAAGACGACGCGTTGGCAACGCACCTGTCGCCGAGTTGCGGGATGCCTCGTCCCGTCATAGAATCGCCCGTGAGTCCTTTGAGCACGAGCGGCATGGCAACCGTCAACTTCAGGAGCGAACCATGAACGACGCACGCTGTGAGCAGAACCTCGCACCAGACGGTTCTTCCGGCTGTTGGCATACACGTTCGCCTGTCATGAATGCCCGCGGCTTGCCCGCGGGATTGTTACGCTCGTCGCTACACACGCCATGGTCCGCTTCTGCCCTTTTCTTCGTTTCGCCCGCGGCGGCGAGGCCGCCGCGGGCATCCCCGGTGAAACCGAGCCGTGTCAAAGCGAACGCTTCCGACCGAAGAAACCGTCTGGTACTAGCACGAAAAGCCAGCAATCGTCCCATGTGGATCATGGTGGCTGCCTTCCTCACAATGTTCTTCGCAGCAAGCGTACCAGCCTCGGCCAGCGAGCCCGCCAAGTTGATCGCGCCGTGGACGCCCGTGACCGTCAAGAGCGACGCTACGAGTGTCGAGGTAGGCGTCTGGGGACGGTCGCACAAGCTCGCCAACGCCGCGCTGCCCGCCTCGATCGTCACGGCGGATGCGGAAATCCTGGCTTCGCCGGTGCGACTGGTGGGGCAGGTCAGCGGCAGGCCGATCGAGTGGAAACGCGGCGGCAACTTCGTGTTTCGCGCCGATGAGTCGCACGCCGTCATCTCCGGCTGGCAGTCGGGCGACGACCTGATCGTCAACACCACCACGCGAATCGAGTTCGACGGATTGGTGCGCGTGGATCTCGTCCTCCTGCCGCAGTACAAGATGACGCCGAAACTCGAACGCCTTTGGCTGGAGGTGCCGATCCAGCGGTCGCGAGCGAGCCTGTTCCACTACTTCCCGGGCCGGTGGGGCAGCGCGAGGAACAGCGGCGAACTGCCTGCGACGGGCATGGTTCTGCCCTTCAAACCGCTGGTGTGGCTCGGCTGCGAAGACAGCGGGTTGGCCTGGTTTGCCGAATCCGACGAAGCGTGGCGACCGCAGGCCGCCGACCGCGCCGTTGAGGTCCTTCCCCAGGATCAGGAGGTCCTGCTGCGGCTGCGACTGATCGAGTCGGAGGTGCGGTTGCCGGTCACGTTCACGTTCGGCTTCCAGGCCACTCCGGTGAAGCCGTGGCCGAAAGATTTCCACGAGTGGCGGATCTGGCATGTGCCGCAACTGGGCGTCGGTTCGACGCTGCCGGTGCCGAAGGAGTGGTGGCTCTGCCATCGCGCCTTCCCCGACCGCAAGCCGCTGCCGACGCTCGACCGGGCCGCGGCGCTAGGCGTCAAGACGGCCGTGTTTCACGAGGACTGGACGCCGATCCAAAACTATCCGATGACGACGCCGGAGTCGGAATTCAGGCAGATTGTCGGCGCGTGCCACGAGCGCGGCATGAAGGTGCTCGTCTATCACGGCTACGAACTCTCGCCGCTTGCGCCGGAGTGGGCGGAATTGTCCGACGAGGTGCTGGTGAAAAACTCGCAGGGTCAGGTGACGCCCGGCTGGTACCGCCATCCGGAACAACGTGATTTCAAGGTCTGCTACAATAGCGTCTGGGCCGACCGGCTGGCCGACGGCATCGAACAGGCGCAGAAGCGCTACGGCTTCGACGGCCTGTATCTGGACGGCACGATCGAGCCCTGGGGCTGCTGCAACGAGCGCCACGGGTGCGGCTACCGCGCGGCGGACGGCAGCCTGCGGCCGACCTACCCGATCTTCGGCGTGCGGCGGCTGATCGAGCGGCTGTACGGCATGGTTCACCGGTGGGGCGGGATCATTAGCGCTCACCAGAGCACCTGCTGCGCAACGCCGACCTTGGCCTTCGCCCACGACTACTGGGACGGCGAGCAATTTGCCAGCGGCGAGCTTTCGGGCGACCCGCTGAAGAACCTGCCCTTGGACGCATTTCGGGCCGAGTTCATGGGGCGGAACTTCGGCGTGCCCTGCGAATTCCTCGCCTACGAACGGCCGCCGCAATGGACCTACGATCACGCGCTGGCCTTCTCGATGCTACACGACGTGCGGGTCCGCCCCTGCGGCCTGGCCGCCCTGGAGAAGATGTCGCCCATCTGGGACGCGATGACGCGATTCGAGGTCGGCGAGGCCGAGTGGCATCCGTATTGGGAAGCCAGTCCGCTTGCAACCTCGCAGCCGGAGTCGGTGAAGGTGAGCCTCTACGCGCGGCCCGATACGCAAGCAGAGCGCGGCCGCGCGCTGTTGGTTGTCTCCAACCTCTCCGCCGATCAACCTGCCACGGCGGAGGTGACCTTGGATTTCGCCCGGATGCGCGCCGAGCCCAAGGCGGCGAGGGACGCTTTGAGCGGCGAGACGCTGACTCTCGCTGGAGGGCGGCTGACGGTTCCTCTGAAACCGTTGCGGATGCGGCTGGTAAGGGTGGATTGAAGCCTTACGCAATGGGATGCCGTCCGTGCGCATTCGCTGCGCGGGGTTCCCGCCGGTCTCGCCCCTTCCCATCGGCGGCTCAGCTAAGCATAATGAGCGTAATGGAGGTTGGACAATGAATGAAATCATTTTCTTGGTCGAGGACGCGCCGGAAGGCGGTTTGATTGCACGGGCGCTCGGGCAGTCCATTTTTGCCGAGGCGGAGACATTCGACGAACTCCGACAGAGTGTCCGCGACGCCGTGCTCTGTCATTTCGACGAAGGGGCGGGCCCGAGGATCATCCGCCTCCACTACGTACGTGAGGAAGTGCTCGCCGTATGAAACTGCCGCGGAATCTTTCGGTCACGGAACTTGTGAAAGGGCTGGAGCGAGTCGGCTACGTCGTCTCGCGCCAGACAGGATCTCATGTCGGTCTGACGACCGAGCGAAACGGCGAACATCATATAACGGTCCTAGACCACAATCCTTTGAAGGTGGGTACACTCGGCGGAATCCTCGCCGACGTAGCCGAACATTTGGAAATCAGCCGCGACGATCTGTTTCACGAGATCTTTGACTGACCTTTGATCTCCTCGAAGAAAGATGTGCGTCCATGAGAACCTCGGTTTTTGTCCTGCTATTGACCTCATACTGCGCGTCCGCCTCAGTTTCCGCCGCCGATCGACCGGCCAAGCGTCCCAATGTGCTCTTCCTTCTCACCGACGACCAGCGGGCCGATACCATTGGCGCGCTGGGCAATCCGGTCATCAAGACGCCGAACCTGGACCGCTTGGCCACGGGCGGTTTCGCCTTCCGCAACGCGTATGTCCTGGGGAGCAACTCCGGGGCGGTCTGCCTCCCCAGTCGCAATATGCTCATGAGCGGGCGCGCGTACTTTCGTTTCAAGGGCCAATACGCCTCGCCCGAAAAGCCGAACTTTCCCGACTCGATGAAAGAGGCCGGCTACGAGACGTGGCACGAGGGCAAACGGGGCAACACGGAGCGGCTCATCCATCCACGATTCGATCACACCCGCTATCTCGAGGACGAAAAAGTCCGCACCTCCGGCGAGCACGGCAAGCAGATTGTCGACGACGCCATCGGCTTCCTCGCCGCGCGCCGCGGGGACAAGCCTTTTTTCATGTATCTGGCCTTTGCCGGGCCGCACGATCCCAGAGTGGCTGCCGAGAAGTACATGGAGCTGTACGACCGATCGAAGATTCCCCTGCCGGCCAACTACCTGCCCCTCCACCCGTTCGACAACGGAGAAATGACGGTCCGGGACGAGAAGCTCGAGGCCTGGCCGCGGACCGAAGACGCGATCCGGAAGCACTTGCACGATTACTACGCGTGCATCACGTCGATCGACGGGCATATCGGGCGGCTTTTCAAGAAACTTGAGGAGATCGGGCAGTTCGACAACACGGTCATCCTCTTCTCGTCCGACAACGGGCTGGCGATCGGCAGCCACGGCCTGATGGGTAAGCAATCCCTGTACGAGCATTCGTCGAAAGTGCCCTTGGTCTTCTTCGGGCCGGGCATTCCGAAAGGGAAGTCCGATGCGTTGGTCTACTTGATGGATATCTACCCGACGGTCTGTGAACTGGTCGGTGCGGCAGTGCCGGCGGGACTGGACGGCAAGAGCTTCGCCGGTATCCTCCGCGGACAATCTTCCTCGATTCGCGATACGCTCTTCACGAGCTACCGGGACGTGCAGCGCGCGATCCACGCTCCGCCGTGGAAGCTCATCCGGTACCCGCAGATCGATAAGACGCAACTTTTCCATCTGGCAGCCGACCCGCACGAGCTCAACAACCTCTCCGGCGATCCGGCCCAGGCCGGCCGCATTAAGACGATGATGGACGAGCTCCGCCGATGGCAGGAAGAACTCGGGGACAAGGCACCGCTGGAGGTCGAAAACCCGCGGGATCCCGCGTTTACTCCGCCGGCCGAGATGCCGACCACCGGCAAGTAAACCACTAGCTCAATGGGCCCACGGATGGCAGCGCCGGACCACGGATACGAGCAAAACATCCGTGGTCCGGCACTGCCCTTGGGCCTGATTGCAGCGCGTGCTTGTGACGGCAGCCCGGCCGCTACCGAGGCTCTACCGCCCGTCATAATCGGTCCGTGGCAGAGTCGGTTCAAGAGCCGGAGCTGTCGCTCGATTGACCGTCCACACCCCCGCAGGGTTTTCCCAGTTGTCACCACTGCCTCTTTTGCCAGCATTCCAGTCATGAATCGCTGCCGGTGCACCGCGTGGGGCATCAACTGGGGCTGCGGGGATTCCGATAGTTGAAGTGGGGCGATCGGACCCGTGAGGAACCGTCTCGCGCGGCCGACAGACGGATCAAGATGAATGGATGCCGTGCTCGGCGCAAGGACCATTGCCTATCCAGGATGGAGTAGAACGATGAAAGTCGCTGGTCTGGTAGTCGGAGTCGCCCTCGTCTTCCTTACGATCGGGAAGGAAGCCCTTACGGAAGAAACGACGGTGCTGCCCTTGGCGCAGGAAACGGCGGCCCTGCCGGCCGACCCGGCCTACGCTCGCGTGGCAAGCTCGGCATGGCAGCCGGAGGCATCCGCCGCGCAGGAAGCGGAAGCCGAAATGGCCGGCCCACCGACGACGGACGTTGAGCGGCCGTACGAATTCGCCGAGGCAGCGCCTGGCCCGGCTCCGGGGCCTCAGCCCTGGAAACTGCCGCAGCCCTGCCTGTTTCAGCGGCTGGGAATCGACGTAGGCGGCTGGGTGCAGCAAGGGATCACGCTGAACGGCGACGACCCGGCCGACGGGTACAACGGGCCGGTTTGTACGGACGATTTCGCCAACGATTACCAGGTGAACCAGGCGTGGCTCTACTTCGTCCGTCCCACGAATACCAACGGCTGCGGCATCGACGTGGGCGGCCGGTTCGACCTAGTCTACGGCACGGACTGGCGGTTCGGCCAGAACTTCGGCCTGGAAGAGAAGATCAACAGCAACGACAGCTACTACGGGCTGATCTTCCCCCAAGCGTACCTGGAAGTGGCCATCAACAACCTCACCGTCAAGATGGGGCACTTCGCCACGTTCACGACCTACGAAGTCGTCCCGGCCCCGCTCAACTTCTTCTACTCGCACAGCTACTCGATGACGGGATATTTCGACCCGTGCCTGGTGACCGGCTTGATGACCGAGTACAAGTTGGGGCAACACTGGACCGTGCTCAACGGTTTCCATCGCGGGCCGTTCATGTTCGAAGACATCAACGACGACCTGAACTACCTGGGCGGCGTGAAGTGGGCGAGCCACGGCAAGCGGACCACCATGTCGATGATGGTCGACAGCGGGGCCCAGGATCTGCTGGGAGATCACAACCGGACCACGTACTTTCTCGTCTTCACCCACCAGTTGAACGACCGACTCCAGTACGCCTTGCAGCACACGCTGGGCTTCGAGGAGGAAGGATCGGTGCAAACGCCGGGACAGGACGCCGAGTGGTACGGGCTGTCGCAGTGGCTGTTCTACAAGATCAATCCCAAGTGGTCGGCGGGCGTGCGGTTTGAATGGATCCGCGATGACGATGGAGCGAGGATCTTCGGGATCGGCAATATCCTGGGGACCGACAAAGGCTGGCAAGGCGCGCCCGGATTTGCCGGCGACTTTTACGAGACGGCGCTGGGATTGAATTGGCGCCCCCATCCCAACATCGTGTTCCGCCCCGAGGTCCGGTGGGACTGGTATGAGGGCACTCGGAACGTCGCCAACCAGTTGCCCTTCAACGCCGGCACCGACCGCAATCAGTTTACCACGGCCATGGACCTGATTGTGACGTTCTGACGCGAAGACGGCATTCTCATTCCGCCAGCATCGAGGCCATGCGGCGACGGAGGTCGCGGAGTTCGTCCGCCTGGCGGTCGCTGAAGTGGCCCTGGCGCTGGCCGTAGGTGTCCATCCATATTTCCAAGCGGTTGCGTCGGCCCTGTCGAGTTGGTATGGTTTCATGGCACCTCTTGGGAGCCGGTCATGGACCAAACCTCGTTTACGTTGGAAGCCTGGGACTACATCGCCTTCGGGGCTTTTTTCGTGGGCGTTTCGCTGGTCGGCTATTGGGCCGGTCGGAAGGAACGAAGCGGCGCCGAGCAGTATTTCCTGGCCGGCAAGAGCCTTCCCTGGTACGTGGTCGGCGGATCGTTCATCGGGTCGAATATCAGCAGCGAGCACTTCATCGGCATGGTGGGGGCCGCCGTCGTGTTCGGCATCTGCGTGGCGATGTCGGAGTGGATGAACGTAGCGACGTTCACGCTGTTGATCTGGTTCTTCATTCCCTTCCTGCTCGCCTCGCAAGTTTTCACTACTCCGGAGTTTCTGGAGAAGCGATTCAGCCCGCTGTTGCGGCAGATCTTCGCTGCGGTGACGATCATCAGCAACGTCGTCGCGTTCCTGGCAGCGGTGCTTTACGGCGGGGCGCTGGCCATCCAACGGCTTTTTCATTCGGAATTGAGCCGGCTGGCGGAGTTTCTCGTCGGAAGTTCGCGCGTGGCGGCTGGCGACGTCCAGACCGACCAGTTGGAGCTGTGGATCGCGATCGTGGTTCTGGCCGTGGTGGCAGGCGGGTGGGCGGTCTACGGCGGGCTGTCGAGCGTGGCCTGGAGCGACCTGTTCATGGTGCTGTTCATGATTGCCGGCGGGATCGTGGTGACGCTTCTCGGGCTCGATCTGCTCGCAGGGGGAGGCTCACTGTGGGACGGCTTTCAGGTCATGATCGAGCGGAACCAGGCGGGCTTCGGCCGCTGGCAGGAAGCGGTTGCGGCGAACGTGCACAACCTGGGCGCGGGCGACCACTACAATCGCCTTTCGGTGTTCCAGCCCGCCAGCCACCCGACGCACCCCTGGCCGAGCCTCATCTTTGGGATCTTCTCGATCAGCATCTGGTACAACGTGCTCAACCAGTTCATGATCCAGCGGGTGCTCGGGGCGCGGGACAGCTACCACGCGCGGATGGGCATTGTGTTTGCGGGGTTCATGAAGATATTCATGCCGGTGATCGTGGTGATGCCGGGATTGATCCTGTTCGCGCTTCAGCCGGAGATTCTGTTGAAGCCGTGGCCGGAAGTGCAGCCGGCGGCGGACCAGGGGTACATCCACCTGGTCCAGACGCTCGTGCCCGCTGGACTGCGGGGGTTGTTTCTCGCCGCGCTGTTCGGCGCGATCCAATCGACGGTGAACTCGGTGCTCAACTCGACGGCCACGGTCATCACGCTGGACATCTACAAACGGCTGTTGGCGCCAGAGGCGTCGGATCGGCGGCTTGTGGTCGTGGGGGTGTTGTCGTCGACGGTGGTGCTGGTGGTTGCGATCGTGCTGGGCGGGTTCATCGGCCGGCTGGGAGGAGGACTCTTTGTCTACATCCAGTCGCTCTACGCCTTCTTCGCTCCGCCGTTTGCCGCGGTTTTCCTTCTGGGGATCCTCTGGAAACGGATCAACGCTGCCGGCGCGACGGCGACGGTGATTCTCGGATTTCTGCTGGGGATTGCCATGAAGGTGTTCGTGCAGTTCTGTGAACACTCGGCGTGGATTGCCCCGTTCGCCAACCAGGCTGCCGTGAACTGGGCGTTCTGCATGGCCTCCTGTATCGGCATCAGTCTGGTTACCGCCCCGCCGCGCCCCGAACAGGTGACCGACGAGGTGACCGTCAACTGGCGCAAGCTGAACCTGTTCGACAACCTGGGCGAGCACTGGTACACGAGCGTGGTCACGTGGTGGGGGCTTTTCGTGGCGGCCATCGTCGCGCTCGTCGTGACGTTTTCGGGGCTGGTATTTCCGGGTGTGTGAGCATTTTGACAGCCTTTTTCGGCCGCGGTAGAATCGCGGGGAACCGTACGGCGATCCGGCCGTGCCGATCAAACCCGCAGTGGAGAACGTACAAAGCCATGGCAATTCGACCCGCCGACAACCTGCGCCTGTTGTTGGATGGCAAGACGCCCGAGTGGATTGGGTTTTCTCTGGACGTCGGAGCGGCCCCGGGCTTCAGCGAGCCCGTGCTGGAGGAGTTTCGGCGGCTGACCGGGGCGGAGGATCCGCGCGAGTATTTCGACACGGACGTCCGGCTCTTCTCGCTGAAGACCCGCTTCGGCGGCGACGACCCGGCGGCGTTGCACGGCGAGGTCGAGCCGGGGACGACGTTCGACGAATGGGGAATCGGGCATTGGGCGGGCGGGCTGCCCGGCACGACCGACCGCACGTATCCGCCGCTCGCCAGGGCGCGATCGGTCCGGGACGTGGAGGCGATTCCGTCGCCGATCATCGAGATCGGCGGCGATCTGACGCCGATCCAGCGATACCACGACGCCGGATATCCGGTGTTCGGCTACGCGGGAAGCATCTACGAATGGTCGTGGTGGATCCGCGGTATGGAGCCGTTCCTGATGGACCTGGTGAGCGAGCCGGAACTTGCCGAGGCGGTCATTGCCAAGATCGCCGGGCACACGAAGCGGTTGGCGATGGCGTCGGCAAGCGTCGGCGTCGACGTGCTTTGTTTCTACGACGACGCGGGCACACAGCGGAACATGCAGATTTCGCCCGAGCTTTGGCGGCGATTCGTCAAGCCGGCGTGGGACGACGTGCTGGGGTCGGTGCGGCGCGCGTATCCGGCTGTGCGGTTTTTCCTCCACTGCTGCGGAAAGATCGACGCAATCGTTCCCGACGTCATCGAGCTTGGTTTCGACATCCTCCATCCCATTCAGCCGGAGTGCATGGACTTTGAAGAGACCTATCGCAGGTACGGGCAGGATCTTGTCCTGACTGCCACGATCTCGTCGCAGAAGATTTTTCCGTTCCGTTCCGCCGAGCAGGTCCGCGCCGAGGTGCGACGCCTGGCCGAGATCGTGGGGGCCGATCGGCGCACGATTTTCATGCCCTCGAACGTCATCCAACCGGAGACCCCCTGGGAGAATGTGGTCGCGTTCGCAGAGGAGGCACGGGCGGCGGGCGCGCGGATCTGGTGAGAATTCGGGTGTTTTTCGATTCGGAGGTCCGGAACTCTCAGGCGAGCAGCAGAAGCGGCCTTCCCGTAGCAGCGTCTCTTCGAAACGCTCGAATCCGAGGCTCGGAGAACCTCGGCTACGGGCCCAAAAGCAGGGGGATGGACGGCCGACACCCCCCAACCAGCTCTGGACATGTCGCGTCCGGACTGTTAGAAAGCAGGCTTGGATTGGTGGAATCAGTGGGTGCGGCGACCGTCAGGAAACAACTCTCCCGTAGGACGGCCTTCCCAGGCCGTCGCGACGGAAGAATAGGAAGGCCGTCCTACGGGTATTCTTGATTCCGCCGATCACCTGAGTATCCGAACCCAGCCGCGTTGCGACCGGCTTGAGGCAACAGACAGCAGGTTTAAGGAGAGTAGAGTGAGCATCAGCGAGCGGAAGCAGGAATTGAAACGGCGTCGACACCGAACGAAGAAGTTGAGCAAGTGGCAGGCTCGCTTGCCGAAGTCGACCGTTTCGGAGCGCGCGGCGATCGCCGAGAAGATCCGGCAAATGACTCCCGGCGCCGAGGTCATCATCAGCAATTGGGGCCTGGAAGAACGCTGAGTTCGGACCAGCGGGCCGCCACGCGGAATTCGGGCACTTTCCGGCCGCTTGGCACGTAGCACCTGTCCGCGAACAAATTCGTAGGGCGGAATTCATTCCGCCGGAGCGGACTAAAGTCCGCTCTATGTCAATTCACGGAGTCGTTCTCGGACACGTCCTTACCAATTACTCTTCCAAGCGAGCTTCGACATCGGCGGCGATCCGGCCGGTCGGCTGATGGTATAGCCACCCGCCGCCGGTTGAGCCGGTTGAGCCGGTGGGCGGGAAGGTTTCGGTGAGGCGGACCACGCTGGCGCCTGTGTACGGATTCAGCGGGATGCCGTCGGGCAGGTATGGGCCGAGAGGATGCGCGGCGCCCGCGGGGCCTGGGACGCCGTCGATATTGGTTGCCTGGACGAGCTGGGGGAATCCTTCTTTGAACAGCAACGGCGCCTGTCCGCGGTGCTCGGCTTTGTACCGCTCGATCTGGGTGCGGAGTGTGTAGAGGTTCTGTTTGAGGGCGGTTGCCTTGGCATTCTGGCTCGCGGAATTGAGGACTGGCGCTGCGACTGCCGTCACAATGGCCATGATCGCCACGACGATGGAGGCGTCGAGTGCCGTGAAGGGGCCACGGCGGTGCCTCGCGAAGCTGAGCACGTAGGCCAGCGCGGCGATGGCGCCGATCATCGCGGCAGCCGGCAGATCATGGTTTCCCAGCGACATTTCCAACAAAAGCACAGCCCCTTGCACGAGACAGCCCGGACGCAGCTCCCCTGCCGCGGTGGAACTACCCCTATGCAATACTACCGCGCAGGGGCGGGGCAGGAGACGTTTGCCGGGATCGTTCGCCTCGATCAAAACCGCGAGGGTACGCGTGTGTAACGATTAGACCGGAGCTGAGGGGGCTTCAGTACCTCCATTCAGGGAGGCAAGCCAAGCCGGGTTGTTTACGGCCCAGGCGAAGCGAAGCCGTCAAACCGGCTCGGATTGGTCGGCTCGCTCGAAGGTGAATTCCCCGTCGCGGTAGTCGACGCGGACGTTGGCGCCTTCGGCGAACTCGCGTTTGAGGATTTCGACTGCCAGCGGGTTCTGGATCCGCTGTTGGATGATGCGCTTCAGCGGTCGCGCGCCGTAGATCGGGTCGTAGCCCTGTTCGGCGATGGCGTCCAGCGCTGCAGCGGTCACTTCCAGGTGGAGATTGCTCTGGGCGACCTGTCTTCGCAAGCGGTTGATCTGCAGTTCGACGATCTTACGGATCTGCTTCGCGGTAAGCGGATGGAACAGGATCGTCTCGTCGATGCGGTTGAGAAACTCGGGGAGGAAGCGGGCGCGGAGGGCGGCGGTGACGGCTTCTCGGATATCGTCCTCGCTGCCGCCTTCGCGGGTGATCTCCTGGATCAACTGGCTGCCGATGTTCGAGGTCATCACGATGATCGTGTTGGTGAAGTCGACCGTGTGGCCTTGGTTGTCGGTGAGCCGGCCGTCGTCCAGCACCTGGAGGAGAATATTGAAGACATCGAGGTGGGCCTTTTCGATTTCGTCGAGGAGGACCACCGCGTAGGGCCGGCGGCGCACGGCCTCGGTCAGCCGCCCGCCTTCTTCATAGCCCACGTAACCGGGAGGCGCGCCGATCAGGCGGCTGACGGTGTGGCGCTCCATGAACTCGCTCATGTCGAGCCTCACCATGGCGTTTTCGTCGTCGAACATCGCCTCGGCGAGGGCCTTGCACAACTCGGTCTTGCCGACGCCGGTGGGCCCGAGAAAGATGAACGATCCGATGGGGCGGTTCGGATCCTGGAGGCCCGAGCGGCTGCGGCGGACGGCGTTGGCGACGGCTTCGACGGCCTCGTCCTGGCCGACCACCCTCTGGTGCAGCCTCTCTTCGAGCACCAGCAGCTTCGCGCGTTCGGTTTCCATCATGCGGCTGACGGGGATTCCCGTCCACGCGCTGACGACTTCAGCGATTTCTTCGGGGCCGACCTCCTGGCGCAGGAGCCGCCGGCCGCCCTCGGCGCCGTCGGCGGTGCCGGAGGCTTCCAGTTTCTCCAATTGTTCGCCAAGCTGCCGGCGGCGGATGTCCAGTTCGTAGAGCCGCTGATAATCCTCTTCGCGCACCAGAGAGCCGGAGGACTGTTTTTCCTTGATGGCGGTCTGGAGCTGATTGAACTGGAGTTCCACGTCGGCAAGCTGCTTGCGGACCTGGTGCACGTCGCCCAGGCCGCTCTTTTCGCGTTCCCACTGGGCCCGCAACTTGGCGAGTTGTCCGCGGAGGCCGGCCATTTCCTCTTCGATCTCGGAGAGGCGCTGGCGAGCGTGCTCTTCTTGTTCGTCGGCCAGTTGTCTCGCCGCGAGTTCCAAATGGACCAGCCGGCGCTGGACCTGGTCGATCTCGGCCGGAACGCTTTCCAGTTCCAT
>JABWBD010000233.1 GCA_013360685.1 Pirellulales bacterium
CCTTGCGGAACTGAACCCAATTCAACGAAAGCTACTCCACCTGCTCGGCATACCTCCGGATGTACTCCGAACCTTCAAACGGAGGTGCGGAACGTGAGTCATTACACCCTTCTACTGGCTCATGGCCCCCTGGTATCGCCGCAGCGAGCGGACCACCATCGGCGAGATCGTCCAGGACCGCTATGGCCGCAGCCTTGCCTTCCTGTACACCGTGTATGCCATCGCGTTTTTCGTGTTCAACCAGGGAGCCATGCTGAAGGGCGCCGGAAAGATCATTTCCGTGGCCACCGGCGGCGAGATCATCTCACCCAACGGCGTCGTGATCGCGATGACGGCGACGTTCATCCTCTACAGTTTTTTCGGCGGCCTGGTCGCCTCGGCGTACACCGACTTTGTGCAGGGCTTCCTGATCATCGTGCTCTCGTTCATGCTCATACCCGCTGGACTAACGGCCGTCGGCGGCTTCAGCGGCATGCGTGCGGCTCTTCCCGAAAACTTCTTCGACGTCTACAGCGAGGTGAGCGGCCTGGATGCCTTTACCATCGCCATGCTCACGCTCAACGGCCTGATTGGAATCACCGCCATGCCGCACTCGCTCACCATGAACGCCACCGGGCGGACCGAGCGTGCCGGACGCATCGGCCAGACCTACGGCTCCATCGTGAAACGGTTCTGCACGATCGGCTGGGCGCTCACCGGGCTGATCGTGGCCGCGATGGTCATCCAGCAGGGGGTCTCGCTGGACGACAAAGAGCAAGCGTTCGGCTATGCCAGCCTTCACTTGCTCAGCCCGGGGCTGACCGGGCTGATGGTGTCGTGCGTGCTGGCAGCCAACATGTCGACCTGCTCCAATTTCATGGTCAATACCGGGGCCCTCTTCACCCGCAATATCTACAAGGACTACCTCAACCCGCAGGCCGGCGACCGCCAGTTGCTCTGGGCGGGCCGGCTTTCAGGGCTGGGGCTGACGGTCCTCGGCGTCTTGTTCGCGATCATGGTCGACCAGGTCCTCCAGGCGTTTCTTTTCACCGAGACCATCGCGGCTTTGATCGGCATCATGTTTCTCGGCGGGATTCTCTGGAAACGGGCGAACCGTTACGGCGCCTGGGCGGCAACGATTTCCTCCTTCCTGGCCTACTATGCCGCCAATTACCTGATGACCTGCCGCCAAGACCACAGCGCCGCGGCAACGCTCCGCGAAGCGATCGGGCAGTTGATGGCTTCGGCCCAGGGCGGCCTGTGGGAACCCTATCTGCAGTCGGGCGAACTGCAACTGGTGTACCAGTGGACTCCCGGTCCGTTCGGCCTGGCAATGCTCATCGGCTTTGCCGCGTTTATCGTCGTGAGTCTCCTGACGCCTCGCGAAGACCCGGAGCGAATCCGACATTTCTTCGACAACATGCGGCGGTCGTCCGACTGCGAGGGGCTGCCCGACTCCGGCCCGAAGCCGCCGGCCGCGGACCTCGGCCAGGAACTTCTTCTGGTCGACCTGCCCGGCTGGTTCAGCACCGAGCGATGGAGAGGATTCTTCCGCCGCTATCGCGAGGACCTGGTCGGATTCCTCGTCGCCTGGGGGGCCGTCGCCTTCCTGGTTCTCTCGGCTTGGGGACTTATGCAGATCGGTAAGTAAGGAAAGGAACCCCACGCATGTCACGTTCACTCGAGTCGCCGCGAACCGCCCTGGAGCAAGCTATTGCCGACCGCACGGCCAAGGTCGGGGTGATCGGACTGGGATATGTCGGCCTGCCGCTCATCCGCGCCTTTGTCCAAGCGGGCTTCAGCACACTCGGGTTCGATGTCGACGAGGCCAAGGTCGACCGGCTGCTGGCGGGAAAAAGCTATATCGGGCATATCCCATCGCAGTGGATCGCCCACTGTGTCACGGACCGGAAATTCCAGCCTACCGCCGACATGCGGCGATTGGCTGACGCCGACGCGCTGTTGATCTGTGTGCCGACGCCGCTCAATGAGAGCCGCGATCCGGACCTCCAGTACATCGAGGCCACCACGCGGCAGATCGCCGAGGTCCTCCGCCCCGGGCAGCTCATCGTGCTGGAAAGCACGACCTATCCGGGCACCACGCGCGACGTCATGCTGCCCATCCTCCAAGCCGCCGGCCTCAGGGTCGGCGAGGACTTCTTTCTCGCGTTCAGCCCCGAGCGCGAAGACCCGGGCAACCCCAACTACTCCGCCGACCGCATCCCGAAGGTGGTCGGCGGCATCGAGCCGAACAGCTCGAAGCTGGCCGAGTTGCTCTACCGGCAGGCGGTGGCCAGCGTGGTGCCCGTGTCGAGCTGCGAGGTGGCCGAGGCGTGCAAGATCCTCGAGAATACCTACCGCTCGGTCAACATCGCCATGGTCAACGAGCTGAAGATGCTTTTCGACAAGCTGGGGATCGACGTCTGGGAAGTGATCGACGCGGCCAAGACCAAGCCGTTCGGCTTCCAGGCTTTCTATCCCGGACCCGGCCTGGGCGGGCACTGCATCCCCATCGACCCCTTCTACTTGAGCTGGGTCGCTCGCACGCACGGCATGCCGACGCGGTTCATCGAGCTGGCGGGTGAGATCAACACGAGCATGCCCAAGTATGTCGTCGGTAAGGTGATCGAGGCCCTGAACGACGCCTCCAAGCCGCTCCGCGGCAGCAAGATCTGCGTGTTGGGCGTCGCCTACAAGAAGGACGTCGACGATCCGCGCGAGAGCCCGTCGTTTGTCCTTATGGAGATGCTGCGTGCCGGCGGGGCGGTCGTCAGCTACAACGATCCGCATGTTCCCCGGCTGCCGCGCATGCGCCACCACGACGTGCCGGACATGGGAAGCACCGAGCTTTCGGCCGAGTTCCTCGCCGCGCAGGACTGCATCCTGATCGCCACGGACCATTCTTCGTACGACTACGATTTTCTCGTCCGCCACGCGCGGATCGTCGTGGATACGCGGAACGCCACGAAGAACGTGAGGACGGGAAGAGAGAAAATCCACAAGGCGTAGAGATGATTGCTCCGGTGCGGCCGTAAGGTGGCTGCCGGGATACTGAGCGGCAGGCGCCGTACCTTGACGAGAGCGTCTATGCGTACTATAAGTATCGCTATGCAGAAAGAGAACTTTGTGCTGACGGACCTCCAGACAATCCTGGGCGCGCCATACTGCGTCGGAGAGGATTACGTCATCTATTGCTCGGACTGTCTGGACCTTCTGGAGGCGGTGCGGGAGGAAGTTTTTGCCCTGACTGTGACCAGTCCACCGTACAATATCGGAAAGGAATATGAGGATCCCCTCCCCTTGGAGGATTATCTGAGCTGGTGCCAGCGGTGGATGGCGCAGATCTACAGAATCACCCTGCCGGCCGGAGCGTTTTGGTTGAACGTGGGATACATCCCTATCCCAGGCAAGGCAAGAGCGCTTCCCCTGCCTTACCTTCTGTGGAACCGGTCGCCCTTCCATTTGATCCAAGAGGTCGTTTGGAACTACGGTGCCGGCGTAGCGTCCAGGAAATCGCTGTCTCCCAGAAACGAAAAGCTCCTTTGGTATGTCAAGGATCCCGCGAATTACACGTTCAATTTGGACGCAATTCGGGACCCTGACGTGAAGTACCCCCATCAGAAGAAGAACGGCAGACTTCGATGCAACACGATCGGAAAGAACCCTTCTGACGTGTGGCAGATCGCCAAGGTAACTTCTGGACAAGACCGGGCTTCTCCCGAACGAACTCCCCATCCGGCACAATTCCCGCTGGATTTGGTCGATCGGATTATACTAGGCTTTTCGAACCCGGGAGATTTGGTACTGGATCCTTTCATCGGCTCGGGAACCGTGGCATTGTCATGCCTTGCCCATGATCGGAAAGTCATCGGAATTGAGATTAACCCGGACTACTGCAGGATTGCCGAGCAAAGGATCAAGCGATTTCTCGCTGATCGGCAATCACGCTTATTTGACCAGATCCTTCTCGTCTTTTGACTGACTGCCCCGCCAGAGGTTTGGCTCGCGACGTTCCAATTCCCTGCAAAACAGGACTTCAAAGAAGTACCCGACAACGGTGGCCGGGACTCTGAGGTCCGAAAGATGAACAGCGGTTGCGCCGGTGCCGATTGTGGTTTGCCAGAGCGTTGTCCAAGTCTTCGTAGCAGTTTCCAATAGCAGAGAGGGGGTGAGCGGATGATTTCGGACCAGCCGTCGCGTAATGCCAGGCCAGGCGGATTCCGACTTGTCAAAATAGGGGCTGGTCACCAACGTCCCCGAAGTCAGTCAAAGAGGTCGCGAGGATGGACGCCAAGAGCTTCGGCCAATCGAAGGATGTTCTTCAGGCACAGATTCCGCTCACCGCGTTCAACACCACCCATGTACGTACGATGGATTCCTGCTTTTGCAGCCAACGCTTCCTGGCCCAACCCAGCGCGCTCGCGCATCGACCGGACCCGCTTGCCGAAGGCTTTTAGAGGATCGCTCTTCATAGAGCGGTAGTTTGCACGCGTGCATTTGATGGGTCTACAGACTATAAGTAGCATTCTCGTCTCGGGAGAAGGTCTTCCGCATCAGGGAGAACTAACATGAAACAACCCTATCTTGTCACCGGTTGTGCCGGATTCATCGCCTCGCGGGTCACCGGACTGCTGCTGGAGGCAGGTCACCGCGTCGTGGGCGTCGACAATCTCAACGACGCCTACGATCCACGGCTGAAACACTGGCGGCTTGGCAGGCTCAAATCGCACACCGCCTTCCGGTTCCGGCAGATGGACATTTCCGATCGCACGTCCGTCGAGCAGCTCTTCGAGGAGGACGGGCCGTTCGGAGGCGTGGTGAATCTGGCAGCCCGCGCGGGCGTTCGCACCAGCGTGGAAGACCCCTGGGTCTACTACCGGGCGAATTGCGAAGGCACCCTGAATCTGCTGGATGCCTGCCGGGGCTATGGGGTGAGGAAGTTCCTGCTGGCATCGACTTCAAGCCTCTACGGATCGCATAACCCCGTCCCGTACCGCGAGGACGCCGACACCAACTGCCCGCTCTCCCCCTATGCCGCCTCGAAAAAGGCTGCCGAGACCCTGGCCTTCACATATCACTACCTGCACGGGCTGGATGTTTCGGTCCTGCGCTACTTCACGGTGTACGGGCCTGCCGGCCGGCCCGACATGAGCGTCTTCCGGTTCATCCGCCGCATTGCCGAGGGAGAACCGATCGTCGTGTTCGGCGACGGCAGCCAGGAGCGAGACTTCAGCTATGTCGACGACATTGCCCGCGGCACGGTCGCCGCGCTGGGCGACGTGGGCTACGAGGTGATCAACCTTGGCGGCGATCGGCCCGTGCGGCTTTCCGCGGTGATCGAGACGATCAGCTCGCTGGTCGGACAGCCGGTGAAGATCGACCACCGGCCGGCCCATCCCGCCGACGTTCCGGCCACTTGGGCCGACGTCTCCAAGGCCCGGAAACTCTTGGGTTGGACCCCGGAAGTGTCTATCGAAGAGGGCCTGCGCCGTTCGGTCCAGTGGTACCGGGAGAACCGGGAGATGGTGCTGCCATTGGAACTGGGCGACCGGTGATGTTGACGTGGAGGCCAGTGTTCGTTCGAGGAGTCTAAACGATGCGATATCGCGTGTTGATCGAACAAGACGAAGATGGAATCTATGTTGCCGAAGTGCCAACGTTGCCCGGCTGCATCTCGCAAGGGCGCACGCGCTCCGAGGCTGTCGAGAACGCTAAAGAGGCCATCTTGGCCTACCTGGAGAGTTTGCAGGCTCACGGTGAACCGGCGCCACCATCGATCTGTGAAGAAGTTGTGGAGGTCGATCTATGAGCCAACTGCCTCGTGTATCAGGGCGCGAGGTGGTCCGGGCACTGCAGAAAATCGGCTACGCACAGGATCGTCAACGTGGCAGCCATATTGTGTTGCGACACGTCGATCCACCACACCGAAGACTCACTGTCCCAGACCACCAAGAGGTAGCCAAAGGAACGCTGAGAGCCATCATTCGTCAAGCCGGGTTGACGGTGGAGGAGTTCACGGATTTGCTGTGACATCGGGCGACGTTGTACCGTTCAGCACCGTCCGCAGATGCGCCCCCGTGTGGTTTCCCTCGATCGCCGCGATCTCCTCGGGGGTCCCCGTCGCCACGATCTCGCCGCCCCGTTCGCCCCCTTCGGGCCCGAGGTCGATGATCCAGTCGGCCGACTTGATCACGTCGAGGTTGTGCTCGATCACGATCACCGTGTTGCCCAGATCGACCAGGCGGCCGAGCACGTCGAGGAGCTTGCGGATGTCGTCGAAGTGCAAGCCCGTGGTCGGCTCGTCGAGGATGTAGACGGTGTTGCCCGTGTCGACGCGGCTGAGCTCGGTGGCCAGCTTGATCCGCTGGGCCTCGCCGCCGGAGAGCGTTGTGGATGCCTGCCCGAGCGTCACGTAGCCCAGCCCGACCTCCTGGAGGCTGCCGAGAAGCCGCGCGATCGCCGTGAAATTCTCGAAGAACGCCACGGCGTCGTCCACGCGCATGTCGAGCACGTCGGCGATCGATTTGTCGCGATAGAGGACCTCCAGCGTCTGGCGGTTGAACCGCTTGCCTTCGCAGACCGGGCAGGCGACGTAGAGGTCGGGCAGGAAGTTCATCTCGATCTTCTTTTGCCCCTGTCCCTGGCACTCCTCGCAGCGGCCGCCTTTGACGTTGAAGCTGAATCGGCCGGCCTTGTAGCCGCGGCGCTTGGCGTCCCGCGTATTGGCAAACACCTTGCGGATCTCGTCGAACACGCCAGTGTACGTGGCCGGATTGCTCCGCGGCGTCCGCCCGATGGGTGACTGGTCGATCATTACCACCTTGTCCACGCGGCTGGCGCCGCGGAGGCTGCTGTGCGGCCCCGGCTTCGGCGCCACCCCGCCCAACCGGCGGATCAGCGCCCGGGCGAGCGTCTCGTTCAGCAGCGAACTCTTGCCCGACCCGCTCACGCCCGTCACGCAGACCAGGGCCGACAGCGGGAACCAGGCCGTCACGTCCTTGAGGTTGTTCGTCCTCGCGCCTTCGATCAAGATCGAACGCGTCTTCGCCACCTTGCGGCGGTCCCGGGGCACCGGGATCCTCAGATCGCGGGCGAGATAGCGGCCGGTGAGCGATGCGGGATCGGCGGCCACCTGCTCGGGACTCCCCAGCGCGACGACCCGGCCGCCGTGCCTGCCCGCGCCGGGGCCGAGGTCGATCAGCCAGTCGGCTCGCCGCATGATCGCCTCGTCGTGCTCGACCACCAGCACGGTGTTGCCCAGGGATTGGAGGTCGCGGACGGCTTCGATCAAGCGTTCGTTGTCCCGGGGGTGGAGCCCGATCGAAGGCTCGTCCAAGACGTAACAAACGCCGACGAGCCCCGAGCCGAGCCCGCTGGCCAGCCGCACGCGCTGCAGTTCGCCGCCGCTGAGCGTGTCGGCCGGGCGGTCGAGCGTCAGGTAGTCCAGTCCGACCTTGTCCAGAAAATTCAGCCGGGAGAGGATTTCCGAAACCAGCGGCTGCCAGACCGGCCGGACCTGCTCGTCGAAGGCAATCCGGCGGAAGAACTGCCGGGCCAGACCGACCGCGAGCGCGGTGATCTCGTGAATCGCTTTCCCGCCGACCCGGACACTGCGGGCCTCGGCCCGCAGCCTTGCCCCGCCGCACGCCGGGCAAACGACCTCGCCGCGAAACGTCTCCAGCTTTTGCCGGTTCGACTCGTTCGTCGTGGTGGCGTAGTCCTTTTCCAGGAGCACGAGCAAGCCGGGGAACTTCTTGCCGTCGCCGCGAAAGATCTGCTCGCGATACTTCGGCTTCAACTGCTCCAGCGGCGTGTCCCAGCCGACGGCCGCCGTGGTAAGAAAAGCGTCCAGGGCCTCGCGGTACTTCTTGGGTACGATGGTCGAGCCATTCTTCCACGCCGCGATCGCACCGGCTTCCAGCGAAAGCGACCAGTCGGGCACGACCAGTTCCGGATCGAATTCCACGCGAACACCCAGGCCCTCGCAGGTCGGGCAGACGCCGTAGGGGCTGTTGAAGCTGAACGTCCGCGGTTCCAGTTCCTCGTAGCTGATCCTGCAATGGGGGCAGGCGTAGAGCGTGCTGAACAGCCGGTCGTGCCAGACGCCGCTCGCAACGGTCTTGTCTTCGTACGAGGCCACGACCAGTCCCTCGCCGTGCTTGACGGCCAGCTTGATCGAGTCGGCCAGGCGGGCGCGGACCCCTTCGCGGATCACGATCCGGTCGACCACGGCCTCGATGTCGTGGTTCTTCTGCCGGACAAGCTCGGGCGCGTGCTCGACATCCACCACCTCCCCATCGACGCGGGCGCGGATGAAGCCGGCTTTGCGGACCGCTTCCAGCACGTCCTTGTGCTGCCCTTTGCGGCCGCGGACCATCGGGGCCAGAATCATTATCCGGGTGCCTTCCGGCAGGGACAGCAACTCGTCGAGGATCTGCTCGGGGCTCTGCTGCCGGATCGATGCCCCACATTGGTAACAGCTTGGGTCTCCCAGCCGCGCGAAGAGAAGCCGCAGGTAATCGTAGACTTCGGTGACCGTCGCCACGGTGCTGCGCGGGTTGTGGATTCCCGCACGTTGGTCGATCGAGATGGTGGGCTGGAGCCCTTCGATCAGATCGACGTCGGGCCGCTCAAGCTGGTTGAGAAACTGCCGCGCGTAGACGGACAGGCTCTCGATGTATTGCCGTTGCCCCTCCGCATAGAGGGTGTCGAAGGCAAGCGAGCTTTTTCCAGACCCGCTCGGCCCGGTCACAACGACCAGTTGGTTGCGGGGGATGTCCAGGTCGAGGTTCTGGAGATTGTGCACGCGCGCCCCGCGGATGCGGATGGCTTCCCGGCCATTGGCTCCCGGATCAGGGACGTTCCCGCTCATTCGCTGCTCTGGCAACTCGATTGCGATAATCCCAAACTTCCTAGATTAACACAATCGGGTGGGAAAGGCAAGGTTGATTAGCCGATCAGAGACTCGAACTCATCCTCGGAAATCACCGGAACGCCTAACTCCTGGGCCTTGGCCAGCTTGCTGCCGGCCTTCTCGCCGGCCACCAGGTAGTCGGTGTTTTTCGACACGCTCGACGCCGCGCGGCCGCCGTGGCGGGCGATCAGCTCCTCGATTTCGTCGCGCGTGTGGCGTTGGAGTGTGCCGGTGACGACAAGCGTCTTGCCGTCGAGCGGTTTCGGCCCGGTTGCCGCCGGGGCTTTCGACTGCATCTGGACGCCGGCCTGTTTCAGGTCCTCGATCGTCCGCAGGCCATAATCGCTGTGGAGGAACTGGTAGACGCTCTTGGCGATCACCGGGCCGATCTCGTTGATTTCGCTCAGTTGCTCCTCGCCGGCCTGGATCATGGCATTGATCGAATCGAAACGCTCGGCGAGCAACGTCGCCACGCGAGGTCCGACGTGACGAATGGATAGAGCGTTCAAGAGCCTTGCCAGGCCGCGATTCTTGCTGGCGGCGATTCCCGCCAGGAGCTTTTCCGACGACTTCCTGCCCATCCGCTCCAAGTCGGTTAGCTGATCGAGCGTGAGCCGGTAGAGATCGCCGTAGCTGCGGATGATGCCCTGGTCGACAAGCTGATTGACGAGTTTGTCGCCGAGCCCCTCGATATCCATCGCGTTGCGGCTGGCAAAGTACTGGATCCGCTCGCGCAACTGCGCCGGACATTGCGGGTTGGGACAGCGGATATAGACTCCCCCCTCGTCCTTGCTTAGCTCCGTGCCGCACTCGGGACAGTCCTTAGGGAACTGGAACTTCTTGAGCCGCTGCTGCCGCTCATGCTTCTCGACGCGGACGACGTGGGGGATGATCTTCCCCGCCTTTTCAACCACGACGACGTCGCCCTCGCGGACGTCTTTTCGCTCGATTTCGTCGGCATTGTGGAGGCTCGCGCGGCTGACGATCGTGCCGGCCAGCTCCACCGGTTCAAGATCGGCCACCGGCGTGACGGTGCCGGTTTTGCCCACCTGCACGCGGATTTTCTTGAGCCGCGTGGTCGCCTCGTACTTCTCGAATTTGTAGGCGATGACCCATCTCGGGCTCTTGGACGTGGCCCCCAGGCGCCGGCGCTGCTCGAAGCGGTTTACTTTGAGCACCAGGCCATCGACCTCGAAGTCGAGTTCGTGCAGCCGCTCGACGAGCTTCTCGGAATGTTCGGCGGCCGCGTCGAACGACGGGAAACACTCCACGTGCGGCGTGGCCGGCAGTCCGTAGCTCCGCATCTCTTCGAGAAACTCCATGTGGGTCCGCGCCTTGAGCCCTTCCGCGCTGCCGACCGAATGGCAGAAGAACCGCAGACGGCGCTGGGCGCAGATCCGCGGGTCGAGCATGCGAATGCTGCCGGCCGTGACGTTGCGGGTGTTGGCAAACGACGGCTCCCCTTTGGCACGCTGCTGTTCGTTGAGCCGAACCAGGTCGGAGTTGGTCATATAGACCTCGCCGCGGACCTCCAGCACCGCGGGAAAACCGCCGCCGGCCAGAAGGCGGAGCGGAACGTCGGGGATCGTGCGGATGTTGTGGGTGACGTCGTCGCCCACGCGGCCGTTGCCGCGAGTCACTCCGCGCACGAGCGTTCCCTCTTCGTAGATCAACGAGCAGGCCACCCCGTCGACCTTGACCTCGACGACCCACTCGATCGGTTCGCCCTTGAGCAGCTTCGCCGTCCGCTCGCCGTACTTGCGGAGCTCGTCGAGGCTGTAGGTATTGTCGATCGAGAGCATCGGCACCCGATGCTCGACCTGCCGTAGCCCCTCGACCGGCTGTTCGCCGATGCGCTGGGTGGGACTATCGGGTGTGATCAGCTCGGGATGTTCCGCCTCGAGCTTCTTGAGCCGCTCAACCAGGCGATCGTACTCAAGATCGCCGATTTCCGGCGCGGCCTCCAGATAATACTTCCGGTCGTGGTAGCGGACCAGGTTGCGCAGCTTCTCGATTTCGGCCGCAGCGTCGCGCGACATGGAAAGGTCTCCCAGACGCCCCGTGAACCCCGCCCCGTGGGTAGCCGGCGGTCCTCCGGCACCTGCCACCACATGTACCCGATTGCCGGACTACTGGCAACCGCAGGCGGCCGCGCACGGCCCGTCCATGCCCCGCAACGGATGCGGGATCAGGCAGAGGAATTTGAGGGGAACACTGCCGGTGTTGCGGAACTGGTGGACCTGTTGAGGCGGAACGAACACGGCCGTACCGGGCCGGAGCGGATGCTCGGTGTTTCCTTCCAGCACCACTCCGGTCCCTTCCAGGACGAAGACTTCGTGCTCGTGGCCGTGCGAATGTTTGGGCGTGTGGCCGCCCGGAGCGACTTCAAACTGCCGCATGCTAAAGCTGGGAGCGCCATCCGGCTCGCCAATGAGACAACGGATTCGGCACCCGGCCGCTCCCTCCAGCTCGACCGGAGTTGCTTCGATCTTCTGGTAGTCGATTACTTTCATCCCACGCACCTCGCATCGTTCAGGGCGATGTCCAGAAAACAGGGACAGACGCCTCGCCGCTACACGTTTTTCCGGTTGCTTGCCGATGTTTGGCCCGGAGCCAGTCCCCGATTTTGAACCTCGCATCGATCAGGACATAAAAAGACCTCGAAGCTGACGACTCCCAGCGCCGCTAGGTTTCCCACAAGGAAACATCACAGCCGTCCGCCTCGAGGTCGTTGACGATGCGGCCTGAAGGCCGCACGCAACACCATAACTGTATATCCACTGCTAGCACTTTGTCAATACCTTGGAGCCCGAGTGGGTCAACCCATCCTCTCGCCGGCCATTACGCGAAGCAATCCGACGAAATGTTCGCCCCGCGCGCGATAGTTCTGAAATTGATCCTTGCTTGCGCAGCCGGGGGACAAGACGATGCTCTCACCGGGCCGCGAGCGGCGCCAACACCAGCGAAGCCCATCATCCATCGTGTCTACCGCCGTGCATGGAAAGGTGGAACGAGATTGCACGATTTTCGTCCGTAAACCCTCCCGAACCGCGCCGTACAGCGCCGCTCCGGTCGCTCTTGCGGCGATTGCCTCGGCCATCGGCCCGAAGTCGGCCCCCTTGTCGCTTCCACCGGCCAACAGCCACATCGGTCCTTCAATCGCATCCAATGCGGCAATCGTCGATTCCGGAGTGGTCGACGACGAATCGTTGTAGAATTTCCTCGCGCCGATGACCGCGACCAGTTCCAACCGATCACGCAAAGCCCGATACGACGCAAGCCCCGCGACGATCGAAGCTTGTGCGCATCCTATGCCCAATGCGGCCGCCGCGGCACACGCCGCGTTGACGCGGTTATGACGGCCCGGCACGGAAAGTTCAGGGATTTCATCGAGCGGCAAGGGCGGCAACTGCCGCGAGGGGACCAGTTTTGCCCAAGTGGCCACCTCGGGATCCAGCGTGTTAAGCACCGCCAGGCCGTCTTCTTTCTGGCCGGTGAGGATCCGCTGCTTGTCGGCAGCGTAGTTCGCAAATGTTCCATGCCAGTCGAGATGGTTCGGCGCGCAGTTGGTCACCACGGCTGCCTCGGGAAATCGCGTGCCGGCGCTCAAATATCTCAGTTGAAAACTGCTGATTTCGAGCACGACCCAATCGTCCGGCGCGATCCGGTCAACACTGCCGAGCAGACTCCGCCCGATATTGCCGCCAAGGTGGACACGCCGCCCGTCCGCGCGGAGGATCGCGGCGGTCATCGCCGCCGTGGTCGACTTGCCGTTCGTTCCCGTAACGCCGATCACGCGCGCGGGACAGGCCGCTAGGAAGATCTCCATTTCGGAAGTCAGCGGAACTCCAGCCGCAGAAGCAACTTGCAGAAAGGGATTCTCCGGCCGAACTGCCGGATTGACCACCACCAGATCGGCGTGCCGAAAGTCCTCGTCGCGGTGCCCACCCAGACGGTAGTTGGCAATCTGCACACCAGCGAGGGAGCGTAGCGGCTCGAGGAGCGTTTTCTCTGATGCAAGATCGGTGACGGTAACGACCGCACCGCTGCGTGCCAGCCACCGCGCAGCCGCAACTCCTCCTCCAAAATGGCCCAATCCCATGACCGTGACACGGCGTCCTTCCAGTTGCATACACCCAATAGACCGACAAGTGGTCGTGATGGCAAGAGTGTCCAATGCAACCAGGGAGGGGATTGACGCCTTACCTCGCATCGCAATCAATGGATGTTGTGGTCATCCCGGGTGAACTTGGCTGGGGTTTTCTTTTCTCGCACGGGGGCGAGGCAGTTCTGCCGGCGGTCTGAAACAACGGGTCTTTCATCTCCGCACGCATGTCGCGCCTCGGCACGGATAGGAGGGAAACATGAGACGGGTCGTGGTGCGTTCCGCCCTGCTCGGAGTCGTTTGTCTTTCCGCCGGCTGGTTTTTCGGCACGGCAGCCTTCTCGGCAACGCGAGCCGACCGCCGGGCCGCTTCGCAAC
>JABWBD010000234.1 GCA_013360685.1 Pirellulales bacterium
AAGCTCTGCGGACACGTCGCCGCCGGACGCCGCCCGGACCCGCACGCGGATCTGCCCCTGTTCGCAGTCGCCCGACGCCTCCAAGGCGGTATGGCCCTGGTATTCGTTCAGCGCCGCGGCCAGCGGTGCGAGGACCTGCCGGTCGATCACGCGGTCGAGGGGACGCGCTCCGTAGCGCGGATCGTAGCCGAGCCGCACGATCTCTTCGGCCACGCTGGCGCCGAATGCCGCAGTGAGGCTGCGGAATCGGATTCCCTCCCTGCGCTGCAATTGATGGATTTTCCGGCGCGCGATCTCCAGCAGGGTGTCCTTCTCGAGCGGCAGGAAGGGGACGATCCGGTCGATGCGGTTGAACAATTCCGGTCGGACGGTTTCCTGGACCGCGCGGCGGAAATGATCGATCGCGGCGGGCGCCTTCAGATGGGAAGCCTCCAGACCGATCTTTCCCCGTCCGAAAGATTCGCTTCCCAGGTTGGAAGTCATGATGATCACGGCGTTGCGGAAGTCGGCCAGCCGTCCGGCGGCGTCGGTCAGCCGCCCTTCTCCGAGCACCTGCAAGAGCAGGTCGAAGAACCGTGCGTGCGCCTTCTCGAATTCGTCAAGCAGCACGACGCCGAACGGCTGCTCCCGGACCTTGGCCGTCAATACCCCCTCGGTCCCGAAGAGGCCGCCGATCAGCCGATCGATCGAGAGGGTGTCGGCATACTCGCTCATGTCGATGCGGACCATCCTCCGGCGGTCGCGATAGAGAAACTCGGCGAGGCTGCGGGCCATCTCCGTCTTGCCCACTCCCGTCGGGCCGATGAACAGCAGCGATGCGATCGGCCGTTGCGGCTGCGTGAGCGACGCCTTCACCGCCGCCAGCAGGTCGGCCACCACGTCGACGGCCGCGGCCTGCCCGACGACGCGCTCGCCAAACCACCGGCGGACGGATTCCACATCCAAGGCTTCGCGCTCGTCGAGCAAGACGTGCGGCAGCCCGGTCTCCCGCGAAAATGCCGCGGTGACGTCGGCTGCCGTGACAACCGCCCCGCGCGGCGAGCTCTCGATCAGGTTTCGCAGGAAACGCAACGGGCGGCCGGGCAGCGCGGAGTAGGTGCAGTATCGCTGATGCAGACGGTCGAGCGACTTCAGGGCCCCCGCGCCAAGCCGCACGCGGCGCCGGCCGGCCCAGACCGTCGCGGTCTTGTGAAGGATGACGCGGTTGGCTTTGGCCGTGGGCGGCTCAACCTGGATCACCGCCATCGCGCTCACGAGCCCCGGCGCATCCCGTTCGAGGATCGCCCGCTGCTCGTCGGTGCATTCGGCGACTGCGAGCAGTTCACCGCGTTCGACGAACGGCCGCAAGAAGTCGGCAACGCCTTCGTCGCTGCCCGCGGATCTCCCAACCTGTAAGAGTTCCATCAGGTTGCCCACGTGGAGGATCGCCTTGGTTTTCGCCGCCTCGCGGCAGATCTCCTGGCATCGCTTCTGCCACATGCCGTAGCCGCACATCCCGGCGACGATCCGTGCGCCGCTGGTGGTCCAGAAAGGCGTTCTTCCCAGGCCGTAATCGCCGCGGCGGCGGCACACTTCGTGGACCAGGGCCGTCTTGCCGACCCCGGAGGGCCCGACAAGCAGCACGCTCCGCGCCGTCCTGCCGGCGAGAAGTTCGGCGAGCGACTCCACCTGGCTATCGCGTTCGAAGACCGGCGGATGATCCACCAAACGCAGATCGGTCGCCACCTCGGCAATCGCCGATTTCCTGGTGCGCTCATCTTCTCCCAGCGCGCGTTGCTTGGGCGTTCTGACCTCGGCTTCGAATCCGACGCACGCAACCGACAACTCGGCGATCCGCTGAAGCCGGCTCAGTTGGCCGAGCGACGTCACGTGGTTCGCTCGCCGCAGGGCGTAGAGAATCTCGCGCTCGACTCGCGCGGGGAGCTCGCCCGCATCCCCGGCAACCACGGCGAGATCGAGAAGAGGGACATAGGCCACGGCTGCCTCATTGTGATGGTCCCAGACGACATAGTGAAACGCCAACTCGACCGCCTCGGTCCACGCCGAACGGACGGCGACGCCCTCCTGAGGCACGCTCGGCTCGAGCCGGATATGAGCCTGCCTGATCTCCGGCAGCCGTTGAGGCTGGCGCCGATGGATGTCGACGGGATCGAGATCGCGAACGACCTTGCGCGCGAGCCGGGCGACCTGGTCCGCCAGCGCGGCCGGATCGCGGCCGAGCGCGGAGATTTCCGGGTATCGAAGCGGAACCGCCAGGTGCACTCCATTCTCGTGCGCGAGAAGGGCGAGATCGACATGGATGGGTCGTAGGGGCATTGCGGACGCTTATGGAGAAGAACCGCTGGGCAGTCGGCAGACAGAGAGAGGACGGAACGTCTGGCCTGGGTCACCGTCAATATATCCGACGGTTTGCCTTGGTGAATTGGGGACCACCCCCAATTCAGCCATTTTTTGATTGCCCCTCATGGTGCGTATAGCAATCGAGACTCTCGTCTGGTAAGATCGGGCCCACACGCCTTACTTCCCACCTGAACATACCCGGCATCAGAAGGTGTTGTCTGATGTGCGGCGTCCCGCCAAAGAATCGTCGGCGTTTTTCCCTGCGGTCGGGGTTCGCTCTCTTACCGTTCTTCTCCGTCTTACTGCTGGTTGCCACGGCCGCGGCGTTTCTCCCACGGTCCGTTACCCCAGACGCCGAGCCTTTGATGTGCCGGGCAATACGGCAGCCGTTTGTGCACGAGGTCTCGGTCCGCGGGGAACTCGAAAGCGCAGTGAACGCCAATGTCCGCTGCGAGGTCCGCAGCAGGAGTTTCTGGACCACCATCCTGGAAGTCGTTCCGGAGGGCACGCGCGTGGAGCCGGGCGACTTCCTGGTCCGCCTCGACTCCAGCGGATTGGAGCTCGAGTTGCACGAGCAGAAGCTCCTCTGCGACCGGTCGGAATGGTCGCTCATCTACGCTCGCAACTATTACGAGACCTGCGCGAATGCCGCACGGCTCTACGAGCAGGGCGAATACAGGCTGGCCCGGCAGGCGGCGGAAATGGCCCTGCTTTTGGCGGAGAACCGGGAGAGCCAGGCCCGCCGCTTCTACGAGAACAGCCGGGTGTTGACCCAGCAGGGATACATCACGCCCAAGCAGTTGGAGGCCGACCAGTTCGATCTCCAGGCGGCGGTGATGCGACTGGAGGCTGCCCGGCTCCGGCTCGACATCCTCGAAACCTGCACCCGGCCCAAGCGGCTGAAGAGGATCGAAGGCGCGCTGAACAGCAGCAAGGCCGGCCTGGCATCGGCGGAATTCTGGCACCAGACGAACCTCAAACGCTTGGCCGAAATCCAGGAGCAGATCGACAAGTGTGTCATCTGCGCGCCGGTGGCCGGAAAAGTGGTTCTCGCCCACCTGCATCACGACGATCACAGCCACAGGATCGAGCCCGGCGCGCGGGTCTGGCAGAAACAGGTTCTCGTCCGCCTGCCCGATCCGGCGCACATGCAGGCCAGGGTGCTGGTGGAAGAGAGCAAGGTAGGGCTGGTCCGCGCGGGGTTGCCGGTGACCATGCGCCTGGAGGCCTTTCCCGGCGTGGAATTGCCGGGCGAGGTGGTCCGCGTCCATGAGTATCCCGAACCGGAAGACTGGTACGGATCGGGGATCAAGAAGTACGAGGCGATCGTCCGCATCGAGAAGTCGCTGGCAGGATTGAAACCGGGCATGACGGCGGAGCTGACGATCCTGATCCAACGCTTGGAGAACGAGCTGCAGGTGCCCTGCCAGGCAGTGCTTGCGCGCGGCGACAAGGATTACTGTCTGCGTGTCGAGAACGGCCGCTGGGAAGCGCGCGAGGTGACCGTCGGCCCGAGCAACGACACGAGAGTCGTTATCCGCTCCGGCCTGGAAGACGGTGACGAGATTGTCCTTTCGGCAGCCACCCACGGCGATAAAGTGGAGCTGCCCGAAATGGACGAATCATCCTCCTCCGGCTTCTTGCTTGCCAGCAACGATCCTCGACCGACGCCGGCTTCCGGCGCCGAATAGTCACTACCCATGAACCAACGACGCAAACTTATGCAACGCCGGTCTTTCCTCCGCCTTGCGGGACTCTCGCTCGGTGCGCCGTGCTTGTCCCGCCTCGGCACTTCCCTCTTCGCTGCCACGGCCCTGCCCGACTTCCAATCACTCACGCTCGAACAACAGGTCGGGCAGATGGTCATCGCCCGGCAACAGGACTGGCCGCTCATGGAAAAGTACGCGGCGCAGGGGCTCATCAGCGGGATGACGCCCTCGCTGACGAAGCTCGCGCCCGCCGAGTTCGCTGAGTTCACCAACAAGTTCCAGAAGCTCTCGCCCATTCCGTTGTTGTTCGGTTGGGGCGGGATCAGCTATAGCGGCGGCACGGAGGTGCGTCTCCAGCAGACCATGCGGCTTGGGGCGACGCGAAGCCCGGAACTCTGCCGCGAGGCGGGACGCATCGAAGCCGCGGAGGCGAGGGCCGTGGGGATCACCTTGGCGGGCGCCCCGGTCCTCGACGTGAACCTGAACCCCGACAATACCATCATCAATCTCCGCAGCATTGGCGACGACGTGGAACTGGTCGCAACGCTCGGCGCCGCGATCGCCCAGGGGACGCTGGACGGCGGCGCCGCCCCGATCTTCATGCACTTTCCCGGCCACGGCGCCACGCGCGGCGACTCGCATATCGAGATGCCCGAGGCCGATCGCACCCAGGCCGAGTTGGAGGCGGTGGAACTGCGGCCGTTCGCCGAACTCATCCGCCGGGGACTGGCGCGCGTCATCTGCACGAACCATTGCAACTACCCGGCGCTCGAGCCGCGCAAGATTCCCGCCACGCTCTCGCGGGCCATCGTCACCGGGTTGTTGCGCGAGAAACTCGGCTACCGGGGCGTGATCCTATCCGACAGCCTCACCATGCGGCCGATCAAGGACCACTACGGCATCGAGGAGGCGGCCATCCTCACCGTCATCGCCGGTCATGACCTGATCCTGCAGGACTACAACTCCGACCCGAAGATCACGATCGACGCACTGGCCCGTGCGGTCCGCCAGGGACGGATTCCGCTTGCGCAGGTCGAGGAGTCGGTCAAACGCGTGTGGAGACTCAAGCAGGAGTTGGGACTCTTCGAGCAGCGACTTGTGGATCCGGCCCGCATCCCGCAGGTTTTCGCCACCAAGGCCAGCGCCGAGATTGCCCGGCGCATTGCGAGGGAAAGTGTGACGCTCCTGGAGAATCAACTCAAACCGATGCGAGCCGCCGACAAGCCGAGCGTCGCCGTCATCAGCAACGGTAGTTCCGCGGCGGTAGACGAGGACAATGCCCTCAAACACTCGCCCACGAATCACCGGCTCAACGAACAGATCCGGCAGCGAGTTCCCGGCGCGCCGGCCATTGTTCTTTCGACGGCGATGATGCCCGAGGAGATCGATCGCGCGTTCGCCACCGCTCAGAAAGCCGACGTGGTGGTTTTCGGCCTGTTCACGCGGGTGCGGGCCTACGTGGAGGACGCCATCCAGGTGGACAAGACCTATCGTGCCCTGATCGAGCGAGTCACTGCCGCCGGCCGCAGCGTCGCGCTCTTGAATTTCGGCAATCCCTACGTGATGGCCGATCTGCCCAAGGCGGCGTTCTCGCTCTGCACTTTCAGCGACGCCGAAGACTCGATCGACGCCGCCGTGCAGGTGCTGTTCGGTGAGTTGAAACCGCAGGGCCGATTGCCCGTCCGCATTGCTGACCGGTATCCTTTCGGCCACGGATTGACCGCGTGACACCGGAAGGATCGACCAGGACCGGCCTCGCTCGATTCCTCGCGATGCTGTTGCTATCGTTCGCCGCGGTGACGCTCCGTGGTCGCTCCGCGCGGGTCGGTCAGGGTCCTTCGAGCACGCAGATGGCGCCCAGGTGAAGGGCGACGCCTTCGAAATCCGCGGGCTTGTAGCCCTTGGCTTTCCTGGCGGATTCGATAGGGACGGAGCGGTCCGGCGGGTCGGGGAGGAGTTCCAGGGTTGCCGTATGCTCGCCGGGAGGCAGGTTGGCGGCGATCTCCAGGCTGCCCAGTCGGTAGTAGTACGACCACGGGTCCACCTGCTGGCGCTGGCCCTTGTCCACGCCGTCAACCGTCACCTTCACTCGCCCCGTCCCGGGACCGAAAACATCGAAGATCCAAGCTCGCGTGCCGGTAAATTGGAAAGTGAGCTTCGCGCCGGGCGTTCGCGTCGCCCAGAGGCGCTCGAAGTGGTTCGAGAAGCTCCGGCCGGCAACCTGGGCAGGGGCTACTTCTTGCCAGTCGCCGCTGAGCATCTCTCGCGTGATCGGCTTTTGGACGGCGCCTTCCATGTTCCGCACGGCGAGCGGTTTGGCCAAGGCGTGAGGCAGGGGCGATCCCTCGGCCAACAGACTGGCCAGTCCGTCTTGAATAATCGCCGCATAGAGCTCGACTCCCGCCGGGCTGACGTAAACGCCGTCCTTGCTGAACACGGGCAAGACGGGCCCGGCCTGGGCCTCGGCGGTCGCCTTGACGACCCATTTGCCGTCGCGCGCGAGTCGGGCCAGGCGGTGGCCCATGTTGATGGCAGGCACGCCGTAGTGGGCCGCAACGCGCTGGTAGGCGCTGACGGCGCTGGGGCAAAGTCCCTTCGCATAGTCGGCCTCGTACTCCGGGCGGAAGGCGTAGACGAACAGCACGTCCGTGTTCGGGTTGGCCTTCCATGCCTGCCGCACCATGCCCTCGGCGTTGGACTGCACGGAACCCTCGTCGCTCTCAAAATCGTCGGCCGCGAAGTCGACGATCAACAGATCGGGGCGGTGGCTCAGCACGTCATGGCCCAAACGAAACACGCTCAGCCCCGAACCGCGAAAGCCGCCGTCGATCGGCGAATGGATGATCGTCCATTTCACGGCCGGGTACCGGGCTCGCAGCCACTGGCCGACCGCCGCCATCCATAGGCCCTGGGCATGGTTGCCGCCGGCGAACACGGCCACGGTTACGTCCTGTCCGGCCTTGAGCCTGGCGGCGACGTTGCCCAGGCCCTGGCGCGGCTGAAACTCGACTGCCGGCACGGGGTCGCGTCCGGGAAGCTTGAAAAACCGCTGGGTGGTGAAATCCCCCAGCGCCGCGGCCCCCGGCGCCTCGACGATGGGCCAACTGGCGCGCAGCGGGTCCTGGTAGGGGCCGATCTTGTCCAGCGGGATCGGCTGAAAGCCGAGTTTCAGGGCCGGCGAGTCGGGCTGCAAGCGATAGTCGTGCCGGGCCGGGTCGATGAACTTGGGATCGGCCAAGAGCGAGTGCGCGTCCTTGCCTTGAGCTCGCCACTGGTGCCAGTCCAACAGCCGCGCGGCGTCCGGCCGGAGCGTGAGGCTGAACTTCAGCGGCAGTTCGGGCGGCGCGTACAGGCAATTGTTGTCGAACTCGAATCGCGCGAAGGCCGGCTTGCCGCCGCTGAACGTCCAGACAAGCTGGCCGTCTTGCCAGGCGGTCTTGTTTCGCCAGCGCATCATCGGCGCGCCGCCGGCGGTGTAGTAGATGATGTTGCGCGAGAAGCTGCCGGGGGCGCACGTGTGATGGGTGGCCGGATCGTCGGTGTACGTGGCCAGTTCGGGATAGTGCTCCAGGTACGTGCCGTAGCCGCCCTTGTCGCGCAGGGTCCGGATATAGGAGTAGGAGAGCTCGTCGAGATCGGGGTAGTTGCCGCTGCTGATCTGGAAGGCCGGAGCGTCGACGATGATATTGTTCTCCCAGCGGTTGTCGCGGCCTTCGTGGTTGAACAGGCCGCAAACCGGGACGCTGTACAGCACGTTGCCGAAGACCGTGCAGCCCGATTCGGGAGCGTCGAGGTAGATGCCCCAGGTGAAGGCCGGATAATGGAACTCCACCTGGCCGTTGCGGACCGGGTTCCAGGAATTGGCTTTCCCGAAGCCGCCGACGTGGTGAAACACGTTGTGGCGAATGATCGTGCCCCGTTGGGTGAAGTCGCGCGAGGACATGTACAGTCCGCCGGTGTCCTCCGAGCCGAGATTCGTGTGATGGACAACGTTGTACTCGACCACGTGGTCGTTGCCGCCGACCAGCAGGCCCTGGTGGTAGCAGTCGTGGATCAGGTTGTGGCTCGCGCGGTTGCCCACCCCGCTCAGGTTGACGCCGGTGTTATAGGTGCGTTGGAAAGCGGCAATGTGGTGGATGTAGTTGTTGTCGGCGTAGCAGTCGCCGCGTGTCAGGGTCCGGCGGTCGCCGGCGTTGATGTTCACGCCCCCGGCGCCGGTTGCAAAGATATCGTTGCCCGCTGCTCCCGTGCCGTGTCCGCCGGCGATCGACACGCCCCACAGGCCCGTGTTGCGGATCGTGCAGCCGGCGACCAGGCAGCCTTCGCAATTCTTGAACGTCACGGCGGCGCCGCTGCAACCCTCGATGGTCAGCCCGCGCAGGGTCACGCCGGCGGCGCCATCGACGGAGACAAGGGAATCCGTGACCGGCACGCTGACCTCGCCCGAAGACAAGTCGGCCGGGGGCCAGAAATACAGCCGGGCCTGGTCGCAGTCCAGGTACCATTCGCCGGGCGCGTCCAACTCGGCCAGCAGGTTCTGCACGAAATAGCGGTCGCCGATCATCAGGCCATAGCTGACCGGATGCGCGAGCCCAATGGCGCCGGACTGACGATCGACGGACTTTAACGGCACGATGTTCCAGGCCCAGCCGTAGGCGGGATGGATGGCAATCTCGGCCCGCGCGATCTTCTCCCACGAAGGCTTGATCACGTCGGCGGTGGCGGTGAAGTGGTCCTTGGCCTGCGGGATGTTGTCGGAAACCGAGCGATTGGTCGGCGGAGCCGGGTCGACGGCCAGGACGTAGGCCCACTGGCCGAAGTGCGGGTCGGCGGGATCCGCATTGGGATAGCGGGCCATCACCTGCCGCTGGCCGCGGAAGAACAACTGGCGAAAGACGACCTTCTCCAGCGCGGTCCCCTTCAGGTCGGCCACCAGGATCCGGCCCTGGAACGGCTTGAAGCCGCCGACCGGCAGTGAGCCGGTGAGGACCACTTTCTCGTTCTCGTAAGCTTGCCAGACGATCGGTGCCTGCGGAGTGCCGGCGTCGGCCGGGCCGAGCGCCAGCGGAGCGGTCAGGCGATACGTACCGGCGCGGAAATGGACGACGGCGCCCTGGCCCAGCTTTCCGGCGGCCTTGAGCCGTCGCAACTCGTCGCGGGCCCGCAACAGCGTCGCAAAGGGGCCGTCCCGACCATCCTTATCCGGGGCAGGAAGCGTGCCCGACCAGGCATCCTTTCCGTTGGGAGCTACAAACAACTCGGCCGCCGAGACGATGCGGCCGGCGCCGAGGAGCATGAGGACGCTTGCCGCGATCAACAATCGGGTCCGCATCGGACTGGTTTCCTTTGTTCGGTTGGCAGGACAGGGCTATTTGGTTTCTGGAGAATGAAAAAGCCAAGATTCTTGAGGACCTCCTTGCTGGGGAAGAACTGTGTCTGCGAACTGGTCGGGCACGCAACGCATTGAGCCGGTGTTGCGTGGAGCGATATCGCGATGCATCTTGTTTGATACGAACCATTTGTGGCTCGTACATGGCTCACGATCGGCGTAGCTGTTTTGGGGGATGTGTTGCATGGTGACGGGACAAGCCGGGACTGATAGACAAAGCTGTGATGTGGATTTGAGGTGTTTCGGATGGTTTTGACTGACGGGTGTGTTGCCGCTGTCGCGGGAGTTGCAGGTCGGGACGTCTTGTGACCAGCCTGCCGACTGCTGAGATCCAGCGCGTCATGAGTGAAGCGCAAGTTTTTCTGGCAGTGGATTGTCACGTGGTGAACCACGCGGCTGCTAATGGTAGAGGTGTGGAAGTCCGGCATTGTTGGAGCGTGGCGGTACACTGTACGCAGGTTTAGTATTCCGCCATGATGATCGTTGCGTCGGAAATAATCAAGAGGCGATTTTGTACCACCTGATTGGGCCGACTGTGAGGGCACCTGAGTTTTGGCCCTGGTTGGGTTTGGAGGCATACGTCGGGAAGAGATCGATAAGCAGGGGACTCGATGACATAGAGGTCCGTGCAGGGAGGAGTAGGCTCCATCTCATCAATCTCGATCGTGTACGCCTGGCCGCCCGTCACAATCACCCTCCCCTCTCCCGCCGCGCCCATAGGGGCCGGGGGTGAGGGCAGTCGAGTTGTTCTGATCAGGGCCGGCAACTCGTAAAACGGAATTCATTCCGTTCCCTTCTGCGCCCGCCCCTCTTGCCAGCCGCCGAAAGCAATCATGCAGCTCCTTCGGTTCATCGATGCTCAGCTCCACCAGAAACCCGTGCTCCTTGAGGAACTAATCCCCAATCCCGGCCTGACCTTGATCTATCCCCGTGCTAATTGGCCGACGTTGCGGTGTCCTTGACAAATCCCTCACAGATCGGCGAAAACAGCCTCTGCGAACCCGCCACGGTCCTTGACACGAATGGCAAGGGAAACAGCCATGCAAGATTACGAGAAACTGGGCGTGTTTTACCTGGGCAGGCAGTACGACCTGGCGGCGCAAAAAGCGCAGGAGGATCTGCTGCTGTACGATTCCAAGGATCTGACGACCCACGCCGTGTGCGTCGGCATGACGGGCAGCGGCAAGACGGGCTTGTGCCTGGGGCTGCTGGAGGAGGCCGCGATCGACGGAATCCCGGCCATCGCGATCGATCCCAAGGGCGATCTCGGCAATCTGCTCTTGACGTTTCCCGACCTGAAACCCGAAGATTTCCGGCCGTGGATCGATCCATCGGCGGCGGTCCGCAAGGGGTTGACGGCCGACGATTACGCCCGGCGCGTGGCCGACGACCATCGCCAGGGCCTGGCCGAGTGGGGCCAGGAGCCGGATCGCATTGCCCGATTCCGCGATGCGGTCGACATGGCGATCTACACACCCGGCAACAGCGCCGGATTGCCGCTTACCGTGTTGCGCTCGTTGTCGCCGCCTCCGGCCGCCGTCGTCAACGACAGCGATCTGTTCCGCGCCCGGATCGCGGCCGTCGCCTCGGGATTGCTGGCACTGGTGGGCATCCAGGGCGATCCGCTGCGGAGCCGCGAGCACATTCTGCTGGCGACGATCCTGGATCGCGCATGGCGCGAGGGACAGGAACTGGATCTGGCCCGTCTCATCCGTGAGATTCAGAGCCCGCCGTTCGACAAGATCGGCGTCATCGACCTCGAAACGTCCTTCCCGGCCAAGGAACGCTTTGAACTCGCCATGAGCCTGAACAACCTGATGGCGTCGCCGGGCTTCTCCGCATGGCTCGAAGGCGAACCGCTGGACGTGCAGCGCCTGCTCTACACGTCCGTGGGAAAGCCGAGACTGTCGATCCTCTCGCTTGCGCATCTTGGCGATGCCGAGCGGATGTTCTTCGTCACCATCCTGTTGAATGAAGTCATCGCGTGGATGAGAGTCCAGTCGGGCACGTCCAGCCTCCGCGCCTTGCTTTACATGGACGAGGTGTTCGGCTATTTTCCGCCCACGGCCAATCCGCCGTCGAAAACGCCGATGCTCACGCTGCTGAAGCAGGCCAGGGCCTTCGGGCTGGGCGTGGTGCTGGCCACGCAGAATCCGGTCGACCTCGACTACAAAGGGCTGGCCAACGCCGGCACCTGGTTCCTCGGCCGGCTGCAGACCGAACGCGACAAGGCCCGCGTGCTCGACGGCCTTCAGAGCGCTACCGTGAGCAGCGGGGCCGGATTCGATCGGCAGAAGATCGAAACGATTCTCTCATCGCTGGGCAACCGTGTGTTCCTGATGAACAACGTCCATGAAGACCAACCGATCGTGTTCCAGACGCGGTGGGTCCTTTCTTACCTGCGTGGACCGCTGACGCGCGACCAGATTGCCGGCCTGATGCAAGCTCGCAAGCAATCGGCTCCGCCGCGCGCCGCCGGAATTGCCGCTGTGCCTGGGGACGTTGCGGGCGCCTCGCCGGCGGCCGCGACGGGCGGTTCGCGCCCCGTGTTGCCGCCGGGCATCTCGGAAGCGTTTCTTGTTTCGCGCGAAAGGCGGCCCGCCGGCGCGGGAGCCGTGTACCGACCGGCCCTGCTCGGCATTGCCCAAGTCCATTTCACCCAGGCGAGCCAGGGTGTCGACACATGGCGAGACGCAACACTGCTGGCGCTCGCGGAGAACCTAGGACCGGGCGAGGCGGTCTGGGAGCGGGCCCAGCCGCTCGCCGAGGCTCCCGAGGTCGAAACAGAGCCGCCCGAAGGCGCCTTGTTCGCCGAATTGCCGGGCGAACTGGCGCGGCCGAAGACCTACGCGTCGTTGGCCGCCGATCTGAAGTCGCATTTGTACCGGACGCAGGCTCTGACGTTGCTGCGAAGCCCGCTGTTGAAGGAGACGTCGCGGCCGGACGAAAGCGAAGGCGACTTCCGCATCCGCATTCGGCAGGCGGTCGTTGAGCAGCGGGATCTGGCCGTCGAGCGGCTCCGTGCGAAGTACGCGCCGAAAGCCGCATCACTCCAGGAGCAGCGGCGCAAGGCCGAGCAGCGCGTGGTGAAAGAGCGGGCCCAGGCGAACGAGAGCACGTTTTCCGCCGCGGTGACGATCGGCTCGTCGATGCTGGGCGCGCTGTTGGGCCGCAAGATGCTCAGCGCCACGACTATGAGCAAGGCCGCCACGAGCGCCAGGGCCGCCGGCCGCGTGGCGCGCCAACGCGCCGACGTGGGCACGGCGGAGGAGACGGTTGCGACGATCGACCAGCGCCTGGCGGATTTGGATGCCCAGTTCAAGTCGGAGGCGGAGAAGATCCAACGGGAACTCGATCCCGATGCCGTGACCCTCGAACCGGTCGAAGTGAAACCCAAGAAGGCCGACGTGAGCGTCAAGGAAGTGTCGCTGGTCTGGACGGCCTGAGACTCCGCCTTGCGGGTCTGTCTCCGACCTCGACCATCCACTTCGGCGGGACCAGACTTAGCGCGTGTGGGAAATCGGGTTTCCTGTCCATTCCTGCCGCTGCCCGTCGACTTCGACCACGTAGGTCCCCCGCGGAAGATAAACCACGGCGATATCGGCGGGGACCTTGGCGTCGAGGCACGGCCGGCCGTCGCGCGTGATCTTCAGGCCCGAGCCAGGTTGCTTCAAGGCGAGTTCCAGCCGGCAGACCGGGTGAAGCGCCGTCGCCAGCCGCAGGAAGGCGCGGCCTGCCTGGCCGCCTTCGATCCGCATCTTGTCCCGGCCGTCGCGCAGAACTCGCGCGGCCAGCGATTCCGCCTCCTCGAGCCATTGCTTCTGGCCCGATGCGTCGTAGGCGTCCAATAAGATCTCAACGAAGATGGTCTGTTGCGGAGAAAGCCCTCGTTCCAGGATCATCTTGCCTTTCCAGGTACTTGGCGTCTTTGGTGACACGGTAAGCATGGACGAGAATATGGAGCGTGTTGTACTTGGCGTCGCCATAGAGGCTGTCGACGGCCGGCGAGCCGTCCGGGCGGAGCTTGCGGATGAATTGCCCCCACTCGGGAACCCAGGCCCGCTCGTACCAGAGATCGGTCACCGCCATGGCCCAATCGCGATACTTCGCGTCTCCGGTAATGTGATAGATATCGAACAACTGCCGAACGTAGTAGAGGGTGTCGGTGTCGGAGGTTCCGCCGTCGTTCATCAGCGCAGCCGTGGGCGTGAACTCGACATTGAGAATGGGCAAGTCGGCGTTCAGGCGGTGCTGCCAGACGAACTGCAGCTTCTTGTCCGCCCACGCCGCCAGGTCCGCCTTGCCGGTCTTGCGGCTCAATTCGGCCATTGCGCGGCCCACGGCCCCGTAATCCTGGGCCAAGGCAATGATGCTTTCCTGTCTGCCCGTTTCGACGTCCACCAGGCTTGCCAGGCCGACGTTGCGGCTGTCGGTCTCGAAGTGGAAGTCGAAGTACTTGACTGTCGCGGCGGCCAATGCCAGATTCTTTTCGAGCAGTGTTTTGTCGTCCGGAAACCACTGGAGGAACTCTTCTCCGCGTGCGACCAGATAGACCGGCTGGCGCCCGCCGGTGTGGGCCAGGTAGACCGGCGAGAACGACTTGTAGGAGTAGGAGATCAGGCCGGTTTTCGGGTGAGCCGAGGCGAAGAACGAATCGGCGAACGACCGCATCATGGCCTCGGCCGGCTTATGTTCCAGCCGCTTCAACTCCAACGGCAGATAGTTGTCCAAATGACCCCGTAACAGGCTGCGGCCGCTTGTGGAGATTTTGTTCCAGTAGTCGTTGATCAACTGGAAAGCCAGTTCGAGGTAGGGATCGCCCGCGGCGTAGTAGGCCTCTCGCTTGCCGTCGGGCCGAAGGTATTCGGAGAGGCTATGCGGCGGCGGGGCCGCCTGAGCGGCTGAAGCCGTCGAAACCGCCAGCAGAAAGCGAACGAGGCTGATCTTGCACCGCATCGCAGATCTCCTAAAGGCGGGCGTTCGCCGCGGCCAGAGCAGGGTGGGCCACAGCGGGTTATTGTTTACTCCGCGTTGGACTATTCTCGTTGCGTTTGCGTCTCCTCGCGTGCTGCCGGACAGAGCAATTTCGGCGGACGACGAACAACCTGGCAGCCGGATTCTCGCTGAATCCGGCGAAGGTCTTCGCAGATCAGTCGTAAGTCGCCGCCGAACTTGCGGGTATGCTCCATACGGTGACGGCGAACCTCTTCAACAATCGGATCTTTCATCGGTCAGCTTCCAGCAATTCATCGGGCGAACAGATTTCCGGGCATTGATAGCCCGCGCCTTCCACGATCTCTCGAACCTTTTTCCGGGTAAACGGGTTGTTCAGGTGAACGAAATTCCAGGTAATCAGCACATCCACGCCGTTGACTGCTGCCACGGCGATGTGAAGTGCATCTTCAGACTCCGCGTTGCGGGTCTGCTTGCGAAATTCTGGTCTTCAATCCACCGTTTCAACCCGATAGGTCCATCGGCCGCGTGGGCGTGCAATGCGGGTGAGGCGGAAGGCAATGTCGAGAACCCTGGATCGCTGGAAGCCTTCGGCGTCGGGCATGGGCGGCTCGTAGCCGTTCACGCCCCGGTGGTCAATCTGAAAGACCAATTCCCTGCCGCGGGCGTCGGCCAGCCAGAACTCGGGAACGTCTGCCCGCCAGTACGCCTCCGGCAATCTTCTTGTATCTTTGGCTACCGAGTTGTCGCTGACGATCTCCACGACCAGGTCTGGCGAGCCTTCCAACTCGATGTAGCGGTCCTCGTGGCCCGCCTTGGGCACCAATCGCACGCGCCCCGTCTCAATCGACTCGTGAGAGACAAAGACGATGTCTGGCTCGCACGAGAGGTCGGCCGAAACGTTGGACACGCGCGTTTGGTCGACGAACACGTCTCCCAGTTCCTTCTCTTTGACGATTCCGTGCAGGACAGAAGACAATTCGATTTTCGGTATTCCATGCGCGTAGAGATCTTCCGCCGACATCTCGACCTCGATTCGGCCTGCAATGTAGTCGATGCGGATCTTGTCGGGAGACCCGTCGGACAAGGCCCATTGGCGAAATTCCGCCAACGAGGCCACAAACGGGATCTCGATTTGATCGTTCAAGACTACCGTGGTCGCCATCGGTCAGTTCGGTCTCAACAAAATCCAGTGGAGTTTCCCACGCACCACCTCCCAAACGATTCTAACACGCGCGTCGCTTGGGGGCCATACTTCGGACGAACGGCGGTCGGAGGCAGGGCTCTGTTGTGCGACTACACGACACATTCAATTACGGCAACTGTAAGTGCCGCCAGCCCTAATCCGATGGCAATGGCGTACATGCCAGCGAGCGCCTGTTTGGGACGTCCGCACGCGAGATACGAAATGTGGAATACCGAGGTGAAACCGCCCACCAGTTCGCACGTGATCCGTGGTTGCGGGCGATTTGTATGGGTTCGAATCGGCAGTCACTCTGGTAATCCGATTTCTCTTCTGCCGCTCGCCTTGAAGGCTCACTACTGTACCGATACCTCAATCGGCCCAAAGTCCATGGCCGCGTCGAGGACACCGTAGCCCACGTGCGAGATGGCTTGCATCGGCCGGTCGAGCGTCGCGGTGATCGTGGTCATGTCAACGTGCATCGCGACCTGGCCGGCAGCAAGATCGACGGTGACGTCGAGTTCATACGTCTTCTCCTCGCGCGGCTCGAACGTTTCCGCCGAGGTCTTGCCGCCGCTGAAGGCGCCTTGAATGACCACGGCCTTGCTCATCGCGTAGCGGAGACCGCACTTCACCAGGGCGGCGTCTTCAGGTCCGTCGCCGAACAGCAGGAAACCGTTCTTGAGATTTCCGTCGGCGGCGAGTCTCATCCGCACCTTGAGACGGACCTTGCCGTCGATCGGCGCGGAGAGCTTCTTCACGGCAAAGCCCGCCTTGTCCGAAGTGCGAACGTGGTAGGCCAGGCCGGCAGCCAGCGAAGCCGTTACCTGGACCGTCACCACCTTATCGAACTGTCCAGCAAGCGACGGCCCGAAACCAGCCACCGCTTCGACGGGAGTCTCCTTCACGCTGATGTCCAGGGGCGCGAGACCGGCATCGGGGATTGCGGGCATCTTCGTTCCGTCTGCGCCGAGGCAAAGGACCTTCCCACCGACCGTTGTCAGGTATAACTTGCCGTCGGCTGCCGCCATTGCGTCGAAGGTCGGCATGGCGCCGAGCTGGTAAGCGCGGAGGAGCTTGCCGTCCTTGGCGGAAATTGCCAGGAGCTGGCCGCCCATGCGGCCCTTCAGCGCGGCCGCCTGGGCCTCGAGCTTGGCCCGGATTTCCGGATTGATCGGGTTGCGGAGAGCCTCTTCCTCATCGACCACGTCGGGCGGGCCGGCGACCAAGAGCGTGTCGCCGGCGAGGACCATTGCGCGGGCCTGGATCGGCGGGCTGCCCTCGGCCCACCGGAAATTGGCCACATTCTGTTCGCCGAGCGAGAACTTCTTCCGCAGGGCCCAGTCGGACGAGGAGGCACTTTTCTTCTGCGACGCGGCGTTGATCCGGCCCGTGGCGGCGCGGACCCGCTGGGCCGCCTCTTCGCTCACCTCGCGATCGGCGCCGTAGAGGTAATACTCCTGAACGGAGGCGTTGCACAAATACTCGGGCTTGCGATCGAAACCGTAAACCGACCGCTCGTCGAAGACGATCAGGCGGCCCGACGGCGCGAAGTGCCCGGGCAGCAGCCATCCTCCATAGTTGCCGTCCACGGCGCTGCCGTAGATCCAGTACGAGCGGAAGAACCAGGAATCGTCCAGGAAGCCCGAGCGGGAGAAGAGGTGGTCGCCGGCGTGCTCCGCCCGTTCCGGTTCGACAGCGGCGCCGCGGCGGCGCGGATCCCGGCCAAGCTTGACGGGCGCGACCTCGCGAGGTGTTCCTTCGAAATCGAATGCCTGCGACCGCATGTAGACCGAGCGGTCGTCGCACGAAAGAATGTCGCGGAGGGCCACGGGCATGTCCTGCCCCACGATCTTCGCCTGCAAGGGTTCGCCGGTGGCGGGATCGCGATCATCGAGGACGGTCTCCGAGAGTTTGCGGCCCGTCCCGGGATCCAGCCGCACCAGCCGCATGCCTCCGTCGAGAAATGCGGACCGGCCGGCAACGCACCAGACCGCGTTCTTCTCGACGAGCACACTGCCGGAAACGGGCCAGGCCGATTCCAGTTGCTCGTAGGCGATCAGCCGCCGATCGACCGGCGCAACCCGGTAGCGCCAGATGAGCTCGCCGTCCGCCGCGCGGAGGCAGTAGACCCAGCCGTCGGCCGAGCCGAACAGCACGCGACCCTCGTGGATTGTCGGCGGTGAATCGACCCGCGCCCCGGCCAAGAAGCTCCACGCCTTCTTGCCCGTCTCGGCATCCAAGGCGTGGACCGTGTGGGCGTCGACGGCAGCCAGGTAGAGACGGCCGCCGGCAACGGTCAGACTGCTGAGCTTGCCGCCCAGTTCCACCCCCCAAAGCCGATTCAAGTCGACGGGCACTGCCGTTTTCACTGAGCCGCTGCGGCGGCCGTCGTGCCGGTAGGTGGGCCAGTCGGAGGAGAGTCGAGGGTCAAGGGTCGAGGGTCGAGAGCCGGAGTGAGGAATCGAGGGTTCGGATTCTGTATAGGCCGGGCCTCGCTGGAGCCGGTCTTGTTCGGGGACCTCGCGAGGCGCCTTGCGAGTGGCCGACTCGGCGGCCAGGGCGTTGAACCCGAAGAGCTTCGACTCGAGGAAGCAGCCGCAGGCGTGCGGCGGCACGTACATCAGGCCGTTGGCGGGCATGAATCCGTAGAGGCAGCCGCCGCGGACCCAGTGGTTGATGTCCCAGTGCTTTGCTTTCAGGTCGATGAATTCGATTCCGGTTCGCGAGGCGATGAAGTATTTATCCGTCGCCCGACTGCGATAGCAGCGGTGGTGGAACCAGTCGGGCTGGACGTCGGGCGGGAACTCGCTTCTGACTTCGCCCGTCCGCAGGTCGCGGCCGGTGAAGACCCCGGAGTCCGCCCCGTTGGCCACCGCGCCGGACCAGACGAGCCCGTCGATCACCAGCAGGTCGTCGGGCGAGGCGTGGCCGCCGCGGTGGTGCTCGGCGGTCCAGAGCTTCTTACCGTCGTCGGCGGAAAAGGCAGTCATCGACTTGTTCTCGACCGACAAGAGCACCACGCCCTGCTGGACCACGAGCGTTGGGCCGTAACCGGTCGGGAAGGGCGACTTGCGGGTCACGGGCTCGGAATGCCACAGTTCGCGGCCAATGTTGCGGTCGAGGGAAACCACCTTCTCGCCGTCGAAGCAGAAGACTTGCTTGTCGTTGGCGGCCAACGTGAGCGGAGCGACGCGCTGCCGGGTTTTCCACAGCACGCGGCCGGATTCGGGCTCGATTGCCATGACCCAGCGGGCGGCCTCGTCCCACGCCCACTCGGCGTTGGCCCGCCGAGTGTTGTCCCAGACGTAGGTCGAGTTGGGCAGGTAGTCTTTCCACTGGTTCGGCCCTTGGGCCACGAGGAGGAACAGAGTGCCGTTGGACTCGAGGATCTCGTCGGTGTGGTCGGTGCCGGCATAGGTGCGGAGCGTCGTGCCGGTGATAGCGTCGAGCCGGCTCACCGGGGCGTCGATGCCCAGGGTGACGTAGACGCGATCGCCGACGGCCACGAGCCGCCGCGGCAACTGGTTGGGCCCGCTCTTCAGCGGCCAGAGGTGCGTGTTCCACTGGTCGATCGGCTGTTTCCAGAGGAGAGTGCCGTTGAAAGCGTCGCGAGCGATCAGCGACCACTGGGCCGGCAACAGGATTGCCTCGCGCGGGCCCTCGTCCATAATGTAGAAGATCCTGCCGCCGGCCGAAACCAAGGCGCTGAGACTGGCCATGTGGTCGTGGTGGCGCGACCAGTCGGGGCCGCAGATCCACTGCAGGTGGCGCGGCGGACCGACGACCGAGTCGTGGGCGACGGCATTGTTGCCGGCGTCGTGCAAGTACTGGTTCCACTCGTCGATCTGGTCCGTGCGAGGCTTCGCCTGTTTCGTCCACTGGTTGCCCTGCTTCACACAGGCCGCTCCGCCCGGCGCCAGCACGCGCAGGATCTCATCCGCCGGCACGTGGCCGGGCTCCTCGACGACGAGGAGATTCACCAGGTTGTCGACGTAGGGGAGCCGGTTGCCGGCGAGTTGGTCGATCGAGACCTTTCCATACAGGCCGAGCGATTGGACGTGCCGCCGCGCGGCTTCCACGTTCGCCGGATCGCGGTCGAGGCCGTGAACCAGGTAGGAGTTGGTCGCGAGCAGGGCCGCCGTGAGCTTTCCGTCGCGGCAGCCGAGATGGACGACCAGGCCGCCCTTGGTTGCGGTCGTCTCAAGAATCCGTTGCGCCTCGGCGCCATGATCGGCCGGCGATGCGGCCAGAGGCGGCGCAGTGCGGTTCACCGCGAGGCCGCCCGGTTCCAACAACAGGCAGATGACCACCGACGCACGCAGAAGTCCGGGACCGACCCTTTTACTCGTCATGGCTGCAATCCTGTCAGTACCGAGAGACCACTTTGCGCGGTTGCGAGACGCGACGGTCGCGAGGCCATTCGAGCCCATCCAGCCGGAAGAGCCCCACACGCGAACCTTGTCGCATCGTTGTCGTGGTAGCTCGCGGCCATCTTAGCCAGCGTGCGCGTGCGTCACAACGGAAAGGGATGTGGTTCAAGAAACGGGGACAGGCACCGAGCCAAATATCGGTAGGCAACGGGAAAGATACGTCGTGGCGAAGTGCCGGTTCCCGTTTCCTGAGCCGCGTCGAGCCATGTAGGACAGCCGGCGGCTGACAGAACTCTGGGGATGCTGGGATGCGGCCGGTCCGGACCCCCTATTGCCCGGTTTGGCCGGTGTCTGGTATATTGAGGAGCTGCGCTGGCTGCGGAAGGTACGGTTTTCGGCGGCGCGGGCGGGAAAAAGAGCATACTGGGTCAACTTTACAAGCACGGAGAACTGCGTGGGAACGAAAAAAACAGGAAAAGGTCGCCGGAAGCTGGGCCGCAAGAAGCGCCGCATGCGGTCCAAGATTCGGCACCGCAAGTAATCACTCCTACCGCCGGTGTAGCGCGGGTTGTTTGCGGCCCCCTCCCACAGCCCGTCCGGTCTTCAGTCTTGTCATTGCCCTCGCGGGCGGCTGCGCTTTCGGTGCGCCGATTCGGCGAGCTTAGAGTTCGATGATCCACGCGTCGGGCACGCGCCGCTGGACGATTTCGCGGCCGAGATTGAACCATGCGCGGCAATGGTCGAGGATCAGGCTGTCGGCACTGGCCACAACCTCGCCCGACTCGATCAACACGCGGTCGGGGTTCTGAACCAGTTCGACCTTCCAGGGCCAGTGGCCGCGGGCGACCAACTCCTCGATGAGGGCTTTCAAACGGCCACTATTGGAGACGGGGCGATCGAGAAACCAGCGGCAGCAATCGACTTCGAACTCGGCCAGGGTCCTGGCCGCCAGATCCAACGCGGGCCGGGTTTCGGTGACCTTGCGGTAGCTGCCGTGCATGCTGGCCATGTCTCGCAGGGCGAGGTCGCGCGCGGCCAGGAGGACTCCGCCGCTGAGGGCCGCCTCGACCGTAGTCAGGACATTGTAACCGTCGATCCACAGCGCGTGGCCCGCGAGCCGCTCAGGTCCGATGCGGCGCGCGTCGCGGTTTACCAGATCGGCGTCGGAACATGCCGAGCGGCCGATCGCCATTCGCTGGCGAACGGTCAGGTCGTATCGGTCGCCGACCAACTTGACAGCCGAGGCAGTCGCGTAGCCGCGGCTCAGTAGCCAGGAGAGATCGCAAGCAGCCTCGCGCAGCCGCGGAAGGACGGCTGGGGCGAAGAGTTCGAAATCTTGCGGGTGCGGACCGCGATGGATTCTGCGGTCGGGCAAGGCTTACCTCTGGTACGTTCCCATGAGCTGGCCCTTGCCAGTGATGTAGTCGTGCATGTCCTGCATGACGGCGGACTTGGGCAGCCCCACTTCGGTCGAGAGCTTTACCTTGAGGGCATAGAGGGTGAAGTAGTAATGGTGGACCCCGTGGCCGGGCGGCGGCATCGGCCCGCGGTAGCCGATGGTGTGGCCGCTGTTGAACGAGTTCTTGCCCTGGAATGCTCCCGAAGGTTTCTTCAGGCGCGGCGTGTTGGGGAGCCCTTCGGGCAGGCCTTCGGTGTCGGCCGGGATCTTGTAGATCACCCAGTGGACCCAAGGCTCCTCGGTGGGCGCGTCCGGATCATCGCAGATCAGGACCAATTCCTTGGTTCCTTCCGGGATATCCGACCAGAAAATCGGCGGCGAGATGTCCTGCCCTTCGCCAGTGTACTTCTTGGGGATCGTTTCCCCATTCGAGAACGCGGTACTGGTGACCTTGATTTCCATCGGCTCGTCTCCTTGGGAAGAGCTTGCGCGAGGCGGGGTGCGCGGGGAGGGTTGTGCCGATCTGGCAGGAGGCGACAATCGAGGAGCCGTTTGCACGGCGGGTTGGCCCGGCTGCTGGGCAGCGGGCTGACATGCAGGCAAGCTGATGACCAGGAGAAAGGCCATTGCGAACGGCAGTGGAACTCGGACCGTGCTCGTCATCGTTGCCCCCCTTGCCAAGCGTGCGCTTCATTATTCGCGATTTACCTGCCTTTGTCTACCCCTTGACTACCCCGATTGGGCGGAGCCGCGCTACCTTTCTAGCCAGTCCAGCTCGATGGACCACGGTGACGACGAGGCTGACGTCCTTGTAGGCTTGGGGTTGTTCCTCCGCCAGTCCTTTCCAGCTCCGCGCCCTGGCGATGACGCCCTGTTGGGCGAGTTCCTGGTCGATACGGCGTCCCTTGGCCTGCTGGACAGCGGCGGTGCGGCTGAGGACGCGGCCCGCCCCGTGGCAGGTGGTACCGAACGTCTGTTCCATGCTGCCCGGTTGGCCGACCAGGATCCAACTTGCCCGGCCCATGTCGCCGGGGATGATCACCGGTTGGCCGATTGCGCGGTAGCGGTCGGGCAGTTCACGATGTCCGGGAGGAAAGGCGCGCGTCGCTCCTTTGCGGTGGACACAGACGGTCTTGGTTCGGCCGCCGACGTCGTGCTGCTCCATCTTGGCGATGTTGTGGGCGACGTCGTAGACGAGGTTCATCTGCAGGCTTTCCCAGGGCTTGCCGAAGAACTCGGCAAAGGCGTCGCGGGTTTGCCACATGAGCAGTTGCCGGTTGGCCCAGGCATAGTTGGCCGCCGCGCGCATGCCACCGAGGTATTTTTCGCCCTCGGGGCTTTCCAGCGGCGCACAGGCCAATTGGCGGTCGGGAAGGGAGATGCCGTAGCGGCAAGGGGCGCCGCGGAGCATTCGCAGGGCATCGTCGCAGACCTGGTAGCCGAGCCCACGAGAACCCGAATGGATCATCACGCAGATGCCGCCTTCGGCCAGGCCCATAACGCGGGCGGCGTCCGGATCATGGATTTCGTCGACTACCTGGACCTCGAGAAAGTGGTTGCCCGAGCCGAGCGTGCCGCATTGGTCCGCGCCGCGCTGCATGGCTTTGCCGCTGACTTGCTCGGGGTCGGCGTCGGCAAGGCGACCGCCGGCCTCGGTGTGCTCCAGGTCCGACTCGGTGGCGAGGCCTTGCGCTTTGAGGAACCGGGAACCTTCGGCGAGCAACCGCCGCATTTCCTTGCCCGCGAAGACGAACGGCCCACCTTCGCCCACGCCGGCGGGGATTTTCCGGTACAGCGAGTCCATCAGCCCCTTGATGCGGTCGCGGACATCGTCGTGGACGAGATTGGTTCGGACGAGGCGGACGCCGCAGTTGATGTCGTAGCCGACCCCGCCCGGCGAGACGACGCCGCCCTCGGCCGGATCGGTCGCGCAGACGCCGCCGATGCAGAAGCCATATCCCCAGTGGATATCGGGCATGGCGAGGCTGGCCACCTGGATGCCGGGCAGACAGGCGACGTTGGCCACCTGCTCCGGCGCCTGGTCGGCGCGGATCTGTTCGATGAGCCGGTCGTCGGCAAAAATCCGTCCCTCGACGTTCATTCCCGGCTTGTACGACTTGGGAATCCGCCAGATGCACTCGTCGATGCGCTCGAGCGGCCCGTGGTATCCTTGCTTGGTCATGGAACTTGCTCCCGTCAAATGTCGACGATGACCTCCGCGACCCATTGATCGGCGTCGCGGCGGACGTCAAGCCCGTGGTAGGTGATCGCCTTGACCTCCCTATCCAGTTGATGGCGACTGCGATCGAGCTGCTCGCCGCGCGCGGTCGCGTCCAGTCCTGCCGCGTCGATGCGGACTTCGAACTCCGCCGGCAGGAGGTGGTCCGTATCGAAGCGGTAGAGCAGTTCGGCGAGCCAATCGAAAAGCAAGTCGTCGTACTGATCGCCGTCGATCCGGATGTGTGTTTCCTGGACAGGCCGCACCGAATCGGGGTTCGCCAGGATGAGCGAGAAGAGGCCCTTAGCGGCGTCGGCAAACAGTCCGTTCAGGTCGCCGGCTCGCGCGCGAATCCCCACGTCGGCGGTGTGTTCGAAGATCTCGTACATCCGGAATTCAACCTCCGATGGTTACCGCAACGCGTCCGGTGATGCGGCCGGCAAGGATTTCGTCGAATTTTGGAGGAAGATCCTCGAATGGGATGAACTGGGCCATCTTGTCCAGGCAATCGAGTTTCCAATTGCCTGCCAGACGGGCCCAAGTCTCGTGGCGAAGGGATAGACGGCACCAGGCGGCATCGACGCCGGTCAGCGCGACCGCGCGGAGGATGAACGGGTAAACGGTCAACGGCAGGTCCGTGCCGCCGGCCATCCCGCAGGCAGCGATGCAACCGCTGTGCCGAGTTGCGCGAATCATGGAGGCCAGCATTTTTCCGCCGACGGTGTCGACGCCGCCCGCCCAGCGGCCCGAGAGGAGCGGTTTGCCGCTGCTGTCGTCGAGCGCATCGCGGCCGACGACTTCGGCGGCGCCGAGCGAACGGAGGTAGTCGTGCGCGGAGGGCTTGCCGGTGACGGCGACCACCCGGTATCCCAACTTGGCAAGGATCGCCACGGCCATGCTGCCGACGCCGCCGCTCGCCCCGCTGACGACGATCTCGCCGCGTTCCGGCAGAACGTCGTGCGATTCGAGCGCGTCGATGCACAGGCCGGCGGTGAAACCGGCGGTGCCAAGGACCATCGCTTCGGGGAGGTTCAGGTCTTGAGGTAACGGCACGATCCAATCGTGCGGCACGCGGATGTATTCCGCGTAGCCGCCCCAGCGGTTCGCGCCCATGTCGAAGCCGGTGACGATCACGGGGTCGCCGGCGACAAACTCGTAAACCCCGCTTTGGGCGACGGTGCCGGCGGCATCGACGCCGGGGATATGCGGAAAAACCTTGTTGACGCCGGGATGCCCCTTGGCAGCCAGGGCATCCTTGTAGTTCAGCGAGGAGTAGGCCACGCGGATGAGCACCTCGCCCTCGGGCAGTTCGTCGAGCCGGCGCGTGGTGAATTGGCCCGCGACGTTGCCGTTGTCGTCCTTGGTGACCAGGTAGCATCGGAACTCGTTGGGGAGCATGGCAATTGCCTCACTCTTTCTTGGGCACTTGCACTGCCATGGCGGCCATCAGGACCTGGATGTCTTCCCATACCTGGCGTTTGGCCGGTGGGTTTCTCAGGACGTAGGCGGGGTGATATGTGCAGAGCACTTTCATGCCTCGATAGTCGCGGAAACTGCCGCGGAGCTTTCCGATGGTCTCCGTGGTATCGAGCAGGTTCTGGGCGGCGACCGCGCCGAGGCAGCAGATGAATTCCGGCCGGATGATTTCCAACTGCCGTTCGAGGTATTCCCGGCAATTGGCGGCTTCTTGGGGCAGCGGGTTGCGGTTGCCCGGCGGCCGGCAGCGGAGGATGTTGAGGATGTAGACGTCGGAGCGTTTGATCCGCATGCCTTTTTCGATGATGT
>JABWBD010000235.1 GCA_013360685.1 Pirellulales bacterium
TGAAGTCCGGGCGGACTTCCTTCCTGGCATCCGAGCTGTCGAAACGGCACCACGACGTGGACTTGGAGGACCTCTCGGCCTTGGGGCTGCAATTGCTGGAGGAGCTGGAAGCTTCTTCGCTTCAGGACACGCCCGCGTTGGAGGTCGCCCCGGATCCGCCCGTTGCCGCGCCCGCTCCGCTCCAACCGGCGGCATCGGCCGAGCCGGTTTGCCGGCGGCAGCCTGCACCCGAACTGGCCCAGGCGCACTCGGCCCACTCCCAGTTCTGCAGAACGGCCGTTTCGGCCGCCGCGGCCAGCAGGGTGGAATTTCCCTCGAACCGGCTCGAAACGGTCCATCCGGCGTCGCACAAGAAGTTGAAGCAACTGGACAACCTGGTCTACGAAGCCGTTTGCGGCAGTGCGGCCGCCCTGGAGCAACTGAGGGGTTTCTGGCCCACGATCCACGAAGAACTTGGCAACGAGTTGCTCAACCGTTCGAGAGAGGCATATCTCCGCTATGCGATAACGGTTTGGGAAGATCGCATCGGGCCGGAAAAAGCCCGCGATCCCGACCGCGCCGTCCAGGCGCTCGACGTGATCTGCGTGCTCTTCGACGAAGCATGAGGGCAAAGGGCCGCGGAATGAATCAACGTCGAGTTGGAGACAGAGTCGGGAGCCTCTTTCTGTAGCGGTTCGTTTCCCGACGACCTTGCTGGAACTACCGAACTAAGACCATCCCCTGGAGACTCCGAAGTCTTACGACTTCGCCTACGGTTCTTGTCGCGGCAGATTTCGCACTCGGCAGGGTTGCGCTCGATGCAATACGGCCTCACGGCAGGGCGTCGCTTCCCACGACCTCACCTGCCTGCCGCGTCCCCAGCGCCCGCCACACGCCCCGGTCGACCGTTTCGCCCACCGACCGGACCGAACCGTCCATCAACAATGCGTTCACCATCTCGGGATGATAGCTGCGCGCCGTGATCGCGGCATAGGTGGGCTGCGTCGTGCTCCTGCCCTCCTGGAGCGAATTGTAGTCGATGTCGTACGTGCGACCGTCGGTGTGCAGGTACGGCACGGCCGTGTTCGGCGTAAAGAGGGTGGTGATGCCGCTGTGGTGCACTCGGCCATCGGGCCATTCGGTGTGTCCTGTGTTGTCGTTGGAAAGTGGTCCCAGCTTGAACTGTCCGCCGCCGACCATCGCCACGACCTGGTCGGGCGTCGACGGAGGTACGCTCCCCGGATCGCTCGTGTTGCGGACGTACGAGGTGAAGGCTTTGACCTCCGCCGCCGCCAACGTGTTGCTCAGGCCGTCGCGGATGTCGGCGGGGCGCATGCGGCTGTTGACGAAAAACACGCCGTCGCCCCCCTGGCCCGACGACGGGTTGTACACAAGCCACGTGCCGAAATTGAATCCGTAGTTCTGCGGATACACATACGGCTGGCCGACCGAGTCCACGCGGACCATGTCGTTCGCTTCGCTCGGACAGAGATAGGTCGGGATCCGCATCGTGGGCACGCCGCCGGCTGCCTGCGCATCCCAGGCAATATCCAACCGGATCTGGCTATAGGCGTTTTCTTCTTCGAGGTAGGGAAGCAACCGGCCTTGGATTGACCACGAGCCGTTGTTGCCGCTGAGCGTCGCGCCGGGGCGGATGCAGAAGCTGGGCGGGAAAGCCCCGTTGCTGTCCAGGTAGTGGTGCAGGGCCAGCCCGATCTGTTTGAGGTGGTTCTTGCATTGCGCCCGCCTTGCCGCCTCCCGCGCCGCCTGGACGGCGGGCAGGAGCAAAGCGATCAGAATCCCGATGATGGCAACGACCACCAGAAGTTCGACGAGGGTAAAGCCCCGCACGGCACGCTTCAGGCCAACGTACAAAACGGAGTTCATTCCGTTCCTCCAGTATCCGGCTTGATCCCATTCCTCCAATATCCGACTTCCTTTCATCCGCTCGCCGTGCCTGTCTCCGCTCTGCATCTTCCATGCCAGTCCACTGCCTCCCAGGCTCTGAGCACAAACCTGTCCTGCAACGACACTTGAAACACGCACCTTTGCACGGCGCGATTTCTCCATGTCGGTTCCTTCGACACGCCCGTCGAAAATCCCGACGCCGCCGGCCTTCCCAATCCCATCTCTCGTTGACGTCCCCGCCCGCGGAGGGTAACGTGAAAGGAGACATTTCCATTCCTACCGCTCGGTCGGGCCGGGCACACCGTCGCCTCCCCAATCTCCGCGAAAGGCCTCTTCATGCGGCGGCCCATTCAAGTTCAGTTGCTCGTTCCACTCCTCACGGTCGTGCTGGGGGCGATTGTGCTGGCGAGTTTGACCAGTGCCTTGCTCGGCAGTCGCCGCGTCAAACAGCAGCAAGAGGAACAGCTCCAGAGGGTCGTGTCCACTCTCGCCGCCGCCGGTTTTCCCCTGACGGACAGCGTGCTGGAACAGATGAGCGGTCTGTCCGGGGCGGAGTTCGTCTTGCTGGACCAATCCGGGCGGGTGCGAACGTGTACTCTGCCGCTGTCCTTGGCTGAGGGACCGTTGCTGGCCAAGATCCCGGGCGAGGCGTCCCAGAGGGCGTTTTCCGGCGCATCGCGCGTGGTGCTCGACGGCCGGGCATTCCTGGCGGATCGCGTTGCGGTGGGGCCGCGCGGCTCGAACTCGCCTGCCTGGTTGGTCGTGCTTTGTGCCGAGGACCGCTGGTGGGCGGCTACGCATCAGGCAGCCTATCCCGCGCTCGTGTCCGGCGGACTGGCGGCTTTGGTGGTCGTCGTGGTGACGGCCCTCTTGGCTCGCCGGTTTGTCGAACCGATCCGCAAGCTCGTGGACCAGACGGCCGCCATAGCCGGCGGGCGTTTCGAACCCGTCGCCGTGCCTCGCCGCAACGACGAAATCCGCGATCTGGCCGTTTCCATCAACAGGATGACCGACCAGCTCACTCGCTACGAGGCGGGGGTGCGGCGCAGCGAGCGGCTTCGCACGCTCGGCCGACTCGGTGCGGCAGTGGCCCATCAGCTTCGCAATTCGGCCACCGGCGCCCGCATGGCGATCGAACTGCACGGCCTGACCTGTCCGCAGGGCGGCGATTGCGAATCCCTCCAGGTCGCCCTCCGCCAACTGGGACTGATGGAGTCGTACCTCCAGCGGTTCCTGACGCTCGGGCGGCCGCAGACCTCTGCGCGTGAAAACGTAGACCTGGCCGCGCTGGTCGACGACGCCCTCGACCTGCTGCGGCCGATGGCTTCCCACACGGGCGTGACCATCGAATTCCTCGCCGGCGGCCCGCCTACGGAAGTCCTTGCGGATCGGGAGGCGCTGCACCAACTCGTGATCAACCTGGCGGTCAATGCGATGGAGGCCGCTCGCCGCTGCCACAACGGCCGGGGCTGGGTCGTGGTCGAATTGCTGCGTCCGCAAACCGGGTCCGTGGTCCTCCGCGTCACGGATTCCGGGCCGGGGGTCGCCGCTGCCATCGAGGACAAGCTCTTCGAGCCTTTTGCCACCGACAAGCCGCAGGGCGCGGGGCTGGGCCTCTTCGTGGCCCGCGAAGTCGCCGAGGTGCATGGCGGCTCGATCCATTACGAACATCGCGACGGGGCCACCTCGTTCTCGGTGGAACTTCCTCGCATTCTTTCGGAGCACGAAGATGGCGCACTTGCTGATCGTCGATGACGAACCCAGCATCTGCTGGGGACTCGCGCAACTGGCCGCGACCATGGGCCATACCGCCGACACCGCGGGTTCCGCCGAGCAGGCGCTCGCCCGGGACGGCCGCCCCGACGCCATCGTGCTCGACGTGCGGCTGCCGGGCATCGACGGATTGGCCGCCATGCATCAGTTCTTCACGCGCTTCCCGGGGACGCCGGTTCTCATCATCACCGCGCACGGCGATCTGGAAACCGCCGTCCGTGCCGTGAGAAATGGGGCCTTCGACTACCTCACCAAGCCTTTCGAACTCCCCGTCGTCCGCCAGGCCATCGACCGCCTGCTCAGGCATCGCTTGGACCGCCCCGGCGAGGAGGTCTTGTCGCGACAGGAAAAGCCGGGAGAAATCGTGGGAAGCTCCCCGGCCATGCAGGAGGTCTTCAAACGGATTGCCCTGGTGGCGCCGTCCGAGGCGTGCGTCCACATTTGCGGCGAGAGCGGCACCGGCAAAGAGTTGGTGGCCCGCGCGATCCACCGCTACAGTCGTCGCGCCACCGGGCCTTTCATCGCCGTGAACATCGCTTCCCTCAGCCAGTCGCTGGCCGAAAGCGAACTCTTCGGCCACGTCCGCGGCGCATTCACCGGCGCCGACCAGCCGCGAGCAGGACTCTTGGAACGGGCCAACGGCGGGACGATCTTCCTCGACGAGGTCGCGGACATCCCCCTATCGCTCCAGGTCAAATTGCTGCGCGCCCTGGAACACCGCGAGGTCCTCCCGGTCGGCGGGACGCAGCCCGTCCAAGTTGATTTCCGCATAGTCTCCGCGACGCATCGCAATCTGGCCGAGTGCGTGGCGGACGGGCGTTTCCGCCATGATCTCTATTTCCGGCTGCTGGCCTTCCAGATCGAGATCCCCCCGCTGCGAAGGCGGCCCGAGGATATCGGTCCCCTGGCAGAGCATTTCCTCGCCCGTTCCGCCTCGACCGGCGGCACTCGCCCCCACTTGACCCCGGAGGCAATGGCCGATCTCCGAAAGCGGCCCTGGTACGGCAATGTCCGCGAACTCCGCAACGCCCTGGACCACGCCATGATCCTCGCTCCCCGCGGCCGCATCGCGCCGGAGCATCTCCCTTCCCCTTCGCCCGCGACCGGAGCCAACGGCCTGCCTTGCGAAGAGGCCATCGCCTCACGGATCCGGCAATGGACCGACCGAGAACTCTGCAGCGGCACCGCAGGATCGGATCTCTACGAACGGTTCCTCGCCCTGGTGGAACCGCCCTTGCTGGCCGCGATCATGGGGCACTTCCAGGGGCAATGCGCCGCAGCCGCGCGGCGATTGGGCCTCCATCGCACCACCCTCCGCAAGAAGCTCGACCAGATGGGATTCAGGGAGGGATGATTCGATCGCCGGCCATCCACCGATGACGATGAGGAACAAGAGCGGAAACCCGCCACCCTGTTGCTCCGTTCGCCTTTGGGCTGCCGCGCGGCCGCATTGGGGCCTCTTACTTCTTCTTCAGCGGCGCTGTCCAGAAAAAGATCGCGTGTGGCCGGTTGTCCTCGGCAGAGACGTGCTCGACCACCAGGTCCGGCTCGACCACGCCCATGCCGAACTCGTGCGAGACAATCCTCGCGCCGGGCTTGAGTTTCTCCAACTGGGGCGTCAGCCGGATATTGAGGTCTGGCAGCAGATACAGCAAGATCACGTCGGCCTGGCTCAGGTCAAGAGCAAAGATGTCCGCTTGCTTGATTCGGACAAGGTCGTCGACACCGCTGTGCTTGACGTTCCTTCGCGCCCGTTCCACGCAATCCGGATCAATGTCGTAGCCGACGGCCCGGCAGCCGTATTGTTTCGCTGCCGCCACGACCAGGCGGCCGTCGCCGCAGCCCAGATCGTAAACCAGGTCGTCCCGCCTTACTTCGGCCAACTTGAGCATCTTTGCAACCACGTCGTGAGGCGTCGCGGAGAATCCCACGTCGGGTATTCGGCCCCTCGCAGCGGCCTTCTCATTCTGCCGAGACGCCCACGACGGATAAAGCCCAGCCGCAGCCGCCAGGACGACGGTAGCCGTGATCCACAGGACGTTCCGGAGCACCCCTGCGATCTCCTGTCGGATTTCCGATTCTGGATTCCTCAGTCCGCTTGGCTCGCCTGCATCCGGCTCTACATCTGCGGCACCGGATCTTGGCCCGGCATGTAGACGCAATCGGGTTCGGATTCCAGCGGGTCGCCGGTCACGGCATACGCCCGAGCCCGGCTGCCGCCGCACACATAGCGGTACTCGCACCGGCCGCAGATGCCTTTGAAGCGGTCCGGGTCGCGTAGCGCTAGAAACGTGGGGTGGTTCTGGTAAACATCCACCACGGAGTCGCCCGGGAACCGGCCGCAGCAAAGCGGCAGGAAACCGGCCGGATAGATCTCGCCCGTGTGGCTGACGAACATCACCCCCTTCCCGTCCGTCACCCCCAGCGGCGCGCGGTGCATCCGCCGCGCGCCTTCCGCGCCGGGACCGGCCAGCGGATGCCCGCCGTGTCGCAGGACCCAGCGGCGATAATGCGGCGCCTCGGTCGTCTTGACCGCGTAGGGCTGGCTCCGGGAATGACGCCAGAGTTTTTCAAAGGCGATCTCGTATTCGCCCGGCTTGATCCGCTCCTCCTCGACGCCGCGCCCCACCGGCACCAGGAAAAAGACCGACCACATGGCAATCCCCTGGCCCGACAGCAGTTCGGCCAGCCGATCGATCTGGGCGAAGTTGCGGCGGGTGATCGACGTGTTCACCTGGACCGGCAACTCCAGTTCGCGCGCGGCAGCCAGCATGCGAAGGGTCCGCTCGAAGCTCCCCTCCCAGCCGCGGAAAGCATCGTGCGTCGCAGCATCCGCCCCGTCCAGGCTGATCCCCAGCGCGCGGACGCCCGCTTCCTTGGCGCGTGTAAACGCCTCGGGAGTTGCCAGTGGCGTGGCAGAAGGCGTCAGGGCCACGTGAAGCCCCTGCCCCGCGGCATGGCGAATCAGTTCGAACAGGTCCGCCCGCTTCAACGGATCGCCGCCCGTCATCACCATCATCGGCTTGCGAGGAAACGAAGCGACCTGATCGATCAACCCTTGCGCCTGGCTCGTCGAAAGCTCGTTCGGATCGGACCGTTCCTGGGCCGACGCGCGGCAGTGCTTGCAGACCAGGTCGCACGCCAGCGTGGTCTCGTAATAAAACATCAACGGCCCGCGCGCGAAATCGGCCTGCGTGTATTCGGGAGGGTGCATGGTTTGGCGGATGACAAGAAGCCTTTGGTTCTTCGTGCTTGGATCTTAGCTCTCGCCCCAGCACACGAAGGTCTGAGCACTAAGATCTGGCGCATTAAGAGCTTACCCGCATACCCGATCAACGTCTACAGCAATCCACTCCGGCAAGTTCTCGTGGCACGTCCAAGAGAGCCGCCCCTTGCCGTTTCGCTCTCTTGATTTCCCCGTTTTCCCCCTTTCCCTCTTTCCCACCCCAACAAGGTCCCCATCCGCCGGGCGCGGGTCCTGTGCCGGGCCGCGCTGGGCGCCTTCCGCGCTGGGCGCGGGTCTCCCGACCCCGCCCACCCACTCCTTTGTTCCATGGTCTGCCGACCTCGCCCCCCAAAATTCTCACAACCCGGAGAAATTTCCCAATCGTCGTTTCCGGCGCGCGCCGATACAGGTATCGTCTGCGGCGACAGCGCCAATGGGTCGGTCTATCCTTTCCTGTTCGTCGCACGATTTTCGGAGCGGATTCCCCTCTGCCGGTCCCCCTGAAAATCGCGGGGCCGTTGCGGCACCCCTCATGCCGCGAGGACTTGTATGCAAATCCAGGTGGTCGGCTGCAATCACCACAGCGCCACGATTGCGATGCGTGAGCGGCTGGCTTTCAGCCCGGTGCAAGCCCGCACCGCTCTGGACCTTCTCCGAGCCGAGCGTCCCAGCCTTGAAGCAGTGCTTCTTTCTACCTGCAACCGCGTTGAACTCTATGTGGCTTGCGAGAATGGCCACTCGCTTGCGTCCCACGAACTGGCCGACTTCCTGGCCCGCTTTCACAACGTCAGTCCGACTGAGCTCGCGCCGAACCTCTTCGCGCACGCGGGGCGGGAAGCCGTTCGGCACTTGTTCACCGTCGCGGGCAGCCTCGACAGCATGGTGGTGGGGGAACCCCAGATCCTGGCCCAAGTGAAACAGGCCTACCAACTGGCAGATGAGCAGCGATCCACCGGGCCCCTCACGCACGCCATGTTCCAGGCCGCCCTGAAGACCGCGCGGCGGATCAGCGTGGAAACCTCGATCCATCAGCGCCGAGTGAGTATTCCCAGCGTCGCCGTGGCCGATTTTGCCCAGCACATCTTCGAACGCTTCGATGACAAGAAAGTCCTGGTCATCGGAGCGGGAGAGATGGCAGTGGAGACCCTCAAGTACCTCCGCGGTGAGGGAGCCCTGGATATCCTCGTCGTCAATCGCAGTTTCGAGCGGGCCATCGAGCTCGCAAACCAGTGGCAGGGTAAGGCGGCCGCCTGGGATGAGCTTCTCCCGAGCATTGCCGACGCGGATCTGGTGATCACAGCCACGGGGGCGAGCGGCTGGATCGTCAGTGCGGAGCAGTTCCAAACGATCGAACCCCACCGCGGCGGCCGGCCGCTATTCGTTCTCGATTTGGCGGTCCCCCGCGACTTCGATCCCCGGATCGGCGATCGTCCGGGGGTCTACCTCTACTCCGTTGACGATCTCCGCGAAGCGTGCCAGCGCAACCGCCGCGAACGCCAACGCGAACTGCCTCGAGCGGCCGAGATCATCGAACAGGAAACCTCTCGCTTCCTCTCGGCCATTCACCACCGGGCTGTCGGCCCCGTCGTCCAACGGCTGCGCGAGTCGTGGCAGAACGTCGAGCAGCGCGAAATGGAGCGGCTCCTCAACAAGCTTCCCCACCTCGATGAGCACGCCCGCCGTGAAATCGGATATTCGTTCAGCCGTTTAGTGAACAAACTCCTCCATCCGCCTCTCGAACTGCTCCGCAACGAATCCCGCGAAACCGTCCCCACTGCCTTGCTCGACGCATTCAGCCGCCTGTTCCAACTGAGCAAGTGAGAATGCGATTGCGGCCGCCGCAAATATTGCCTATATTACGTGTAATTAATTGCACATCCCGCCGCAGACTGGATGCGCGTGTCGCAGAAAGAGGCGGCTGAAACTGTGTCGTTTTTTGTCTAGGCGGGACATTCCGTGGCCCGCTCTCCCCCCGATTCACCGGGCCACGGAGTGACCCGGAAACACCTTTGCTGGAACTGGCGATGCCCTCTCTTGCTGATCGCGAACGCTCCTCCCGAGCAGAACCCCACCCGCTGGTCGTTGTTCTCCGTTGGCTCGCCTCGCTCAGACTGGCGGTGGTCCTGATTGTCGTCTTGGCCGCTGTGCTTGCCTGGGCGACGCTCTTGGAGTCGGCGCACGGCCGGGAGTATGCCCAGTGGCACGTCTACAAGAATACTTGGTTCCTGGCGCTCTTGGCCCTCCTCGGAGTGAACATCCTGGCTGCGGCCCTGGTCCGCTGGCCATGGACGAAAACCCGCAGCGGCTTCGTGATGACGCATGCCGGGTTGCTCGTGCTGCTGGTCGGGTCGATTCAGACGTTTATGGCCGGGATCGACGGCCAGATGATCATCGAGGAAGGGCAGACGGCAAACATGATCCTTCTGACCGAGCGGAGTCAGCTCACGGCCATGTGGCCGCAAGAGCGCGGACTGCCTCCGGCGGCCTTCCTGTTCAACGGCGGCCCGGTGGACTGGCCGGACGGTACGACTTTGGACATGGGAGAACTGGGCGGCGTCCACGTGAAAATCCTCCGGTTCCTGCGCCACGCACGGACCGAGGAAGTATGGCTCGAAGACAAGACCGGCAACGGTGGACCTGCGCTGAAGTTTGCCTTGGTCGGTCCCGGAGGCGGCGCTGCTGAGGAGAACTGGCTGGCCTCGGGACCGTTCGGCGGAGAAGTGACGATCGGACCGGCCACGTTCGAATTGCACCGCACGGCCGACGCCTCGCTGCTGGACGACTTCACCAATCCCCCCCATCCCAAAGACATGGATGAAAAGGGCGTCCTCTCCCTGCACTATGATGGCAAGATGCAGAGGTTCCCGGTGAGCGAGCACCTGGGCAAGGAGATCGCCTTGGCCGAGAAGGGGCCCCGGATTGAGATCGTCGAGTACCTGCCGGCCGCACGACCGGGCGAAGGGGGCAAGTTTACCTCCCAGGGCAACGATCCTCGCAATCCGATGCTCGAAATCCAGTTGCATCTGCCCGGCAGCGAACAGCCCGTTCGGCAGATCGCTTTCGCACGGCATCCGCTCCTGAATCTTGATTCGGTTCACGGCAAGGCGTCGCCGGTGACGTTCTGGTATCACCATCCGGCAGTAAAGCCTCAGGCGGGCACCCAGTTCCTTCAAACTCCCGACGGCAAGCTTTATGCCCGTTCCGCCGGCGGAGAAACGTACGAGTCGCGTGGCGAGGTGAAGTCGGGTGACACGATTGCGACCACTGCGGGTTTCCAGGTGAAACTGATCGACTATCTTACCCATGCGGCCCAGGAGACCGTCTTCCGGCCTGTTACCTTGGCACGCGGCGAGTCCTCCGGCCCCGAAGCCGCCGTGCTGGTCGAGATCACCGCCGGCGGGAAATCCCAGCAAGTCTGGCTGAAACGCAACGACGACAACCTCGGCTTCCGTGTCTTGGAGAGTCCGGAGGGCTCATTGGCCATCGCCTACAGCTACGAACGCGTGCCGCTGGACTTCTCGCTGAAACTGCACGACTTCCAGCGATCCAGCAATCCGGGCGGCATGGGCGATGCCTCCTTCGCCAGCTCGGTGCAGTTGATCGACAAGGCCCAGAAAACCGATGCCAAGCGGATGATCACCATGAACGAACCGCTCGTGCACGGCAAGTACACGTTCTACCAGTCCGGATTCCACGAACTGCCCGACAAGGATGCCACCGTGCTCACCGTGGCCTACGATCCCGGCCGCTTCTTGAAGTATCTCGGCAGTCTGATGATCTGCGTGGGCGTCTTCTTCATGTTCTACACCAAGGCCAATCTCACGCGAAAACTTTGGAACGCGGCCATCGGCCGCTGGACCAATCGCCAGTCCAAGATCTCGTCGCCCAAGGAGTCCCGCCGACGAGGCATGGCCCCCACGGACCGCGCCGAAGAGAACACCTGCGTCCACGCCGAGTGAAGAGTTCGGCGGTGGAGGGAGGGAATCCTGGTGCGATGCGTGTCTTTCATGCAATATCCCGGTACCGCAATACTCCAACGCTCCAACACTCGATCGCCTCCCCGCATCTCACTACCGACAACATCGACAACCGATCACAGGAAACTCCCCAATGCGCAATCTCCTCGTTCTCGTCGCACTGCTGGTGATCGCTTCGCCCGGTCTCGCGGAATCGCCCAAACCACGGAACTTCGATTGGACCGCCTGGCGGTACCTCCCGGTCCAGGACGGCGGACGCCATAAGCCGCTGGACACGCTGGCGTGGGAAGCATCGCGACTCCTGGCGAACCGCACGAGCTTCACCGCTCCGGACACGAAGGAAAAGCTCAACCCCGCCGCCTTCTACCTGGCGATGATCTTCGAGTGGCCCGGCTGGGACCAGACTGCCGGCGGCCACGCCGCCGCGCACGGCGGCATGTTCGCGCCGCCGGTCGAACCCGACCAGTGGGACAAGGCGCCCCTGCTGAGATTGGATTACCTGGAACTCCGCAAGGCATTGGGAGTTCGAGCCGACCAGAAATACCTCTCCCCGCTCGAAGTGGGAAAAGCTCAGATCCGCGACCCGCTTACCGGCGCCACAACCTCGTTCGTAAACTGGGCCGGAAAGCTTGCCGCGCAACAGAGCCAAGGTCTGACCACTTTCGAGAGGAAGGGATTGGAACTGGCCGACAAGTACTGGTCCTACCAGTCCCACCGAACGGGCAAACGCTTGGAGGTCGTTCCTCTTGCGGGCAGCGGCCGCGGCGAGTGGTTGTCGGTGGCTTCGCTGATGAAAGACAAGTTCGACGACGCCAACGATCCGACGGGCGGCCTTCGCAAACTTCAGACGAGCCTCCAGGAAGTGAGAAAGGCGTATCTCGACCGCACCGGGGACGCATTCCAAAACGCGTCGAGCCAATTCCTATTCTTGGCCGGCCAGTTTGGTCCCAAGCTGGGCGGCTATCCCAGCGCGTCGACGATCCGGCTGGAAGTTGCCTATAATCGGTGGGCGCCGTTCCGCTTCGCTTGGATCTTCATGCTCCTGGCTTTCGTCGGTATTCTGCTCAGCCTGGGGACCGGATGGAAATCGTTCTACGTGGCGAGCTTCACCGCCTACCTCGCCGGAATGCTCGCCATGCTGGTCGGGTTCGGCATGCGGATGGTCATTTCCGGCCGGGCGCCCGTGACGAACATGTACGAGTCGGTGGTCTATGTCGCGCTGGGCGCCGCCCTCTTCGGATTGGTCTTCGAGCTGATGCACCGCAAGCGCTACGTCCTTACGGCGGCAACGGCCATCTGCGCAATCGCGCTGATCTTGGCCGACAACGCCCCGGCGGTCCTCGATCCCAGTCTCCGGCCCCTGCAGCCCGTGCTCCGCAGCAACTTCTGGCTCGTCACCCACGTGCTGAGCATCACGCTCAGCTACGCCGCCTTCGCGCTGGCGCTGGGAATCGCCAACATCGCGCTGGGGTATTACCTCGTCCGCTCCAAAGACAACCAGGCCATCAGTTCGCTCAGCCGCTTCACCTACCGGTGCCTTCAGGTGGGAGTGTTGTTGCTGGCTGCCGGCACGATCCTGGGCGGCGTCTGGGCCGACTACGCCTGGGGCCGCTTCTGGGGCTGGGACCCGAAGGAAGTCTGGGCGCTGATCGCTTTGCTCGGTTATCTGGCCCTTTTGCACGCGCGGTACGTCGGCTGGATCGGCCAGTTCGGACTGAATGTCTGCTCGGTGATTTGCTTTTCGTTGGTCGTCGTCGCCTGGTACGGCGTCAATTTTGTCCTCGGCGCCGGGCTGCACAGCTACGGCTTCGGCGGCGGCGGCCAAGGCTACGTAATCGGCGCGTTGGGCCTGCAGTCTCTCTATCTCGGCATCGTCACCCTCCGCGCCGCCCCGCAGATCTGGGCGGAACGATCGTCCGAAGTCGCCGTCTCCCAGCCCGCCGCATGATCGCGGCGCGGGGGTTGTCACGGTTTCAATGCTCCTGAAGCAAGGATCCCGATCTCGGGCGTTCCTTACGACGTTCTGGTTCGTTGTCTTCACCTGCAACCGCCGCCACTCGAACCGTGCCGGCTCACAGCTTTCCAGCGGGCTCGCGATTGCCCGTCCGGTAGGGAGCGCTTCGTACAGATCTCGGGGAATGGCTGCTTGACGCCGTGTGCGGCGGGATAGCACAATAGGGCGATTGGTTCTGAAGAGACGAACTCCCATCATTCCTGCCAATGAGTGAGCCAAACCAGGAGACGAAACGATGTTGACTTTCCGCGTTGTTGTTTCTGCGGCATGCCTGGCGGCGGTTGCATCCGTTGCGGCCGCGAACGAGGGCTCGGACAAACCTGCCGCACCCTTCGATCCGGTCGGGCAATTCGAACACATCGGCATCTTTACGGCCGAGAAGAAGCCCGACGAGCGGCTCGTGGAGGCGACCAAGGTCTGGGTCACGGATTTCCAG
>JABWBD010000236.1 GCA_013360685.1 Pirellulales bacterium
GGCATGGTCGGGCAAACCCGTGCTAAAGCACGGGCCTCGACCGCCTTCGGCGGAACAAGGGGCGTAAACGCCCCTGCCATTCCGCTCTCCAATCGAATAGCAAGTTGTGGGTAATGACAAGGGTGTCAACCCCTGGTATGCGGTTGCCGAACATCATTTCGTGTCGATCTATCCAACCCCAAGGGGGTGGCAGGATTGGTGCAAAGGCCGGCAATTGTCGATCGCCGCTCCGCGGCTAGTTGGCCAACGGCGGATGGATTGGTAAACGGCACTCTGAAATGCAGCGGGAAGCACGACTTGGCTTAAAGCGTGACTCAATAGTCACTTGCGAAAACGAGCCAAAAAGCGTTTGGTGCTAATTCTTCTCCAGCCATTCCAGCGCGAACGGTGTGAAATGGGTGATGATCCCCATCGTGCTGCCGCCCGAGGCCGGCGCGACGTTCTTGAGCGAACTCGATAGACCTTCCTGGAGCACGCGGAGGTGCTCCTTGTTGCCGGTTTGCCGGACCTCGTAGGCCATTGCCTCCGCGGAGAGCGGCAGCAGGGCGGGCGTGAGGGGCGAGATGGGACAAGCCGAGTAGCGGAATGCCTTCTGGTCTTCCACCCAGCACTCCCGGATCATCTGGTCGATTCCCACGCCGATCGCCCTGAGCACCTCCGGATCGCCCGTGTGGCGGTGGTAGCGGGCGAGCGCCGAACAAGTGAGTCCTTCCATGAAGGGAACGTTGCCGTAGCAGTCCTGGTCGGTGTGCTTGCAGTGCCCCTTGGCCAGGCGGACGACCCAGCCGCGCTGCCAGTCGATGTGCTTCTTGAGCACCTCCCAGTTCTTCGTGGCGGCATCGAGGTATTTCTTGTCGCCGGTGGCTTCGTAGGCGGCCAGGACCAGCACCATCGGCCAGCCGATCGCGCGGATATGATCGCCGTAGGCCGTGGGGCACTGCCGGGCCATCGTGTCCGACGCCAAGAGAGCAACGTCCCACGCGCGGCGATCCCCGGTGAGGTAGTAGTACAGGAAATCGCCCACAATCCAGACGTGCCCCTGGTTCTGGTTCCATCCCTTCTGGTAGGTGTTGCTGGCCGGCAGGGGCGCGTCGTGATAATAGCCGCCGGTATGGCCGACGCTGTGGGCCCAGATCTCGCCCGCGCGCGGGCCTTTCGGATCCTTCGGGTTTTCGGCATGGATCACGTCAACGTCGATATGGTGCCGCGCGGCCTGCTCGGCCCGCTCGAAGATGTCGCGCCGGCCGGTGCGGAGGTACTGGAGGAAGAGGCAGTAGCCGAGGTCGTACTCGAGGTTTCCCCAATTCACGCCCCGTTCGCCCCACCAGTCGCCGAAGTTGAGCATGCCGTAGAAACGGTCGTTGTCGCGGCTGGTGAGATTGGCATGGAATGCGGCGTCGAACCAGGCGTCATAGGCGGCGCCGCGCACGGGACCGGCCGGCGCAATATCCCCGAAGGCTTTTGTCGCGCACGCGACGGCCGGATCGCAGACCGCCAGGAGCGGATCTTCCGCAGCCCGAAACGTGGCGGCGAGCTTACGCGGATCGGGCCGGCCGGTGAAAAACGCGGCCCAGAGTTCGTGGGTGCGGGCCACGCCCAGCTTGAACCGGTAGACACCGTCGCGGAGATAGTAGTAGAGCTTGACTTCCTCGGTCAGCTCGCGGCCATCGTAGAGCCCCTTCTCGAACGGCGGGCAGAGATGCACCCGGATCTTTCCTGGCTCCGCGTCGATTCCCTTGGGCCAGTTCTGCCAGAAGTGGCGAACGCCGACCGCGAAGCCTCCCTGCGTCCCGCAGTCGGCTGCCCAGCCGGCGGCGCGCTGGCCCGCCGGCTTGCCGTCGATCTCGTACCGCTTCTCGTCGATCTGGAACAAGCGGCCCCCGGAGCCGATCTTCCCATCGAGCAGGCCCTCGCCGGCCGGTTTGTCTGCCGCGGCGAAGACCAGGCTCAGGCTGTCGATCGGGGACATCTCCGGCTCGCAGCGATCGTTGACGAACGTGTAGAACATCTTCACCAACGGCTGTCCGCGAAATGCGTGCAACCGGACCACGTAGTGGAACATCTTGCCGTCGGCAGCCGCGTGGTCGCCCTCGATCCTCGCGCAGGCGCGGAGCGGCCCCGCCTCCTCCAGTTCGATCTTGGCGGCAGCCAGGTCCGCCCGGAATGGTTTCCCATCGGGAGCGGTAAGTATGATTCCCGCCTCTTCGGAGCCGGTGATGCGTTCAGCGTCGGAGAACGTTCCGTCGGAGTTGGCATCCAGCCAGACGGCGTCCAACGGGCGGAACCGGGCGGATGCGAGCACCAGCCGCATCGGGCCGGTATTGATCTCCAAACCGTCAGGAAGCGACTGCGTGCGGATCGGCTGGGATACGGCTTCCCGCTGGATGCCGGCGCCGTACTCCAGCGTAAACGCTCGACTCTGACTGGGCTGGAGGTCCAGTTGAAAGTCTACCAGCAGCCAGCGTATGGAACCGTCGGGCCAGCGAGCAAGGACGTGCGTTTGCAGCGGCACGCGACCGCCGTCCTCGGCCGCGAGGGCAACGGACTGCGGATCGTTCACCGCGCCTTGGGCCAATGGAATTCCCGAGGTCACCGGCCATTGCTGACGCTCGATCCCGGAAGGCTCCTTGACCGTCAGCCTTACGCTGCCGGCCGAAACCGAGGATGCCGACAGGGCCAAAGCGGCCAGCGCGGCCGGCACGTTGCGGAGGAGGGCGGACCGGAGCATCGTACGGTTCTCCTGGTGGGCACGCGTGGAGAGGTTCGGTGGGAATGGGTTTCCATTATCGCCCACGGAGGGACTGGTGCAAGCGCCGGCGGCTGAGAAGCTTGCGGCGGGGCGTGGAGTGTGTAGGATAGCGGTAGAAGGAGATGACGCCATGGTCCTACGCCATTTGTGCCGCAACATCTTTGGTTTTCTTGTCGCCGCCTTCTGGCTGGCGGCGGCCGGAATTGCCGCGGGCCAGGACGGCCGGTTCGATCCGACATCGATCGGCTTGCCCCGCAATCTCGCCTCCAATCCGTCGTTCGAAGCAGCACGGCAGAGCCGAGGCGCCCCTGACGACTGGGACTTCTATGCGAATCCACAGTACATGTCGCTCGTCCGAGAGGGGGCCCTGCACGGGGCGCATGCGGTCCTGGTCGACCGTCCCCAGCTCACCGGCATCGTACACGTGGCCGCGAAGCAGGTCGTGCCGATCACGCCCGACTGCGAATATACCCTCAGCGCCTGGGTCAACGTGGAGCTGTCGGAAGGGGGCACGGTGAGCATCTACCTCGATTTCCTGGATGCCCAGAAGAATCGCATGGCGATCCGGCAGGTGAGCCGGACCAAACCGACCGAAGGCTGGGAAAAGCTGAGCCTCACTGCCCGCGCGCCGGCCGCCGCGGCATTCGCGCAGCTCCTCGTGCCTTATGTCGACGGGCGGATGCGGGTGCGGACCGACTGCGTGGCGCTGGAGTCGGACGATGGCGGCCGGCCCGCGGCGCAAGGGACCGTCCGCGACCTTGCCGCCTCGCGGCCGACCTCGTCGTCGGTCTATCTGGCCTGGAAATCCCCGTGGGAGCACCACGAGATCGAATTCCGCCCCGAAGGCGCCTCGCAGTGGACCACGATCCGGAATGTCTGGTCCGAATTCCACAATGTGATCCAGCTCGAGCCGCAGACGCAGTACCAGTTCCGCGTGCGGGCGTTGCCGCCGCAACGGCTGGATGAGAACGGCAAGCCGACGACCGCGGCCGAGCCCGTGGTGTCGGAGGCCATCGGGGCCGCGACGATCGCCGAGCAGCCGAAGCTCTGGGAGGGATTGAAGCTCTGGCCCACGAGACACGTGCCGACGTTTCCCGACGACCAGGCCTACCCGTGCATCGAGTCTTACCAGGATGCGTTTTACCTCGTCGAAGCTCGCGGCTCCGCGATCCACCTCTCCAAGCTTCGCAAGTCGGATTTTGGAGTCGAGTGGACGAGGGAGATCGTCCCCCGAGTCAAAGAGGTCTCTTCCTACCAGGGCATTCCCGACACGTGCGTTTTCCAGGACAAGCTCTGGGTGATGTGGAACCGGCAGGCGACGGGCGATCCCAAGTATGAAATCATGGACTCGCGCCAGCACGTGCTGACCTATGATTTCGCCACGCAACGGCTCTCGGACCCGATCACGATCGAGGCGACCCAACCCGGCTGCGGCGCCTGGGAAGGCGGACTGACTGTCTATCGCGGCAAGCTCTGGATGATGTGGCTGGAGGCGAAGCTCAACGAGGAGAACCGCCGGAGGACGCGGATCGTGCTGCGGCCCTACGAGGATGGACGGTTCACCGATACGGTCGTTTTCGATTCTTGCCCATCGGTCTATCCCTACGGCCCGTCAATCAACGTATTCGAGGACCGGATGATCCTGCTCTGGTCGGACCTGGCCGCCTCGGAGAAAGAAGCGGATCACGAACCGCTCTACTGCACGTTTTTCGACGGCCGGTCGTTCTCGTCCAGCGTCCTGTTGCACGACAAGGGCAGATCGCGTTACGCCAAGGGCGCCCAGTTCGGCGACCGTTTCTACTGCGTCTACAAGTGCAACTCGCAGTATCCGGGCTCCGGCTACATGTACCACGACCTGGCCCTGACGTGGATCGCCGCCGACGCCGGGCAGATCACCACCACCTACTGGGTCGACGACGTCAAGTACAATTCCTCGCCCGACATGACGTGCGATGGCGACCGCCTGGTGGTCGTTTACGGCAAATTCGAACACGCCTACGGCCGCCGCCACGACCCGGCGCTCAACCACGGGACGTTCCTCGGTCTGATCACGAAATAGTGGGACGCTTCGAGCAAGATTGTTCGGTCTGCGGAAACCCTCTCAAGCCGTACGCAAGGCATTATATGAAATTCGCCATCTGCAATGAGACCTTTCAGGACTGGCCGTTTGACAAGGCATTTGCCTTTGCCGCCGAGTGTGGCTATACCGGCCTGGAAATCGCCCCCTTTACGATTGCCAACCACGTGACCGACATCCCGGCCTCGCGACGCGCCGAGGTCCGCCGGCAGGCCGATGCGGCGGGGCTCGAGATCATCGGATTGCATTGGCTCTTGGCCAAGACCGAAGGGCTCTACTTGACCAGCCCGGATGCGGAGGTCCGCAGACGAACCGCCAACTATCTTGGCGAGTTGGCCCGGTTCTGTGCCGACCTGGGCGGACACCTGATGGTGTTCGGCTCACCCAAGCAGCGCGACCTCCTGCCGGGCGTTACGCGCGACGAGGCCATGCGCTACGGGGCAGAAGTATTCGGCCAGGCAGTTCCGGTCCTTGAGGAGACGGGCGTTGTGATCGCCCTGGAGCCCCTCGGCCCGGAAGAGACGAACTTCCTGGTCACAACGCCGGAGGCGGTAGAACTCGCCGAGATGATCGCTTCGCCCCAGGTGAGACTGCACCTTGACTGCAAGGCTATGGCGACCGAGACAGAGCCGATCCCGCAGTTGATCCGAAAGCACCACCGGATGGTGGCCCACTTCCACGCCAACGATGCCAACCGCCAGGGGCCCGGTTTCGGTCAGACCGACTTTCTGCCGATCCTTCAGGCCCTCGGCGAGATCGACTACCGCGGTTGGGTGTCGGTGGAGGTCTTTGACTATACCCCGGGAATCGAGCGGTTGGCCCGCGAAAGCATGGAATACCTGCACGACTGCCTAGACCGTTTAGGCGGGCAGTAGTTCCGAAGCGGGGATCTTCCGCTCTTGGGTGTAGGACGGCCTTCCCAGGCCGTCTTTTTCCCGTGATCTTGTGACGGCCTGGGAAGGCCGTCCTACGGAAAACACCGAGGTTGGCACCCAAGAACGGAAGAGGCCTGGAGCGGTCTCGGTGGCTGGCAGAGAGGGTCGAAGCGAGTCTGCCACTTCGGCAGGGTCCAAATGCAGTGAATCGTCTCGATGTAACGGAAGGAAGAATCTTCAGATGTGGAACGGTTTTGCCCGGGAGGGTGTCGGACCCGGCAGCTTTCGTGCAACTTTTCCTAAACCTAAGCAGTCTAAGCATTAAGGTGCGGCGTCTTTCCTCGCGGCTTTTTTCGCGAGCCAGCCCCCAGGCCGAATGGCACACGGCTTGCATTCGGAGACACGCGTTCCGCGGCAAGAAGTCCGAGATTAGCAGCTTATCTTGTCAAAAAACCGACGTTTCCGTGGCGACGCCGGCGAAAAACCTGCTACAATGGAACCCTGTGGAAGGGTTTCTCCGGGCAGGTGGTTGGTCTCGCCGCAGTGGCGTCTTGCCGGATCCTTTAGAACTCTCTTCCACAGGGATTCGTATCACAGATGACTATCACGATGGAACAGGTGCGGCCACGTGTCTCGATCGTTCCGCTGGTGGAGCGGACGGACGAGGAACTGTTGCTTCAGTACCGAGGCGATGGCAACCGGCGGGCGTTCGAGGAACTGGTGCATCGCTATGAGACGGAGTTGTACAACTATCTGCGGCACTACCTGGGCGATGCCCAGATGGCCGAGGATGCCTTCCAGGCGACATTCCTCCAGATCCACCTCAAGTGCGATCAGTTCGAGGAAGGCCGCCGGGTCCGTCCCTGGCTGTACACGGTGGCCACAAACCAGGCGATCGACTCCCAGCGCCGCAACCGGCGCCATCGGATGGTCAGTTTGGACCGGCGATTCAGCGGCAAGGGGAATGACGACGAGGCGGGCACGCTCGGCGGACTGCTGGATAACGAGGAGCGGGGCCCGGCCGACCATTTCGAGTCGGCTGAGCAGGGCGCCTATGTCCGGGGAGCGGTCGACGAACTGCCCGATACCCTTCGACAGGTCGTTGTCCTGGTCTACTACCAAGGGCTGAAGTACCGCGAGGCCGCCGACGTTCTGGGTATTCCGGTTGGAACGGTGAAGAGCCGGCTGCATGCCGCGATCCAGAAGCTGAATGACGCACTAACTCCCACGCACACCGCTGGTTATGACTGATCATCTGCGAGAGCAACTGTTGGGTTATCTCCTCGGAGCATTGGAGGAAGACGAAGAGGCGGTCCTCGAAGAGCAGTTGAAACGGGATGATGCGTTGCGGCAGGAATTCGAGAAAGCCTGGCACAGTCTGAAGCCGCTTCGCTCACACAGTCGCGAGTTTGTTCCACCGCTCGGTCTGGCGGCACGGACGTGCGAGATGATCTCCGAGCAGTCTGCCGAAGTTACCGCACAGGCTGTCGGAAGGCCGACGGAATCCACCTTCTCGTCGCCCGAGGTTGCGGTCCCCTCCCTCTTGCATGCCGACGTGGCCATGTCTCCCGCAGTGGCCCCGGCAACCGCATCGAACCGCTGGACATGGGCGGACCTCGTTGTGGCGGCCAGCATTGCGGCGGCGGCGTTTCTCTTGATCTTCCCCGCAATCGAGAGCAGCCGTTTCAACGCGCGCATGGCAGGTTGCCAGGAAAATCTTCGTCAGCTCGGAACGGCGCTGGCCGAGTATAGCGGGCGCAACGGCGGTTACCTGCCCGCGATCCCCCCCTCGGGCCCGATGGCCGTTGCCGGCGTCTACGCCCCCATTCTGCTGGAAGACGGGTATCTGGATGGACCGGCGCGGGTCGTGTGTCCCGGCTCGCCGCTGGCTACGGACGACCAGTTCTCCGTTCCTACGATCAAGCAGCTTCAGCAAGCCGCTCTCGGCGATCGGTTGGCAAGACTTCAACGCCAGTTGGGCGGCAGCTATGGCTACACGCTGGGATATATGGGGGACGGGCAGTACCGCCCCACGAAGAACCTCCACCGGCCGCGGTTTGCCGTCATGGCCGACTCTCCCAGTTACGACCTGCCGGAGCTCACGAGCCTGAATCACGGCGGTCGCGGGCAGAACTTCCTCTTTGAAGACGGCCACGTCGAATTCTTGCCGGCCCCGCAGCCCAAGAACCTTCTCAACGATTTCTTCCTCAACGACACCGGACTGATCGCTGCCGGTACCCATCGCGACGACGCCGTGGTCGGGTCGAGTTCGGCGGTGCCGATTCAGGTCCCGACTCGGGTGTTGAAATAGGCCGGCCACACGGCTGAAGCAGGCGAGAAAACCCACCATGAACCTGACGGATCCCAAGTACAAGGATTTCGCCCTCGTCCAGGAAATGCTCGAGACGCCCCGGATCATCGGGGCACTGGATTTCGCGCAGGCCAGGGAAACGGCGGAGGTAATCAAGCGCACCGGGCGCCTGGTGCTGACGGGCGAGGGTTCCAGCCGTATCTTTCCGGCCAAGAGCTTCATGGTGGACGTGCTCCGTCAGGGGATTCCGCTCGCCGTCTTCACCGACGGGGCCCGCCAGGTGCACGAGTACAATCTCCGGGACTTCGCCGTTTTCGCCGCCAGCAACAGCGGCCAGACCAAGGAGGTGATCGGGCTGTTTCATCGTCTCATCGAGCAGGGGCACCAGAAGCGATTCGGCCTGACTGCCAACGAGAAGACTCGGCTGGAGGCCGCCTCGAACCGCTGCTACACGCTTACCTGCGGCAAGGAAAACGCCGTGGCCGCCACGAAGAGCGTGGTCGAGCAGGCACTGTTTTACCGCTCGTTGTTAGGTGTTTACGGGGCCGCCGGCGCCCTGATGAAAAACCAGCAGGAAGCCGCCCGGAAAGCGGACGAGGTCCTTAAAGCCGAGTTGGATCCCGAAATCGTCAAGACGATCGCCGGCGCTGAACTGATCTACTTTGCCGGCCGCAACGACGGCGTGGCCGAAGAACTCACGCTCAAGACCAACGAGATTACCCGCAAAAAGAGCGACTTTCTGGAGGGCACTTATGCCGTCCACGGCATCGAGGAAGTCATGAACGCCACGGAAGTCGTGGTCGTCGTTGAGCCGTTCCCCGCCGAGGCGGAAAAGTTCCAAGAAGTCCTTGTCCAAGGGGTCGGAATGCCGGTCATCGCCATCGCCTCGGAATCCACCGTTTTCCCGACGATCCGCATCCCGAAGGTGGATGGCTACGACCCGGTGCTCCAGTTGCTCGCCGGCTGGAATGTGCTGGTCAACGTCGGAGTGGCGAACGGGATCAACCTCGACAAGCCGCAACGGGCCCGCAAGGTGGGCAACGAGTTTCTCGGCTGACGATCGGCGTCGTAATGACCGTCGAAACAAGTCCATGCCAGCAACGGGGAGATCCGATTCAGGCAGTTTGCCGCTCCACCTCGAAGAAGTGCTCGGCGCCGTCGGATTTGGCGATCACGGTGATGCCGTTTTCCGTAACGGTGAAGCCGCGGGCGCGGTCCTGGTCGTGGTCGTAGCCGATCGACACGCCCGCCGGAATCGACACGCCCTTGTCGATGATCGCCCTGCGGATGCGAGCGTGGCGACCGACGTTGACGTGCCCGAAAAGAATCGCCCCTTCGACCTCCGCGAAACTGTTGACCCGGACCTGGTGGCCGAGCACCGAATGCCGGACCCGGCCGCCGGAGACGATGGTCCCCGGGCAGACGATGCTGTCCAGGGCGTAGCCGCGGCGCTGCTCGTCGGCGAAGACGAACTTGGGAGGCGGCAGGTTGGGCTGGTAGCTCCGGATCGGCCACTCCTCGTCGTACATGTTCAACTCGGGATCCACCGACACGAGGTCCATGTTGGCCTCGAAGTAGGCGTCGAGCGTGCCGACGTCGCGCCAGTAGGCGTCTCGCTTGCGGTTCTCGTCGATCGTCACCAGGAAGGGAAACGCGAAGACGCGGTTCGTGTCGATGATGGCAGGGATCAGGTCCTTGCCGAAGTCGTGGCCGCTGCCGCGGCGCGTGGCGTCGCGGCAAAGCTCTTCGAAGAGAAACCGGGCCGTGAAGACGTAGATGCCCATCGAAGCCAGGCAGTGTTCCTCGTCTCCGGGAATGGGCCTGGGATCTTCCGGCTTTTCCTGGAAGCCGAGGACACGGTTGTCGCCGTCGACCTCCATCACGCCGAACTGCCGGGCCGCTTCCATACGTGGACGGCGGAGCACGCCGATCGTCACGTCGGCCCCGGCCTCGGTGTGGAAGTCCAGCATCCGCTGGTAGTTCATTTTGTAGATGTGGTCGCCGGCAAGAATGATGACATACTTGGGGTGCTCCTTTTCGAGCGTGTAGATGTTCTGGTAGACGGCGTCGGCGGTCCCCTGGTACCAGTTCTCGTCGATCCGCTGCTGCGGCGGGACGACATCGGCAAACTCGCCGAGCTCCCGGCAGAAGTATCGCTGCCAGCCCATGCTGATATGCCGGTCGAGGCTCATCGCCTTGTATTGGGTGAGCACGAGAAGCTTGCGAAAGCCGCTGTTGAGGCAGTTGGACAAGGTGAAGTCGATAATGCGGTAGGCGCCGCCGAAGGGAACGGCGGGCTTGGCGCGGTCGCGGGTGAGGGGCTCGAGGCGGGAGCCCTTGCCTCCAGCCAGAATCACAGCCATCACCGGGTCTTTCATCATCCTACCCCCCATTTGCGGATAGCATCGGCCATTGCCTTTCGCAACGCGGCGGTCCCTCGATAGGTAGCTTTCCCAGGTCGTCCCGCCGCCCCGGGAAGGGCTGACCCGCTCACGTCGCCGCCTGACGACGATGGAATCCGAAGGTTGTACAGCCACTGCGTGCGCCCGTATTGTAGCACGTGTCGGCGACAACTGAACATGATTCCGACGGCCCTTCCCCGCGATTGACGGGTGGAGACGGACGAGCCGCGGCTATTCCGTTTTAGGGTAGGACGGCCTTCCCAGGCCGTCTTTTTCCCGCGATCTCGACGGCCTGGGAAGGCCGTCCTACGGAAAACGCCGAGCCTGGCGCCTAAGAACGGAGGCGCCAGAGCCACCTCGCCTCACTTGCCCCTGGAGAGCTACGACAGAACGCCGCGTCCGCACCACTACTCTTGCCATCGCTGCCATGCCAATCCCGGGCGATCAGTCCGGAATTGGACCACGCGCTGATGCTCCACTTCGGTGACGTAGGCGGTCCGGCCATCGGGGCCGCCGAAGCAGATGTTGCTCGGACTGGCGCCGAGAACCTCGATTTCGCGGACTACTTTGCCCTCGGGCGAGACCTTGGCCACAGTCCCTTTCCCATAGCGGGTAATGTAGAGGTTGCCGTCCACGTCGCACCGCATCCCGTCCATGCCGTGGTCCGGGAAATCGCAGAGGAGCCGTTTTTCGGAAAGCCCGCCGCCCGGCCCCAGAGTAAAGGCCCAGACCTTTCTCTGGATGGTCTCGTTGACATAGAGCGTCCGGCCGTCCGGGCTCACCTCGATGCCGTTGGTCGTTCCCATGTCGGCCGCCACGCGCGTGGTGCGGCCGTTGCGGTCGATCCGCCAGACCTGCCCCGTCTTCTCCTTCCAGTTCGGATCGCTGGCATAGAGAACGCCGTCGGCGGTAATCGCCAGGTCGTTCGGCTGGTTCATCTCGGGCTGATGCGCGAACACACTCACCTGCCGCGACTTCGGGTCGATCCGGAGGATGTTGTGCCCCACGTAGTCGGCGACATACATGACGCCGCCGGAGTCGAAGCGAATGCCGTTGCCGACGCTCTCGCCGGGCAACTCGACGAAGACTTCGCCACGGCCGTCGGGGGTCACACGGCCGATGGTCTGCTGCCTCGTGTAGTTGACGGCATAGAGGTTCCCCTCGGCGTCGCAATCCGGGCCTTCGATCCCGGGCGTGAAACTGCCCGTTTCGGTGAACGGGGTGGCGACAAAGAGCGGTTGGTCGGCGGCGGTGATGGCGGTCATGGCAACGAAGAGGGTGACGGTCAGGCTACTCGACATGCGCGGCGCTCCGTGAGAGTGACCTGGGCCTGGTGGAATAAGCGATTTTCATCAGGATAATCAACGGGGAAGGCCGACGCAACGAACCGGCGGCGAGGTGTGCAGCAACTTCTTGGGGCGTGGACATCCGCCACGCTGTTTGCGGGCAAGGGCGAATTCACTCGCGGACCCGGTGAAATCCCGGGAGCACGGCGGTGGTAAGCCGGCGGAAGTGGTTGTCGTGGACCAGCAGACCGAGCCGGCCCACGAAATACGTGTGGAAGTCGTCGACGACCAGGTTGTAGGCCTCGGCATCCGGCAGTTCCTCAACCTGCCGGATCGGCCAACTTCCCTCCAGCCCGTGCAACGACCGGCCGTCTTGCAGCTCCTTGGCCATCCGCCAGCCGTCGCCGCTCACCCAAAACGGATGGCCCAGAGTGGCGGCGATCTCTTCGTTTGCCACGCAGATCCGCCGCATTGGGCTGGGAAGACGAAGCGTGCACTGCAGGACCGGCCGATAAGCCAACTCGCCCGTCTCGGGATCCTGAGCCAGGACCAGCTCGCCAGGCTGGAGCTGCTCCACGGGCTTCAAGCCGTTCTGGGTCCAGACCGGCGTTCCGCGTGCAAAGCAGGAGTTGTAAGAGTACATCACGTGAATGGTTGGCCCGTCGTGCACAAACCGCGGGTTGTAGTATTCCTGCGTGTACACCGGTTTTTCCCTCGGCCGTTCGTATTCGTTGTAATCCATCCACCAGTCCAACCACCGCTGCGGGTCAGCTCCGAGATCCTCGCCCGCGAGTTCGTAGAGCAAACGGCCGGCGGCGTGGTTTTGCTGTTGGACTTCCCGGTTGTAGGCATCGGCGTTGCGGCGGTGCGCCAGTGATTGCTGCCGGTAGGCATTGAGCGTGCGCCGACGGTTGGCGTACCTGTCCTGCGGAGTCGGCCCGTAGACCTGCACGGATCGCCAGAGCCTGCGGCCGGAACCGGAACCGGAATAGAAGACCGTCAACGTCGGAGTATCGGAGTATCCTGTGCTCGCTTCCGTCTTGACGATCGTCTTGGCCTGGGGACCTTCGGTCGTAACCGTCGCCTCGTACCCCACATCGCCAAGAGGGCCGACGGTGAGTTCCTGCTCCAACTCGACAGGCCATCGCATGCCGGACAGCACGTATGGAACCGACTGATCTAGAGGCCGCCGTTTCAGTTCCGCCAGGGCCGCCGTTCCTCGCCCCGATCCAAAAAGGGCAACAGGAGGATGCTGCCCATAACCAACATCGGCACGAGCATGGTGGCGACCGGTTCGAGCGGGCCGGGAAACAGCTTGAGCAGTTGGAACAAAAATAAGAAGTACCATTCGGGGCGGGGGAGGAAATCGGTGCTGGTAGGATCGGCCGGAAATTCCAGCGGAGCGCGCCAGTTCCAACTGAGGTAAACGAGCAGGCCCAGTAAGATGACCCCCAGGGTGGCATCCACCACCACCCAGTGCGGAAAGAAGGGCACAAACTTATCGGCCAGGGCCTGCGTCCGTTTGGTAATCGGCGGGGCCATACCGTGATAGCGCAATTGGTGAAGAT
>JABWBD010000237.1 GCA_013360685.1 Pirellulales bacterium
ATCTGGCGGCCGCCGGGCGAGAACAACAGCGCGCGGACATCGGGCCCGGGGGCCTCCAGGGTGCGGACCAGGGCGCCCCTGCGGCCGTCGTAGACACGGACCTGGTTGTCGGAGCCGGCCGCCGCCAGAAGGTGGTTGTCGGGGCTGAAAGCCAGGGCCTGAACGCTCGCCTCGTGGGCCGAGAGCGTACGGTAGGGGCGCGTGCTGGAGACCGACCAAAGTTGGATGATGCCGTCGTCGCCGGCGGTGGCCAGCACCTGGCCGTCGGGGCTGAACGCCGCGACGCGGACCCAATCGGAATGCCCGGCCAACTGCCGCTGCATGCTGCCGGCGCGGGCGTCCCAGAGCCGCACCAGGTGGTCGTCTCCCGCGGTAACCAGCATTCTGCCCGCGGGATCCAGGGCCACGCTAGAGACCACCGGCACTTGATTGAGGAGGACCTGGCCGTCGAGCTGGATGACCTGGCTGGGTTTGAGTTCGGCGATCGAGTCGCCGCGTGCCGTCAGTCCGAGAGCCAGGGCCGCCAGGAGCCACGTCGCCGTCAGAATTCGGGGGTTGCGCATACCGTCTGCCCGGATAAAGAGGAATCCTATTGCGCAACGGGCCATGCGTGCGCCCGCTGCTTTCCATTCATTCATCGGACAAACAGGCGCGTATTGATAGGAGAATTTTCCCGGGATTGCGGATAAAGCAGAGATTAACGGTTGGGGAAGATGGGAAGATTTAGTGGACGGGTTGTAAAATCATGGCCGTATGAGGGGTGCTGCTCATAGGACGAGCGAATAGGCACTTCCCCCGGTCTACCCCCTTTGCGGCAATCCCACCAGCGGGTATGCTATCGTCGGTGGGCGAACCGACGGCTGGGCAAAAGGAGAAGCATCGTGAAAAGGGACGAAATCCTCAAACGGCTCGAGGCCCGCGAACTGACGGTCGACGAGGCTTCCAAGCTCCTGGCGGAACTGGAGACGCGCAAACCGGGGACGCTCTACTGCAAAGTCAGCGAGAAAGGCGCCATCAGCGTCTACGGCCTGCAACGGATGCCTGTCACCCTCTACGTTGAGCAATGGGAGAGGCTGCTCGACTTCTCCGGCCAGATCCGCGAATTCATCCAGGAGCACAGTGCCGAACTGAAGCGGAAAGAGAAATGAACCGCCCCCGCGGGGCCGGCTACGGATCACGATGATGGCGAAGAGTGAAGACCGCTCGGCGACCGGATCGGTTCACGGCAATGTGCTGGTGATCAAGATCCAGGTGGAACAAGTGCGAGACCCGGAGACGTCGTACGCTCTGCGCGACGAGATCCTGCGGCTCGTCGATTCCGCGAAGCCGAGCCATATCGCGATGGACTTCTGCCGAGTCGCGTTCATGGGCAGCGTCGGACTTCTCTCGCTGTTGGCGGTTCGGCGCCGACTTCAGGGCGGGCGCATCGTGATCTGCAACTGCTCGGAATCCATTCGCCGCATGTTCGAGGTTTGCCAATTGCTTTCGCGAGATCCGTCTGCGGCCGCCCCTTTCGAAGCCGCGGACTCCCGCGAGGAAGCCTTGGCCCGGCTCTCGGGATAACCGTTGTAGGGTCCGGACCGTGAATTGCGGCAAGGTCAGCTCTTTTTCCTTGAGCGCTTGAGCACGACCTGCTTCTCGGCGGCGCCGACGGAGGGGCCCCACACCCGGACGGACAGGGCTTTCGGCCCGCCTTCCGGCACGCGAACGAGCCAACTCTGCTCCGCGCGGCCACCGCCGCCCGGGAGTGGATCCAGGCGCACGCGCGCCTGTCCGGTGATCAACGCAACGCCGTCGGGCAATGTCAGTTCGATCTGCAGCGGATGGGGCTGCCCGTTAATCTGGCCGATCTTCGGCATGGTGGGCAGTGCACCGTCGTTGGCCACCGCGACGACGATTCGCCAGATTCCGCCCCCTCGCGGCTCCGCCTCTGCCTGGCCGATCGACAACCGCGGCAGATCGGCGGCCAGCATGCGGAGGAAACGGCCGTGTTGCTCCGCCAGCGAATCCAGTTCTTCAGCCGGCGGATTGAGCCGCATGAACGGCTTGAATCCGCCCAGTTCGGTTTTTCGCCCGCGGAAGCGCGGATGGTCGATCGGTTTCCAGGCGACGAATCCGTCGATCCCATGTTTCTTGAACCAGCGAAGGGCGTTGAGATCCTCGGAGCCGCGCGTGTCGGAGGATGGGCCGGAAGGCAAGGGCTTCTCTTTGCCGGTCTCTTCACTCTTTTCGGAGACCGTTTCCTTGGCCTCGGCCCCTTGCTCCTTCTTGGCCTGTTCAGTTTTCGGGATGCTCCAACCGCGTGCGGCAAACGACCAGCGGCCGAAGTGGAAGTAGGCCCAGTGACGGAACGAGCCCTCACCGCTCTCCGGCTCCGGGGCGTCCTTCCGACCGATCGCTTCCCGGTATTGCTCGGCCACACGCTGGTAGTGCGAAGCGTCGTCGGCCATGAGCGAGGTCTTCAATTTCTGCCCTTCGGCCGAGGCATCGACTTTCCAGGGGTGCATCAAGTTGTCCTGGAGGGCAAATGCGAAGATGACGGCGATGTTCGGGTGCGTAAAGGCGAAGTCGGCCACCGCCCGGCTTTCAATCTCGGAGACCTGGTTCGGTCCGGCGGCGTCGCCGAAGTAGGGATACTGGAACGTGAAGTTGCGGTCGAAGGCCACGCCGCCGGGCGGATCCTCATTGAGTTGCTCGTCTTCGTCGTCGTCCAGCCCTTCAGTGTAGAGCGAATACCGGCCCCGCTCGTTTTGCTTCGCGTCGGCTTTGATCATCACTCGGTTGTCCTTCGGGTGGACGAGGTACTCGCCCGCGGCGTCCTCCACACGGAGCGTCGTAATCCAACCGTCGGCGTTCATGTCGTCCGGGCCGTCTTCATCGACCCGCCCATCGCCGTCGTCGTCAACACACCGCTGGTTGCGGACGCGAGCGTGGAAGGGCGACTGGAACAACGCTTCCATGGCGTCGGGCGCCGGCCGGGGAATGATATAGAACGTCACCCGGTCGAGCATGCCGCGGACGCCCTGGTCGGCCTGTTCGGTCAACCGGCGAGCGAGCCGTACCGCCAGTTCGCTCCCCAGCACGTGCGGCGGATGGACGCTGCCGACGATGAGGATTGCCGGTTTCTTGTCCAACTGGCCGGCGCCGATCTTGAGCAGGTAGATGGGGCGGCCGCCCAGCGTGCGACCGAGGGATTCCAGTTCAGCCAGGTCGGACCGACCGATCGACTCCATTTGCGATTCGAACTGCGCAAAGTCGGCGTAGCCTTGGATCGCCGGCTCGGACGCGGACAGACTCGCGGCGGCAAGGAGGGAGATGAACTGAGCGAACATTGCGGCTGGGCGGATCGTCGGGATATGCATGGAGGCGCCTCGCGGGGAGTCGAGAATGCAAGCCGCTGCGCACGGCCCTCGGCTGCAATCCTATCATACCCCGGATTCCCAGAGGCGCAACCCGCCGAAACCTGGAGGCCGGCGGAAAAGGAGTTGCCCCTGCGGCACTTCCTCCGGCCCGGCAGGGCGGTTTCCCGATAGCCGCTTAGGACTCGTCCACGAACAGCGTCGTCTTTCGCTCCGCGTAAGAACGCCCTTTCGCACAGCGGCGACAGAACCACGGAGTTGTTCGTGGATGGGTGCTTAGCCGCCGCGGGCCTCGCCGCGGCTACTGTGCTCCATGCTTTCCGCAATCAGGAAGAGGATTCCCGGCGGAGGATCGAGATATCTGCGCGACAGGTAACCGTAAGCTTGCTCGTACCGTTCGCTCGCGATCGCCAACTTCAACCGGATGGGCTTGTCCACGGGAAACTGGACCTCGTAGATCGACCACCATCCGTTGAGTGCCTGGAATAGCTGACGCGGACAGCGCATCAGAATCGCCCGAGGACGAACTCGACCTGCCTCGGCAGGCATGCAGGCGGTCTTGACTTCACCTTCGATCACCCGAATGCCGACAAACTGCCGCTCCGCGCTCATGGATTCCATGCTTTCTCAGGGGGCCCGACAAGGAAAACACACCGTTTGTCCTCCCCTAAGAGACGCAAAAATCATACCACGGAGATGGGAATTAACCATTCATCGCAACCCTTTCAGGCGTCAACACTTCCGGCGACTCGGGACTCGCGCAGACCTCATTGGTTGCGGTCGAACGCGCAAATTTTTTCTGCGCGCCGTAGAAATATTCACCACAACCGAGAAATCGGCGATGCATCGCCTCCTTGAGGGCCGGCCGATCAATAACAACCACCCGCCAGAACTTCATTTGGACATCGTTTAACCGCAGGGCCAACGGCCCGCGCGGGGCACAACTGGCGGCCGCGTTGGCAAATCACGCGCGGGCCGTTGGCCCTGCGGTTAAACGACCGCGCGGGCCATTGGACGTTTTGGCGGGTGGTTGATCAAGAACGGTCGCCTTTCGCGGAGCGAAAGGCAACGAATGGGGAAGTTATTCTTCGGCCGATCTTTAGCTTTTTCTCCAATCTGCCGAGGGTCTTCGGTTCCAGATTCACCCCGGGCATTGCTGTCCGGCGTCAATGCGTCCGTGCTTTCCTCGGCCTTGGCGATCTGGTAGCCTGAATTGCCCTTTGCGTCCTTCTCCCGCCACGACTGAAGGAGTACCCCGACATGACCCAGGTATCCCGCCGCTCGTTCTTGGCGGCTTCCGCGGCCGCCGCAACCGGCAGTTCGCTCCTTGCTTCCACTCAGGCCGCCGAGGGCATTCCCGGTTTCGACCAGACCAAGACCGATTACGACCGTACGAAGCTTTGGAAACCCTTCAGCGACCGCAAAGTCCGCCTCGGGATTGTCGGCCACGGCGTCTGCCGGTTCGGTCTGGCGTTCGACCTCCAGAACCATCCCAACGTCGAACTGGTCGCGGTCAGCGACCTGTTTCCGGACCGCTGTGCGGACATGGCCCGCAAGGCAAAATGCGAAAAGACGTACTCGTCGCTGGAAGAGATGGTCAAGGACGATTCCATCGAGGCCGTTTTTTGCGCCACCGACGCGCCGTCGCATGCCCGACACGCCGTGCTCTGCATGGAGCACGGGAAGCACGTCGCCACTGCGGTTCCGGCCTTCTGGGGCGATATCGAGGATGCCGAGAGGCTCCTGGAATGCTGCCGGAAGAACAAGGGGCTGGTCTATGCGATGTTTGAAACCTCCGTCTTTCACGACGACCTGTACGCGATGGAAAAGCTCTTTGCCGCCGGCGTGTTCGGCCGCATCGTCTATTCGGAAGGGGAGTATTGCCATCCGCATTCCTTGGGCGCCCCGGCGCTGGGGTCCTACAAGGACTGGCGGAAGAACGGCTGCCCGATGTGGTATCCCACGCATGCAACGGCCTACTATGTCGGCGTAGCGCACAAGAGCTTTGTGGACGTCTCGTGCCAGGGGACTCCGTATTTCGACGAATCCCGGCGGGTCCCCAACGCGATCGGCAACACCTTCAAATCGGAAGTCGCCCTGCTGCGGACCGCGGAAGGGGGCGTTTCCCGCATGATCGTCTGCTCCTCGCAGGGCGAATACCTGGAAGCGGGACGCATCCGGGGCGAGTACGCCGGATACAACACCTCCTTCACCGGCGATGCCGCCGGCAAGAAACGTTACGACGAGGCCCTCCGCAACGGCCTGCAAATCAAGAAATACGCCTTGCCGCCGGGGGTCCAGCCGGGCGGACACGGCGGCTCGCACGGCTACCTTGGCGACGACTTCATCGATGCCATCCTGCGCGGCCGGAAACCGGCGGTCGATGTCATCCATGCGTTGAACATGACCACACCCGGTTACTACGCGCACCTGTCCGCCATGAAAAACGGCGAAACGATGAAGGTCCCTCAATACGCGCTGTAGAAGAGTCAACGCCCCCATTCGGATCTCCAGCCAAGGAAAGGTGTCATCTCATGTCCGCACGGAGCGATAAAGAACGCCGCCAGCAGAAAAAGAAGCACGACGAGAAACGCCGCAGGGCCGCCCTGCAGGCCGAGCTGGCGCGGCAGACGAAGTCCCCGGCGCCCAACCTTAGTCCGCGTCCCGCGGCGCCCCTGCCGCCCCCTCCCGCGAAACCCGCGCGTGAACGGACTGCGATCGACGACTGGTGGGACGAGTACGAGGCCGCGGATGGCGCGGGGCAGTTGCGAATGCTCCGCGAAAAGCTCGAAACCGTCCAACTGGCCGACGAGTGGTACCAGGATGTGTTCGACGAAGCGATCACCAGCCTGGAAAACCGCCTCTCCGAGGCCGAATACATTGCCTTTCTCGAAGAGCTGCGCACGAAGCGGCCCGACGTGTTTGCCGACGGCGCGGAGTGGCACACCTGGTCGATGGCGTTCTGTTGCGTCGCGGAAGAACGGTGGGAAGCCCTGGACCGCGCAATCTTCGAGTTCGCCGGCGCGATGACCGAGATCAGCGAACCGTACTTCAGCATGACGTCGTTGATCCGTCTGGCCGGACGCGCGGAGCCGGCCCAACGGCTGATCGAAGCCGCCATGTCGCCGGAGATCTCCGGGGAATTGACGTCTTGGACGCTGAGCGAGCTGATCGGGTGGGCCCTATTTGCGCCTTATCAGGCCTGCGTGCAGGCCGGGGTCACCGATGAAGCGGTCGACGAGCTCTTCCGTTACGCCGTCCGGATCGGTTGCAGAGATACCGACAAGGACCGGCAACGGCATCGCGAATTCGCGCTCCACCTGGCCGGAAAAGCCGACCGATGGACCCGAGATGATTTGCTCAAGGAAGACAACCGCGCCGGGCGGCGCGTCCTCCTCCTGGCGGCGGACTATATGCGTTGGCTCTGTGCGTCGCGCGGATTCGAGCCGGTCGTCGCCGACGAGTTGCGCCGCATCCTGGTGTACACGATCGACGACATGAAGCGCAGACCCGCCGCCCTCTTGCGCGGCCTTCGCCGCGAAGACCTGGAACCTGTCCTGGCCCGCAAGCTCGGCGTTTTTTCGCTCGACAGGGCCCACGCGGTAGCCGGCATTGTCGCCATGCGGCACTTCTACGATTTCCTGGCCGAATCGGAACTCGCGGACCGCCAAAAACGCGAGTCTGCCCATACGGTCTGCGATGCCATGTGGAAGGACCTCCAGCGCGCGCTGAAGGACGATTGGCGGCATTACCGCTTCCTCGGACGGTACATGCCGCAAGCGGCGCAGTGAGCCCGGTCTACGCCTGGAGCATCCGCGAGCCGTTGCCGGCGATCCCCGTGCCGCTCAAGGCGAGCGATCCCGACGTGCCGCTCGATCTGCAGGCTGCGTTTATCACGGTGTACGATCGGCCCCGTTACCAGCTTTCGCTCAACGACGAGGAGGATCTGAAGCCACCGTTGGCCGACGACGATGTCCAGTGGTGCTGCCGGCGGCTGGGCTCGGACAGTTAAGCCGCCAGGTCGAAAGGCAGCGCGAGCGGGCCTATGCCGCGTGGCTCGATTCCAACGGTATGCCCGACAGGAAGGCCGGCGGCTTCTCTCAGGCATGGGTCGGCGCCTGGCGAAGGCTGGGGAATAGTATTTCACGGAGTTCATTGCACCTACCCTGCAAAGTTGCCTACGAGCCCTCCCGACGGACTACGCCGGACATTCGCTGGTGGGCGAAGCACTATGAAAACTTGAAGCACCTGTCCCGCCAACGTTGAGAACCCGGGGCGTATGTCTTGACATCCCCCGTAGTTTCGGTACCTTAATGGATTCCAAGCCTCCAGGGTGCAGTCATTCGTGAGTTCGAAAGGGCTATCGGGACGTAAACTATGCCGACAATGAACCAGTTGGTCCGCAAGAAGCGCAAACCGCAACGGCGCTACAGCAAGTCGCCAGTGCTGGATGCATGCCCACAGAAACGGGGGGTGTGCCTCCAGGTCAAGACGATGACCCCTAAAAAACCGAATTCCGCGCTCCGGAAGATCACCCGTGTGCGGCTCTCCAACGGCAAAGAGGTCACTGTCTATATCCCCGGAGAGGGGCATAGTCTGCAAGAACACTCGATCGTTCTGGTCCGCGGCGGTCGTGTCCGCGACCTGCCGGGCGTTCGCTATCAAGTGGTCCGCGGCGCTTTGGACACCCTGGGCGTGGAGAACCGCAAGCAGGCCAGAAGCCGTTACGGCGCCAAGAAAAAATAGCCGGCCGCACCTGTTTCCAATATCCTGATTTTTCGCCGGTGCGGAATCACGCCGGCCACTACCTAGCACAGCAGACAGAACATGGGTCGTATCACCGCCAGCCGAGAGCAATTGACCGGGGATCCCGTTTACGGCTCGATCCTTGCCAGCAAGTTTGTCAACGTCATGATGTGGGACGGCAAGAAGAGCACCACGCAGAGGGTCTTTTACGATGCCCTGGAGCAGATCCGTAAAAAGATCCCGGACCGGGAGCCGATCGAGGTCTTCACGCAGGCCGTGGAAAACGTCAAGCCAAACATCGAGGTCCGCTCGCGGCGCGTGGGCGGTGCCTCCTACCAGGTTCCCATGCAGGTGAACCGCACTCGCCAGCAGTCGCTCGCCATCCGCTGGATCCTCATGGCGGTCCGCGAGAAGAAGGGCCGTCCGACCGCCGAGAAACTGGCCGCCGAACTCCTGGCCGCCTACAATCGGGAAGGCACGGCAATGACTCGGCGGGAGAACGTCCACCGCATGGCGGAAGCAAACAAGGCGTTTGCCCACTTCGCCTGGTAATACGAAAACATCCAATCCACCGCGCCGTCACTGCTTCCCGGCGCGGTGTTCTTTTGCGCTGACGGCTCCTGGACTAGAAACCCGGAGGCAAGAATCCAAAATCCAAGATCTAAAATCCCTCAGACCCATGCCTCGCGACCTCAAATCAATCCGCAACATCGGCATCATTGCCCACATCGATGCCGGCAAGACCACCGTCACCGAGCGGATGCTCTTCTACAGCCATTTCAGCCACCGGCTCGGAGAGGTCGATTCGGGCACGACGATCACCGACTACGATCCCGAGGAGCAGGAACGCGGTATCACGATCAATTCCGCCTGCGTCACATTCTTCTGGCAGGACCACCAGATCAACCTCATCGACACCCCCGGCCACGTCGACTTCACCGCCGAGGTGGAGCGGAGCCTGCGGGTCCTCGACGGAGCCGTCGTCGTGTTCAGCGCCCGCGAAGGCGTCGAGGCACAGAGCGAGACGGTCTGGCGCCAGGCCGACAAATACCACGTTCCGCGAATCTCGTTCATCAACAAGATGGACCGTGAAGGGGCCGACTTCTTCGGCACCGTCACGGAGATCGAAAAACGTCTGGAGTGCAAGCCGGTCGTGACCATCCTGCCGGTCGGCAGCGGCCCGCCCCACGTTCAGGATCCCTTCCGCGGCATCATCGACCTGATCGAAATGAAGGTTTGCCGCTTCACGCCCCAGAGCAAGGGGGCCGACGTCGTCGTCGAGGAAATCCCCGCGGCCCACCGCGAAGAAGCCGAAATGTGGCGGGCCCACATGCTCGACCAGCTTTCCATGTACAGCGACGAGCTGACCGAATTGATGCTGGCCGAGGAGGCGGCCCCGCCCGAGATGGTCCGCCGTGTCCTCCGCAACGCGACGATCCACGACATGGTCGTTCCCGTCCTCTGCGGATCCGCCCTGGACGGCATCGGCGTCCAACCCGTGCTCGACGCCGTGGTTGCCTATCTCCCCAGTCCGCTCGACGTTCCGCCCGTGGAAGGCGTGGATCCCAAGCGCAAGAACGCCAAGGCCGCCCGTAAACCGGACCCGGACGAGCCTTTCTGCGGCCTGCTGTTCAAGATCCAGGCCGACCGCCACGGCGACCTCGATTACGTCCGCGTCTACTCCGGGCAACTGAAGGCCGGCAGCCGCGTCTACAATCCGGGCAAGGACAAGAAGGAAAACGTTCCGCAACTCTGGCGGATCCAGGCCGACCGCCGCGAGCAGGTCGACATGGTCGAGGCGGGCGACATCATCGGCATCATCGGACTGCGCCACTCGATCACCGGCGACACCCTCTGCCACCCGCAGCATCCGGTCCTCTTGGAATCGATCACCTTCCCGGAAACCGTGATCGCCATGGCCATCGAACCGGAGAGCTCCGCCGAGCGCAAGAAACTGGGGGACGTTCTGGAAATGATGAAACGCCAGGACCCGACGTTCCGTGCCCTGGAAAACGAAGAGACCGGCCAGACGCTCATCAGCGGAATGGGCGAACTCCACCTGGAGGTCATCAAGCACCGCCTGCTTCGCGACTATCGGCTCAATGTCCGCGTGCACAAGCCGCGCGTCAGCTACCGGGAGACGATCGAAAAATCGGTCGAGGTGACGGGCCGCTGCCACCGCAACATCGCCGGTCAATCCCTCTTCGCCGAGCTGAACATCCGCATGGAGCCGGCCGAGGGCGGCGCGAAGTCGGTGTTCGTCGTCTCCGGGCCCACGGAGCTGCCGATCCAGTACCTTACCGCCGCGACCGAGGTGCTCAGCCAGCAGGGCGAAGGCGGCGGTTCGCTTGGCTTTCCGCTGATGAACGTGAAGATCACCGTACTGGGCGGCCGCGTCCACGAGACGGAGTCCAGCGAGATGGCCTTCCGCCTGGCGGCGGCCGACGCCTTCAACCGCGGGCTCCAGGACGCCGGCATTGTCCTCTTGGAGCCGATCATGCGTCTGGAGGTCACCACACCGGAGGAGAACCTTGGCGACTTCGTCAGCGATCTCCAGCAGCGCCGCGCGGTCATCACCCGCACCCAGGCCCGCGGCCGCAACACGGTGATCGAGGCCCACGCTCCCCTGGCCAGTCTTTTCGGCTACTCCAACGCCATGCGCGGCCTCAGCCAAGGCCGCGCCACCTGCACGATGGAGCCTTTCTCCTACGGACCCGCCCCCCCCGAAGTCCTTCAAGGTTTCCTCTAACGCAAGGCCAAGAAACGGATTTCTTACCATTTCCCCGCCAATTGAGCGACCTCCGCGTTGCCAATTTGCGTAGAATATAGTAACAATGTAACCGCTGCGGTAACTTATAAATCGAGCACCGCGTGCGTGATCGCGAGGCATTGCTTGGCTAGTGCGGGATTCTTAGCCCCGAAGGAGTAAGAGAACATGTTTGGTATGTTTGACCCTTTGTTCTGGCTGATGATCGGTCCGGCATTGCTTCTGGCGCTCTGGGCCCAGATGAAAGTGAAGTGGGCCTACGCCAATGCGCAGCAAATGCCCGCGCCTTTGAGCGGGGCCGCGGCCGCGCGGCACGTGCTTGACTCGGCCGGATTGCAGAACGTGGATATTGAAGTGGTGCCGGGCCACCTCAGCGACCATTACGATCCGCGGCACAAGGTGCTGCGGCTGAGCCAGGAGGTCTACCAGAGCCGGTCGTTGGCCGCGGTCGGCATCGCCGCGCACGAAGCCGGGCACGCCATCCAGGACGCACGCGCGTACTTCCCGCTGGTCGTCCGCAACGCGGCCGTCCCGGTCGCCGGGTTCGGCAGCAATTTCAGTTTCATCCTGCTGATGCTGGGGATCGTGTTTTCCTTCAAGGCGTTGATCCTGGCGGGGATCGCCCTGTTTGCAGGGGTGGTCTTTTTCCAAGTGGTTAACCTGCCCGTCGAGTTCAACGCCAGCAGCCGGGCGAAAGAGCAGTTGGTCGCCTTGGGAATTGTCAACCCCCAGGACATGATCTACGTGAACAAGGTCCTCGGCGCCGCAGCGCTGACCTACGTGGCCGCCACGCTCCAGGCCCTGCTCACCCTCCTGTACTACATCATTCGCTTCACCGGCAACCGCGACTAGATCACGCCTGACGCGGAAGGTCTCGGCCAGTCCAGCATTTCGAGCAAGACCGCTGGGTCGCGGAAGTCGGACAGGACCAGGTCGGCCGCGGTACACCGCAAGATGTCCACCGAGAACTGGCCGGTCGCCACGGCCACCGCAAGGCAGCCGTTGGCCTTGGCGCAGTCGACGTCGCGGGGAGTGTCGCCCAAGACGATCGTATCCGCGGGGCGGACCGCCCGGCCGGCCAGGTCTGAGGCGGCGTCCATGGCCCAGCGCACCAGGGCTGGCCGCGTTTCGGCGACTTCGCCGCAGCCGTGGATGACGAACCAGTCGGGGTCAATGCCGACGGCCCGGAGTTTGAGCCTGGCGGAGTCGGTGTAGTTGCCCGTCACAAGTCCCAGGACCACGCCCTCGGTCTTGCGCAACCTTGCCAGCAGATCGAGCACCCCGGGCAAAGCGCGCGCGGAAGATAGTTCAGAGGGGAGCCGACGGAAGTAGTGCTGCCGGAACGCCTCCAGTTGCGCGTGGGTTGCCTCCACGCCGTTCGTAGCCAAAGCCTCGACGACGATCTCGGGGTCCAACCGCCCATTGAAGTCGATCGTTGCCAGGCTGAAGCCGGGGCAGAACACCCGGCAGGCCGCCTCGGTCATCGCGCGCAGACCGCCCCCGTAGGAGAGCATGAGTGTGCCGTCGATGTCGAACAACAGGAGCTTCAGCGGTCGTGGAGCGTAGTTCACTGGCGTCGGAAGGAGAGTATCGCGCGGGAAATAAAATACTATTGTCCCCTGCGGCAGTGCGGAAGCCAAGGGGGGCCGTGTTTCGGGGAATACGAAGCCGCGCGATACTGATATGGTTGACAGGGTAGTAGGCGCAGTTAGAATCGGGGTGCACGATCAGGGAGGCATTGCCATGAATGGACAGATTCGAACTGTCACGCAATTGGTGACGTCAATTGCTCTGTCTTTCGCAGCGATTCATGCCGCTGCCGCCAACGGCGCCGACGAAGGGCGGGAAATCCGGGCCATCCTCAGTCAACTTGAATCGCCGCGAGGCATCTGCGTGGTTTTGGGAGACCGCGAGGCTCGCCTCGCAGTCGGATTGGCGCGCGGCAGCGAGTTGACCATGTACGTGCAGCTCGCCGAGGCCGGCGAAGTCGCAGCGGCCCGTCGTGCCGCCGAGGCCGCCGGACTGCTGAATCGACGAGTCTACGTGGAACAGGGCAGCGACGCCCAGGTCCACTTGGCAAACAACCTCGCCGATCTGGTCGTCGTTCCTGGGGACGCCTCCGGGCGAACTCCCCGGGCGGAAGTCCTGCGGATCCTGCGCCCCGGCGGGAAAGGGCTCTTGGGCCAGGAGACCGTCACCAAACCGATGCCTCCCGGCGTGGACCAGTGGAACCATCCTTACCACGGCCCAGACAATAATCCCCAATCCACGGACCAGGTCGCGCGCGCGCCCTACCTGACGCAGTTTCTCGCCGAGCCCTACTACGGTCCCATGCCGGAAGTCACGGTAGTCTCCGGAGGAAGGATGTTCAAGGCCTTTGGCA
>JABWBD010000238.1 GCA_013360685.1 Pirellulales bacterium
CTTCTGCCGCAGAAGGTCGCGGACAAACTCACTCGGCGTTGCGTAAAGCGTCCCGTCGCCCGAGTTCTCGTCAACGAATGCTCGGAGTTCATCAGTAAGGGAGATGTTTAGCGTGCTGCTCATCGCAATCTCCTGTTCGAGTGTCTCTGCATCGAAGTCTAGTTGGAACCGAGTTTTTGTCAATATTTGCCAAGACGTTTCCCGACAGGAGTGACGAAAACGCCTTGATGCACCCCCGCAGATTAGTGAGTGTACGACCAATCGTAGGGGGCGGGTTCCATGTGCGTCTCGGGAGCGAACAACTCGTTTTTTCGAATCGGCGCACCTCGCCGACGACCTCGGAACCGGCGGGCCGCTCGAGCCGGTGCGAGTTCAACGAGACCGTCGGGACTTCCGCGTCGGCCAGACCGGTGACGTCCAGCCGCAGCTCGGTGGTCGGCGGCGTCTCGGATGATCCGCGAGTCTCGGCGACGATCCGCGGGACCGTGAGTGCCGGTTTGCCGTCCAGGGCAACGGGCAGGGCACGCGAGAATCCCTCTATTCGGAATCGTTGGGATCGTGTCGTGCCCTCGGCAGACGGCACGGCACCGAAGAAGTCGAGAACGTCTGCTCTCATTTTCAGGCATTCCAACCTCCCGTGTTCCGAAAACCCGCGTCTGGAGCGCGTTGGCGCGAGTTCACTGGATTCTCATCGTTACCCGGAAACCGATGTCACTGGCGGCGATCTCGGGCGCGGCGTTGAACCGCGCGGTCGAGTTCACGGCGTACACGAGGCTGTTGCTCCAGGAGCCGCCACGCAGGGCCTTGGTAATCGTGCCGTCGAGGAACACGGTCCGGTCGGCCTGGTAGGCATTTTCATCGCGGGACATGGTCCGGTAGCCGACGTAGTCGTCCAGGCACCACTCCCACACATTGCCGTGCATATCATACAATCCCCAGGCATTCGGGCGAAGCCGAGCCACCGGCTGGGTGGACGCCTTGGAATTGAACATCGTCCAGGCGTATTGGTCGACATCCTTGGGGTCGTCGCCGAAGCTGTAGAGCGTAGTCGTGCCGGCCCGGCAGGCATACTCCCACTGGGCCTCGGTCGGCAGGTCCAGCCCACCGGCCCACTGGCAGAATGCCCGGGCATTCTGCCAACTGACGAAGACGACCGGATAGTCATCCCCGGCCGGCATCAGTGATTGGCCGCGGAGGTGGCGGACGTGCAGATCGTACGCCGGGTCACAGTCCCTGGCCCCGTCGTAGCCGGAGCTCAGGAATCGCCGGTACTGCGCGTTGGTCACGGGCGTCTTGCCCAGGTAGAACGGCCGCGAGATGTTTACCCGGCCGACGAGCACGATGTCGCGCCGGCCCATCTCAAAGTCGCCCGGCGGGATCAGCACCAGTTCGATCCCCGTCTTCTCGTGCACGATCCGGTCTGCGTAGCCGCCGAATCCGGCTTTCGCGCCCGCGGCCGGGGCACATCCGGCCGGGACTTGCAGATCCGCGGCCTGGACTGCCGTCGCGGCCAGGCCGACCCACAGCGCTGCCCATGCCGTCCTCATTTCATCACCTCCACCTTAAGAGCCATGATCCCACGCGCCTCCATCTTCTCATTCCGCGAGAGGACGCCGGCGGGCAGGTCGGCAATCCCGGTCAATCCCCCGCCTTCCGACCACGACAGGAGTCGCACCTTCTCGGCGGCGGTGATCCCCGCATGCTCGGTCAGATCGAACGTCCAAGTGAACGGTTGCGCCCGGTCGCTGTAGTTGAGGACGAAGATCCCCACCGTGCCGTCCGGCGCCTGCCAGGCGCTGCCCTCGACTGCAGGCCGGCCATCACCCGGCGCGGCCGGCGTCCCGGCCAGTGGCTCGCCTTTTACTCGCGGCATACGCAGCATGCGCCCGAGGGCCAGGTACGGCTGCGCGAAGCTGCGGTAACAGACGAGCAGCCGGCGATAGTACTCCCCGTCGCGGCGCCACATCTCGGCCGAGCCGTCCTTGGGAGGTTCGGCGTACGCGCCTTCCACGTTGTGCCAGCCGTTCTGGTTGCCCAGCAGCCACCACCGTCCCTGGATGGCCGGGCCGGTCTGGTTGATCTGCCCGCCAAAGAGCAGCGAATAGTCGTGGTAGACCGCCTGATACAGCGGCGCCTTCGTCTCCACGCCGTGGGCGAGCTGCGTGTCGAGCAGGTCGATGACATACTCGGCGTTGTACTCGGCCATGAGTATGGCCTCCGGATTGACGGCCTTCAGCTCCCGGCGGATGCGGCTGTAGAGCTCCCGGACGGAACGGGGCCAATAGTCGCCGCCGCCCAGCGGATGCCCGTGGCCGGGGTTGAGGCAGTCGTACCTCTGGTTGGTAAGGAAATCGTAGTACCATCCGTCGAGGCCGTAGCGGGCCATCCCGTGTACGCTTTCCTCCACCAGCTTGTCCTGCCAGAGCCGGGAGCCGGGGCACATCTGCGCCAGCCTGGTCCCGCCGCCGTAGCTGACGGTGGTGCTTCGCGAACCTCCCTGGTTGATGATCTGTCCCTGGTCCGCGGCCTGCCGCGCACGGTAGCTTTCGGTATCCTCGTCCCACAAGAAGCCGCTGATGTAGGGGACAATCCGCATACCCCGGGCATGAAACTCATCAACCACCTTCCGAAAACCTGCCGAGCCCATGCGGGGCGGCCAGACTTCGGGATAAAGGTTGTCCTGTTGTGGAGACAGATAATAGCCGTAGGCATGGACCAGGCCGCCCGAACCCAAGAAGGCGTGCTTCTGTATTTCGTGACGGATGCCTTCCGCATCATTCAGATGGCCGATGGTCCAGTAGGCGGCTCGGGACAACCAGCCAGCGATGTCTTGCCGGGCGTGGATCGGGCCTTTGGCGCACCAGGGAGCTGTCACCGCCCACCTGCGGTAAAGCTGGGCCGCGTCGTACCAGTCGCCTTGGAACGGGCCGATCACCACATCCCCGGGCAAGGTGTAATCCTTCACCGGCTCCGTGCCGCTCCAGCCCAAGACAGGCCGGTTTACGGCCAATGCGATGGTGCCGGTCGCGGTTTCCGCCGACCATCGCATATCCTTGCGACTGGCTGCCGGGTCCTCGTCGGCGAAATACAGTCCCCGGCTCCCGTCTTGAAGTGCGGTGAACTGCATGGCCGGCGGGTAGTTGATCTCCACCGGCGTGCCGGAGAGCAGGGGCGAAGGCACGATGTCGCCCAGGCCCATGGTCTGCAGCACCCCGTCGCCAACCGCGCCGGCGGTCAGGGGGAGAATGCCTGACAATGCCGGGAACGTAATGTTCAGCAGGCCTGCTCGCTCCGCCCGTGTCGCGGCGGTCAGACGCAGGCGGAGCAACGCATCGGCCGGGGCAAGGCTCGCCTCGACTTGCACGCTCGGCGATCCGCCCCAGGCCAGCTTCAGCCCGCCGGCCAGGGTCTCGACCCGGCACTCGCCGCTCCTGCTGAAACAGCCCTTTTCGGCGTCGCCCTCCTTGATCGTCGCTTGCCAGAAAGAAGTGGTGGCCGGGTCCGTCTGCAAGAACTCTTGCCGGCTTTGCCGGTCGTGGATACTGATCAGCGCGGCGCCCTCTGCCGGACGCGACCAGAAATAAGCGGCCCGCGTGTTGAGCAGAAACGGATATCCGTTGGCCGTGCCGGAAAGCACGGTTCCCTTGGCCATCGCGCGGACGTCGTCTCGGCCCTGAATCTCCGCCCGGGCCTCGGAGATGGCCCGGAACACGCTACCGAACTCCCCCCGGCCCGCCGCGGTGGCGGCGCTCCGCAGCTTGCTCGAGGCCATATGCATCCGGATGTACGCGGCCGCCCATTGTTCGCCGGAGAGCTGAGAGAGCTCGCCGCGCCGCTTTTCCACCAGAGCCGCGAGCTGGGCGATCTGCTCCTCTGCCGCCGGCAGCCGGACCTTGACCACGGGGGCATCCGCGACGGTCCGGCTCCACTCCCGCAGCGCCGGCAGCGCGTCCGGCCCGCCGCCGAAGAAGAGCGTGCATTTCCAGTCTTGACTCAAGCCGCTCATGGGGGCCACACCGCTTCGCAGATAGGCCCCGTAATGCCGGCCGCCGCCGTTATAGATGTAGGGTGAAGTCGAGTCGAGCACGCCCAGCAGAAGCCGCGGCCCGTAGATCGCCGCCCACTCCCGCGCGCCCTGGCCGCTGCCGGTCTGATCGAACCGCCCGTTGTTGGAATCCGTGTAAGGTTGGTCGCTGACGTAATGGGTGATGGCGGCCGGGTCGAAGTGGATCTCCACGAAGTGCAGCGAGTTCCACTCGTGGCCGTAGTCTTGGGTAACCCTGGCGGTCAGATAGGCCACGGGCTGGCCGGCGTAGTGGGTGAATCGGTAGACCGCTTTCGGACGCGAAGGCGCACCCGGGTAGATGCCTTCCGTCTCATAGACCACCCGCAGGGGACCTGCAGCGACCAGCCGGGATTTCACGGGGCTGAGCATGAACTGGTTGCCGTCGTAGATCTTCTCCGTCCAGGTGAACGAGCCCGTAGCACCGTCCACCGACATGTCGCTGATCATGCCGGCGGCTCGATTGGAGTAAGTCAGTTCGACGCGTCCGCTTGTCACCCGAGTCGACGTTTCGCTGGAAACGGCGGTCACACCCTGCGCCGGCAAGGGCACCGGCCCGCCGCCGTCGAGCGCCAGCCTGAACCTCCTGGTCTGGCCGGCGCCAAGCTCACCCGCCACCTGCCAGCAGACCACGAACTTCCCGGGCTCGTCCGCGGCATCGACCTGGGAGATCATCGTCCCCAAGGTCTGGCCGGAAGCCCCGATCTCCACCACCCGCACCGCCTGGGCAGCGACCGCAGCCTCGCGCCCCAGCACTGGCGAGGCGGACCCTAGATCCAACGTCTGTTCCACGACCCGATCGCAAGAGGCTCGCTTGCCGCCTACAACTTCCAACACAATCCCGCTTCCTGCTTCGGCCGCGTCCCCGCCATTGCGATTGGAGGGCGCCGGCCTCTGGGCCGGCAGTTTCCAGCGGACCACTTCGAGGTGCGTCTTGTCGTCTTCGCCGCGGTAGGAGCAGGATGTGACCAGTGTGCCGTCGTCCAGTTGTACCGTGGGGCCGAAGCCGCCGCCCTGGTAACGCGAGCCGGTCTTGGTATCGAGCATCACTCGGTCGTGGGCGAAATCGAACTCGAAACCGTCCTCGGTCTCGACGCCGGGGATGGCGCGCACGCCGAGCGGTGGTTGCCGCTTGCGGACGGTGAACGTGAGCAGCAGTCGCCGGTCCTGCAGCCGCAGGATCGACATGTACATCTCGCCGTAGTCGCCGAAGTCGCGGACGCGATCGAAGGTCTTCGCGCCGTCGCCGGATGACCAGAGCATGAAGTGATCGTCCTGGTCGTCTTGAGACTGAATCGGCTTGTCGTGCATGGGAAACTCGTTGCTGTCCACACGCACCAGCGCCCAGATCTTGCCGGACCCGGCCTGCCACAACCAGGTCTCGCCGCCGAAGAAAGCGTACTTGCTCTGAAAGCCCTTCGGATCGCACTTGCGTGTTTTGTCCCAGGTCGTGCCGTTGTCCGTTGAACGCCAGACGAAATAGGGCCCGCCGCCGCCATGATAGTCCGCGCCGAGGAGCAGGGTGCCGTCGGCAAGGCGGAGAACGTTGCGGGAAACGGTGTTGTTTGCTTTCGGCTTGATGTTCTCCGACTCGACGCGGATCGACTGCCACGTCTTGCCGCGATCGGTGGAACGGTGCAGGAAGCCGCAGGTGTAGCCCCACGGATTCCGCACGTCCTGAGCGAGCAAGTGCACCGTGATAAAGATCGTGCCGTCGGGCAGCACGGTCAGATACGGCTCGCGGCCCAGCAGGTCCGGCTTCTCCGGCGGCGACCAGCTCTTTCCGCCGTCCCGCGAGCGGAACAGCAGCATCTGCTCCATCACTTTGTTGCCCTCCCGCTTATGCTGATGAAAAGCCGTCAGCAGCAGTTCGCCGTCCGGCATGCGCGCGATGCACGGCTTGTAGTCGTCCGGCTCGCCCAGCGCGATGCGTTCGCACGGAATGGGATCGGGCGGGAGGTGCAGCGGATTCTGAATGGCGACAGTGCTGGACTCCTCCGCAGCGGGAGCGGGCGTCGAGGTAACGGCCAGGATGGACACTACGAGGAAGAGGGCTGCGTGGGCGGGTGTTTGTTTCATAGGAGTGCTTTCAATCGCTTTCTTCGGGCGACTCAACGCGCATCGTGCAAAAGTCTCATCGCCCCCGTTGGCCGGTCTATTTCTTGGCTTTTTTCAACCCTTGGACCAGTGCTCCTGAAGATGTCGTCGAGAACCAGAATTCCTCCGGGAATACGGTGTTTGATGACCGAGCCGCTGTTCTTGACGGCGAGCGCGCGCACCGTTTCGCTACAACATCTCGCCCAGGATCCGGTCGCACGATCTGGGCTTCCACGTCTGCCTGGTTGCGGCGCGCGGAACAGGCAAGTGAAGAAAAGAGCAAATGGCGAGGGAGCGGGGGTGCGAAGGGCGCTGGGGCCGGGCGTTGCGGAGCAATCCCCGAGCGAAGCGAGAGGCCCAACCCGGTTCGTGCTGGAGCGAGGAATGTACCTTGGAAGTGGTCTGGGCTATTCAGAGGAGCTTCTCGTGATCTCTGGCGCCATGAAGGACGCGTGCGACGGTGATGCCGTCCGGTGTCGGCACGTAGTAGATGACATACTTGCGGACCGTGAATCGCCGGTATTGGCCTTGGCGGATATGGGGTAGGACTTCGCCCAGATCCGGATTCGCGGCCAATAGCTGTAGCTGCTCTTCAATTTCATCCAGTAGGCGGTCGGCTGCGGCGGGATTGTCTTTCGCCACTTGAAAACCGATTTCCCGCAGATCTCCCCATGCGAGCGAAGTAAGAAGAAGGCCGGAGGTCAATGTTCCGTCTTTTCGTCGGCCACAAGCTGACGAATCTCCGCGCGGAGCTTCTCACGATCGAAGGGCCGGACCTCGCCTCGTTCAACCTGCTCGATGCCGGCGTTCACTGCGCGAATGACGTCCTCGCGCTCTCTCAGCAACACAACGGCTGTGTTGAGAGCCTCCTCGCGGCTGCGAAAAATGCCTCGGGCAATCGTTTCCTGAACAAACTGTTCGTTTTCGGGCGTCAGGTCCGTGCTCATGAGCCACCCGTGTCAAATGCAACTTCCCCTCGTAAGAGTATCATTCCGCCCGCGCGCGGTCAATTCCGGGGACTTTTCCATTTGCCTTGGGTGGTCCTAGCCAAGCCGAACCAGAGCTTCAACGATGCCCGCTCCATTCCAGGCAACAAGCCAGCGAGGCAAACTCGGTGGAGAAGGGCGTGGGGAGCCTGCGCGGTTCGGACGTAATTTCAGGGGGTATGCCCACCTTCGCCGCGCAGCTATCATGGCGGCCCGAGGACGCGGAGCCGATGGCTGTAACGGTGGGGCAATTCGTCAAGAATCTGGTCCGCATATCGCCAGGCGGCTCATCGCGCATCGCGGAGAACCGCGTTCGACCGGGGGCCGATCCGGTCCACGGGGATCGGCTGAAAGCCCAGCGAAAACGCCGGGGATTCAGGGCGGAGCCGGTAGTCGCCATTCTCGACATCCACGAACTTCGGGTCAACGACCAGCGAGTGCTGATCAAAGCCGAGCTTCTTCCAGTCACTCAGCGAGCCGGCGCCGCGGATCTGCGGCTCCTGGTTCGCCGCGAGGAAGTAGACGTTGTCATCGCACTCGGCAACCGCCTCCCTCGTGGTCGAGCTAGCGGCCAGCAGCATCGCTTTCGGATCGGCGTAGTAGACGATGTTCCTCACGAACCGATTGTTCCCGCCGTCCATTCGCAAGTCGACCTGATTGCCGCTGCTGCCAATGAAGATGTTGTTCGCCACGACGTTGTCCCGAGGTTCGCCCACGGGAAGCGAGACCCCTCCCAGGACCGTCGAGATGACGATGTTCCCGAAGACCGTGTTCTTCCGGCCCGAGTTGTCGAAGTAGATTCCCCAGGTGTAATACGGCGTCCAGATGCGGCCGCCGGCGGTGGTGCGGTCTCCTTCGCCCTTGGGGTGACGGGCTTCGGCATAGGCGCCGCAGCCGATGCAGTTTCGGATGCGATTGAAACGGATGATCGCGCCACGAGAGAGTTCGGGGTTGTCATCGAGCACGAACCAGCGATTCACCATGATCCCGCCCGTGTCGGCGATCTCCCGACCCAGATCGTGCATATCGTTGTACTCGACGACATACCGGCCGAAGCCGTCCTGCATCACCATCCCTTTGTCGGACATGTCGTGGATGTGGTTGTGCGAGATGACGTTGTCCACGCTGTTGATGCCGTACATTTGCACGCCGCCGCAGTTCTTCTTGAAGTAGCCGCAGTGGTGAATCGTGTTGTCCGAAACGACGTTGCGGACCAGCTTCGGGTAGCGGCTGGAATGACGCCGCAACACGGCCGGATCAGCAAAGTCCTTCGTGTCTCCCGCGTTGCCGTCCTTGTCGAGACTCACCAGCACCACACCCGCCCCTCCGGCGTGGCCGATTTCATTGCCCACGATCTCGTTGCCAGCATTGGGCCCTTGCAGGCGCACGCCGTCGCCGCCGAGCATCACGAACCGGTTCTCCTCGATGCGGCAGTCCTCGCAGTGTTCGAGCGTGACGCCGGCGCCCCTCTTCGTGGGAGAATGAAAATTTTCATGCAAGTGCTCCGGAAACGGCGTGCGGGTCTGGGTGAAGGTCAGTCCGGAAATCGTCAGATGCCGCAGCGGCGATTCCGCCGTCCCGCGCAGTTCGATCAGCGTATCGATCACGGGAGCCGTGACGTCGCCCGGCCGCAACTCCTCCGGCGGCCAGAAATAGAGCGTCCCCGTGTCGGGTCGCAAGCACCACTCGCCCGGTTGATCCAGTTCTTCCAGCACGTTCTCGACGCAAAAGCGATTTCCCGGCATCAGCGGCATGAAGCCGAAATTCGGCGCACGCGCCAGTGTGATTAACGGCTCGGCGACGGTGGCGGATCTGACGGGGATCAGGTCGTTCACCCAGCAATACCAGGGAAAGACGTTGATCTCCGCCTGCTCTGGATGCGCCCAGGAGCGAGGCGTCTGGCCGGACGTGAAACGATGGGTGTTGGGATGCGGGGCGCTGGCGGCTGTGGTCTCGATGAATGCCCAGCCGCTGTACAGCGGATCGGCCGGATCGGCGTTCGGCCAGCGGGCGCGAGGCTGTCGCTGCCCGCGATGGAAGAGCTGGCGGAGAGTCCACTTGCCCTCAGCCGCCTCAGGCAGCGCGGTCTGCATGACCTTTCCCTGGTACGGCTGCCAGCCGTCGACGACGCGGGCGCCGCTCAGGACCGGATGGTGTCCGGGGAAAGCCGTCCATCGGACTGGCTGTTCCGGCGTGCCTGAATCCTCGGAAGTCAGGAGCAGCGGTTCCGCGAGACGGTAGGTTCCATCGAGCAGCAGGACATCGACTTCGCCGGCGAGACGCTTCTCGCGGCGCAACCGGCGGATCGCATCCCGCGCGGCGGCCGGCGTGGCAAAAGGCCCATTCTGTTGTTGGGCATCCGTGGCGGGGAGTTTTCCCGACCATTGATCGTTTCCCCGTGGCGAAACATAGAAGACCGTCTTCGTGGTTTCGAGCGGCTGTGCGCTGGCAGACCCGGGAATCAACGTCAGAGACATCGCGATGCCAATCTGCGCCAGCACGATCTGGGTTGCCGACATCACGGGATGACGTGTGCGATTGTTCATGTTCGGAGGTCTCCCTGGATTCAATGGTCGTTTTCCCTTCCCAATGCACTGAACTCCGCCGTATGCTGCATAGAAGTCCACCTTACCGCACACCACCGTCGAAAGGCAACGGACAACCATGAAACCCTCCCTCCCCTTCTCACTGCCCTGTTGCCCGCTTCACGGGCTGCGTTTTGTGCCGCCGACGCGCTTTCGCGTTCGATGCGTGCTCTTGTGCTGCCGGCCTTCATGGCAGCATGCGCGGCGATCTCGCTGGCCGAGACACCTGTGAAACCCGATCTCGCGGCCGCGTCGCCCGGTATGAGTCCGCCGGAATCGGAATGTCTTTGAACGGTCGCGGCGAAGTCACGCTGCTCGTTCGATCGGGGGCGTTCCCAGTGACTCCGGGGGCCTCTTACCGCGTTGTGCTGGGCGGGGCATCGTCACAGGTCGTCGCGAAGGACGGCGGCCTGCTCGTTCCGGTCGTCTTGGACGGACCGATTGACCTCCTGGTTCAGCCCACGGGATCGGGGAATTGAACGGCGGTACCGCCATGTCGGCGAACACCGTGGGCGACGTGGCCGCCGACAAGCGGGTGGCGATCACTGTGGTCCGGCCAATTCTCAACGGTGGGGAGGGATTTCTGCGCGAGCCGCTCGGGTGTGGCGGGTGCCGGGCGACGATCTCGGTCCTGCCGTGCCGGGCGAGCGGTCTGAGTCGAGAGATGGAGAGAGCCGGATCAGGCGGGATCCAATTCTTACCGCCTGCGCCATTGGGCTGCGTCTATTGCCTCGCGGCGGACGCATCGATCATATACGCCTCCAGGCCTTTCCGTTGCTGCTCACTCAAAGGCTGCTCGCGGGCAGCGGCCACGTTGGCCTTCAGTTGGTCCAGGGATTTCATTCCCACGATGGCGGCGGTGATCGGCAACCCCAAAACGTATCGGACGAGCATGCCGGGCTCGGCCTGGTGTGGGGCGTCATCATGATTGGGCGCGCCGTCGTTCTTTACGGGATTCCCGGCGGCCAGGGAACCGAAGGCTCCGCCCATCACCTTCATGGCGAGGATTCCCATGTTCTTGTCCATCGCGAGCGGGAGGACCTTCTCCAGGTAGGCGCGGCGCGTCGGCATGGGATTGAAAGTTGTCAGCACGGTGTCAAAATCGTACATGCCGATCGCCCGGCACATGACTTCAGCGCTCTCGTGCCCGGTAACGCCGATCAACCGCGTGACCTTCTGGTCGCGGAGTTGTTCCAGGGCTTTGAGCACTCCACCAGCCGTTCCCCACAGCGCCAGGTCTTCCTGGGCGCGGGTATTGTGGATTTGGATCAGGTCCAGGTAATCGGTGCGGAGGCGTTTGAGACTCGCTTCAATCTCGCGCATCGCGCCGTCATAGGTTCGTTGACCCGTTTTTGTCGCCAGGAAGACCTCGTTACGGCGATGAGCCAGCACTTCGCCGTAGTTACGCTCGGACTGGCCGTCACCATAGGCCGGGGCCGTATCAAAGTACCGGATCCCGGCATCGATGGCTGCGTTGGCCAATTCCACCGGGTCGAGTGCGGCGGAACGAGGTTCCTTCATCCCGGTGAACCCTCCCAGGCCCAGCACGGTCACCTGGATGCCTGACCGGCCCAGAGCACGCTTGGCCAGGGGCGGCGCGATCTCGGCCATTGCCCGGTTTGCGGCCCATGCAAGTCCACCCGCTGCTGTCACGCTCGTCAAGAATTGTCTGCGGTCCATGTCGTCGTCCTGTCTCGTGAGTACGCCAAAACCACCACGCCCACTTGTGTCGTTGAGGCCGTTGCCGTACGGTCATCTCGTGTGTGTGGCCAATGGAAATAGTCAACCCCACGGAAAATGTAGCAGAGAAGGTGAACCTCCACGGGGCAAGCCCGTGGCATCCAATGGAGTTTACCAGGGATGCGTTAGGGCAAGCCGTCGGCTACTCGCTGGGCAATCGTGGATTCGGCCCGGGCGCTTCCGACGGGACGCCGGGCGCCGCGATTGGCAACGGGCCGACGGCCTTCTTGGGGTCGTTCTTCCAGCCATACCGCTTGGAAAACTCCTCGGGGGTGAGTGTCTCCTGGCCCTGTTCGGTCAGTACGATGTAGACGAGCATTCGCTCCACGCGCGGCGAGCCGCAATAATGGCCGCTGGGAGACAACCTGAGGTACGCGTTGTCGCGCAACAGCAAGACGGTGCCTTGCAGTTCGCCCTTCTCGGTGTCCCAGATCTGAGCCTTGTCTAGACCGGGCGCGGGCGAAGTATAACGCGGCCAGGCCGCAAGCTTTCCATCCGGCGAGAAGACCCCGGCTCGGATCCCGGTGAGCGTCCTAAGCAGCCCGCCCGTCTGGGCATCCCATTCCCGCAACGTTTCGTCTTGACTGCCGCTCGTCAGGCTCTTTCCGTCGGTCGACCAGCGCAGACCAAAGATCGGGCCCTGATGTCCTTGAAAGGTGTCGACGATTTGTCCGGATGAGACGTCACAGAGTCTGATTTTTCCGTCACTGAGCCCCAAAGCCAGGGTCGCTCCGTCGTTGGAAAACGCAAGACAGGAGGTCGGGCTGCCGACCTGCCAGAGGAGTTTTCCCGATTCCACGTTCCAGATTGTGGTCGCGTTTCCGGCGGCGGCGGCGCCGGCCAGGGTTTTCTCGTCAGGCGACCAGGCTAGACTATGGAGATAGAGAACTCCTTCGAAGGTCTTGATTACTTCACCCTTCGCGACGTTCCAGACCCGCACCCATGACTGCTCGCCGCTCTGGAATGCGCCGGCCAGTTTCTTCCCGTCCGGAGACCACGCACGGGCAACGCAAAAACCCGGCGGGGCCTGTAGAACCCGTAGCGGGTTGCCGGAGGATGCTTCGCAAAGGACGACATCCCACTCGCCCGCCGCGATGGTCTCGCCGTCTGGCGACCACGCAACGGGATAGCCCCAGTTCATGCAGGCGCTGCCCACGATGCCCAGCAACTGGCCGGATCGTGCGTCAAGAACCCGGGCTCCGTCAAAGCCCGCAAGGGCCATCTTTCCTTGGTCGGGCGACCATTGCACGTCAAAAATGCCTTCGTGACCTGCGATGACCACGCGCATCTGGCGCGAGTGGGCGTCCCAGATTTGGACTTCGCCCCGGGCGGTGCCGACGGCAAGCGACGTCCCGTCCGGCGACCATGCCATTGAGCCGATACGCCCCGACACGTTGAGGTTCCCCAGCAAGGCACCGGATGCCGCATCGGCGACCTGGACGGTGCCGCCGTGTCCGGTGACAATCGTCTTGCCATCTGGCGACCACGCAACATGATTAGAGTCGACGTCTCCGACCTCGCGCTGCAACTGGCCGGAATCGTTCTGCCAAATGCGACATCGCTCCCCGGCTTCAGCACATACCAAATACTTGCCATCCGGCGACCAGGACGCGAAGTAGGCCCCCTTAGGCGGTAGCCCGGGGAGGAATTTCTCCGACTTTCGGTCCCAACGATTCACCGTATAACCGTCTGCGAAAGCGAGCAGTGAGCCATCGGGCGACCACTTCACACACGCGTCTAGAAATCCACCTGGAGATGATGTGGCGCG
>JABWBD010000239.1 GCA_013360685.1 Pirellulales bacterium
ATGTCCGGGCGTGAAATCCCTTTTAGCAGCCCGCGCGGACTTCTGCTGGCGGGCACGGGAGACGTCGACTTCATCGAGGTGTATCCCGCCGAGCCGCGTCGCGTGGATGACGTCCGCCAGGTTCCCGAACCGCCCGCGCGGCAGGCGCAAAGGAAAGCGTCGGACGAGCAGATCCATGAGATCATCATGGATCGCCGACGAAAAGCGTGTGTCTTCTCCATCAGGATTGCCACCGATGCGGATCCGACCACCCGCGGGCGTGTTGGCGGCCTGCCCCTGTTGCCTTCGCACGTCGATTGGCCCCGCGCGTTCAAGAAGCCGCTTCCATTCCTCGCGCAACTGCCGCTCGATCCGCTGCAAGAACTGGACAGCAACCTTGAGCCGTTCGAACCCGGTTCGCTGCTCACCATCTTCTGGGGCCAAGATTGGTGGTCGCCGCACCCTGGCACCCACGGCGCTCCCGTCTTCATCGTCGCCGGGGATGTTCAGGAACGTGTGGCTCCAGACCCCGATTTGATCTTGCCAAGGCGCTCGCTCGAGGTCGTAGTGATCGAGGAGGTGCCGTGCTGGTCCGAGATGCAGGAGATTCTCAAGATGGAACTGAGCGATCCCGACCCAAAGCGGTTACGACAGTTCCACGAGTCCCGTTGGAAAGACTATCCGGCCGCTCGCGAAGCCACCAAGGTCGGCGGTTGGCCCCATTGGGTGCAGTCGCCCGATAGCGAGAACCCGCTTGTCGCCCAACTCCACTCGGAGGACGAAGCGGACTTGATGCTTGGCGATGCCGGCAGCCTCTATATCCTCCAGCGCGACGATAGGTCACTGGAAGTCCTCATGCAGTGCTACTGATTTGGATATCGCCGATCTGTTTGGGCCCCATCGGGCCGAAGACGCGCCACATCGCCCAACGCCTCAGCGGCCGCAGCACGAGTCTTGAGGTCCGTGCATTCTCCCGCGTGCGATCTCCTGTTCCGGGAAAAGCCTCTCTGCCGTAACTCGCAATGGTCGCGCGCGCCCGATCTGAATCAATCAGCCGATATCCACAAAAATATGGAGGAAATAGAAGTGCTGTGGCACAACAGCAACACGCAATGCCGCAAAGACTTGTCGCGAATGCCCGTCGGATTGTCGGATTTGCACTGGCGGTTCGCAAAGCCTGCGACCGTCGCCCTAGCAGGAGCACTTACCGAGCACTGCTTGCTCGGTATAATCCATAGCGTGAGAGGCTTGCGCCATGAACGACCACCCGAACAAGCACATTCGCGCAGCCATCGATTACGCCCTCGAGCATGGTTGGCGGCTCAGGAAGGCCGGCCCACGAGCGCATATCTGGGGTATGCTGCTGTGCCCGGAGGAAAGTCGGGAAGGCTGCCGCCGGTCAGTCCTCGCGACGCCACGGACCCCGGAAAACCACGCTCAGCAAATTCGCCGGGTGGTCGACGCCTGCCCCCATCAACCTTAGCCGGAGAAACGAAGATGCCAACCTATACGTTCAGCGTGATTCTGGGCGACGTGACGGAGATGACCGAGGACTTGGCAGAAGCCATCGTCGCGGCCGGCTGCGACGACGCGATGCCCGGGTCCTCCGGTGGCGTGGCGTCGGTGCTCTTTGACCGTGAGGCGGGATCTTTCGAACAGGCGCTCCGGTCGGCCATTGCCGACGTGCAGAAGGCAGGCTGCCGGGTCGCGTGGGTGAAAATCGAGCCCGAAGACCTGGCGACCGCGCCCGTGGCCTCGCACTGACACGTGTTCTGGGTTCACAAGGAAGAAAAGGCGACAGCCGCGTGACAGCCACCAAATATGGAAGATCTGGGATGTTTCACGATGTAGTTGTTGCCTATCTTTCCTGAATTTGGTGGCTGTCACCTTTTCCACTCCCCTCTTGTTCCAGGAAATCAGACTTCTCTGGCCGTTGCTGGAGTGGTACAATCCTTTTGGACCCTGGCTGAGCCGTAAAAATGGTGGAACACCCGAATAAGCACATCCGCGAAGCCCTGAAATACGCATCCCAGCAGGGTTGGATCATAAGGAAATCCGGTCCGCGCGCCCATGCGTGGGGCGTGATCCATTGCCAATTCGGGCACCGCGAGTGCTGGATGGCCATCTATTCGACACCCAAGAACCCCGAAAGTCATGCACGGGATATCCGACGCACGGTCCACCGCTGCCCAAGTGCTTGACAGGAGGAAAGTGATGCCCGATTATCGGTTCTCGGTCATTGTGCATGGGCCGCCTATGACCCACGACGAGATCCTCGATGCCACGGACGCGCTCGGTAACGCCGGCTGCACCGACGCTTCGATTCGAGGTCATTCCGAAGGCATGGAATTGCTCTTTGAGCGGACGGCAGACTCGCTGCAGCACGCGATCTGCTCCGCGGTCACCGACGTCGAGCGAGCCGGATATCGCATCTCCAAAGTCGAGATGGAGCGCGAGGCAATCTCCGCGTGAACAGGCCGCGATGTTGCCGCAACTGCTACGCGCGATTCCAATCGCAAGGCAAGCTTGCCCGGTGCCCGCTCAGTCCCCGGCTATGCCAGGTCGTGCAGTTGCGGCGCGGTGCTTCGAGGGCTAGACTACCTTTCCGTCCATGGTCTGATCGTTTGACCCGGTCTCCTTGACTATCGATGTACCGATATCGAAGACGCCACCTAAATGACCTTGCACGATCCTGGGAGAACCGACTGTAGGGAACGCGCTGCGTGACGTTCCGCCGAGTTCCGAAGCGAACGGAACGCCACGGAGGGCGTTCCCTACAGTGGATTGCTCCGCCTCCCGGAATCCTGCAACTCTATTTAGCGGCCGAATCCCTCCGCGATACTTGACATGACCGATTCGGAAGAATCGTTGATTTGCACCACGAGTCGCTGGTCCTTACAGAACGGCGTGTGCCGGGAGACTGCGAAGATGGCCTTCAACCAGGCTCTCGCCCCTTGCCAGATCAACAGGTCTGTGAAGGACCGGACGCCGCCCATGGTCTTAATCCTGCCCTCTGCTCTCACTCCTGATTCCAGCGTTTGACCTTCTCTTCGATCTGCTTCGGATCGAACTTCTCTGGTCGCGGCTCGTCCAGGTCGGCCAGGAGTTCATCGATGGTCGGCGTCTTCGTCGAGATGCCCCCTTCGGGAACGTCGAGCCCGGCGATCCAGACGATGGCGTTGAGCACGGCTTTGCGGAACTGGTCGTTGCCCCAGTTCCAGTGCCAATGGCCGCCGGTGAAGCCGAAGCCGCGCCCCCCGTCGGGGCGCTGGCGGGCCCAGGCCACGTGCTCCGGCATGCCCTTTCGCGAGCGGACGGTCGGGTTGCCGCTGTGGTGCCCATCGGGGCGCTCGCGCGTCGAGTCGGGCGGGATGGTAGTCAGGATCGGCACGACGCCGTCCATGTTCTCGCGGAACCGCATGTGATAGTACCATTCGTCTTCGAGGACAAATGGCTTGACGCCGCGAGTAACCGGATGGCCTTCCGCCGGTTTCACGTCGGCCTCGAAGTGCGGGTTGACCGACCAGAATCCTTCAAAATATCCGCCGGTCCAATCGAGAAAGCGGTTGCCGGGCTCACCCTTGGGGACCTCGACCGCGTAGTGGAGCGTGGCCAGCCCCACGCCCTTTTTCAGGAGCCGGTCCACTTCTTCCATGTAAGGCAGGATTGGGTTGCCGCCACCGCCGTCGGAAAACAGGACGATTGCGTCGACGTTGTCCAAGGCCGTCGGATCCTTGGGCCATCCGCTGCGGTAAACCGTGGCATGGACGGCGGGCACGTTCTCGTTGAGGAGCTTCGCCAGCAGCAGGCAACCGGCGTTGTGCTCGTGCGAACCGTATCCGTGGCTGGGACGGCCGGCGATGAGAGCAACCTTCTTTTTGTCCTCCATCGGCAGCCGTTTGAGCCGGAGGTTGCGAAACTGGACCTTCATCGGCGGGCCGACGTGGACCTGCAGGGCCAAAAGCCCGCTGCGGCGGCGCTGGGCGGTGTCTTCGTCCGTGACCTCGACCATCTTCCGGCCGTTGATCTCATGGATGAAGTGGAAGCCTTTGGCGATGATGCGGTACTGGTTCCAGCCGTCCTGGTTAATGGCCGCCTGGAGCTTCTCGGCATCGGCGAACTGCTCGACGACCTTGGGCTTGTGGTCTTCGCCGATGACGGTTTTCTGGCCTCGCAAGGCGAGGATGCCCCGGAACCGCTCGCCATAGAGGATCCCGGAATATTTCACGCCCGCCTCGATGTCGGCCTGGTAGCCGCCGATGACCCACTTGCCCACGCTCTCCGGCTCCTGCCAACTGCGGTACTGGATGCCGGAATTGCCGCCGGCCATGCGGTATTCCAGGCGGAGTTCGAAGTCATCCACCTCGCCTTGCCGCCAGATGAGGAAGGAATTGTGTTTCAGCGGCTTTTCGGCGGTCGTCTGGCCGGTAATCGCACCGTCTTCGACTCGCCACAGTTCCGGGTCGCCCTCCCACCCTTCGAGCGACTTGCCGTCGAAAACCGGCCGGAAGCCCTCTTCGGATTCGTCGGCGGCGAGACCTGGGCTCAACATGCCGGCCAGGATGAGAAAGCAGAGAACGGTTGTCTTCCACGGGAGCCAATGCATAAGACTTCCTTTCACGGATGCGGGTGCAGGTTGCCTGGGACGCTCTCGCGATTGTAATCGCTCCGCGAGGGGGACGAAAGCCTCTCAGGTCAGGCTCTTCAGGTACCCGTGCGAGGCTCGCTGATGTCCATCGTTGCTTCGAGTGAATGCGGCCCGAATTGTCGAAGGAATTATCTTGGGCCACCCCTCGCGAACCTGTTTGGCGGCTTTGCTTTGCGGCGAAAAAGATGCCGCGGTTTGGTGTGCGGTACAAGGGATTTCAATCGGTTCCTGGACAGGGAGGTGTTTTCCTTCGTTTCAAGGGGAGCGGAATGAATTCCGTTTTACCGTTTGGCCAATCGCGCGAAGCTGGGCGACAAAAGGATCCGGGACCCGGCCGCTGATCTGGATCGGCACGTCATAGGTCACGACACCGCCCTTCTCCACGGCGCGGCGGGTGAGGTCGATCAGCTTGTCGTCCGGCCATTGGGGCCGTTCTCCCCGGCACCACGATGTGCCGAGATAGGAGAGGATGTGAAACTGGACTTTGGCGCCGCCGTACTCCAGCCAGCGGCCGGGACAGGCCGCGACCGCGTCGGGGAGCTTGTCGAGGTTGACTTCGCCCGCGGCGTAGTCCTCGTGCTGCGTATGGGCGACGACCGGCACGCGGACGCCCGGATTGAAGGCGACGATGCTCTCAGGATTGCCCGCGCGGAGGGCGGCGGCAAAGCTGGCGAAGTTGGGCTCGTCGGCCCAGCGGTACATCTCGTCGGCGAAATAGCAGCCGTCGATCCACCAGCCCGAGACGTCTTTTCCCCAGCGGAGCGACCACTCGCGAATGATCGCCTCCCAGTGGCGTTGGAACTCGGCGAGGCGCCCGCCGACCGGTTCGCCCGGCAATTGCCATCCGCCCGGACTGCTCCATCGCCAGCCGAGCTTTTTGCGGGCCTCAACGTCGGCCGCAGGCGCGCCGCTGGGGAGATAGACCATCAGGCGGATGTTTCGGGCCTTGAGTTCTTTGGCGAGATCCACCACGAGGTCGCGTCGCGAGCACTTGCTGGGTGAGATGCCCACGATGCGGTCGTAAGCGGCGTTCGGCGCGCAGTAGTGGCCTGAGTTCTGCCCCAGAGTGAAGAGGAGATAGCCCGCGCCGGTCGAGGCGACCTGTTCGGCCAGAGCAGCGGCATCGAAGGCGTCGACCTGGCGGTTCCACATCTCGGCCGTGAGTTCGACGCCGCCGGCGGAACTGGGCGGGGCGCCGAGATAATGGGTCATCACGCCCCAGCCGGCCTGGTGGAACCAATCGGTCCGTTCGGCGGCGAGCGCCGTGGATGACAGTGCCGGTGCGAGCACGGCCAGCAGGACTGGCCGCCACGCGCCCGGATGCATGGTTTTCTTTCGCGTCATGGGATGTTCCTTTCAGGACACGGTGACGAATTCATTGCGCGGGGTTCTGCAAGTGCGCGGCAACGCTCGTCACTCGCAGATCCGCATCGTCCGCACACAGCACCAACCGGCTTCCGTCCGGGGAAAACGCGATCGGCCAGCTACCCTTCATAGAGCCGACTTCTTTGAGTGTCTCGGTATTCCAGAAGCTGACGGAATACTCCTGCGTGGTTGCGGCGAGCAGTTTCCCGTCGGGAGAGTACAGGATTCGGCCAACAGCGTCGCTAAGCCCGGCAAGCGTGGTGCGAGGCTTACCGGTGGCAACGTCCCACAACTTGACGACGCCCAATCGCTCGGGCTCCTTGGGAACCCATTCCGTGAACACGGCGGCCAGCGTCTTACCGTCGGGAGAGAAGATGACGGAGGTCACGTCCGGCTGCGGTTCGTAGCCGTATCTGTGTGACTCCGGTACCAGTTCTCGGAAGCGGGCTTCGGCCAACTTTACTACCTCCGGACATGTAAGGACTGCCCGGATCTGTCCGGTCGCCAGATCCCAGAGTCGCGCGGTTGCGTCCATGCTCCCGGAAGCCAATAGTTTTCCATCGGGAGAGAATGCCACAGTCTGGGCCAAATCCGTGTGCCCGGCGAGTCGGAGGGTGATCTTGCCGGTCGCGACATCCCAGACCCACGCTTGCCCCTCGTTCTCGCCCGTCCAAAGCGCAGCCGCCAGGCGAGTGCCGTCGGACGAGAACGTTACAGCCAACACGACTCGGTCTCTGCCGATGCGGAGATCGCGAATCACCTTTCGCGTATGCGGATCCCATATTTTGATGTCTCCAGCGAAGCCGGCGGTCGCGAGGAGCTTGCCATCAGGAGAGAACACTACAGAACTCACCCCGTCCCGATAGCCAAGAAGGCTTGCGAGACGTTTTCCGGTCCGCGAGTCCCAGAGGATTGCCTGGCCGGGTTGGGGAGCCTGGAGAAGGCCAATAAACCGGCCGTAACCGGCGGCAACCACCTGTCCGTCCGGCGAGAACGCCACGGACCTGACGATATCCGAGTTCTCGTTCGGATCGTCCTCGGGGATACGCAAGACAACATCATCCGCTCGGCTGAAGTTCAGGCTGAGCAGGAATTGCATTGCCAACGCAATCCAGAATGCTCTGTAGATCGGCGGCATGGCTGATGGATCACTTCCCCCACAGCTTTGCGAACTTCTCGGGGACATAAGAATCCTCCTTGCCGGTGGGCGAGTAGGCGGTGCGCTGGATGTCGGCGCCCCGCACGCGCTGGCGGCAAACGTTGAAATGCCAGGGGAACAGGTCCTTCGGTTGCGATCCGTCGATGCCGTGGTTCGGATCGAGCGTGCGGGCGCCTTCTCCGGCGATGGGGAGGCGTATTTCGATGCTCCACAGGCTTTCGCCGCGGTGCACGGCCACCCGGGCGCCGGAGGACCACTTCACGCTGCCGCCTTCGCCGCGGTCGATCTCCAGCACGGCGCCGGCCGGATTGACGGCGATCTCGTAGTAGGATCGCGTGGGCGTCTCGATGAGCAGGCTGACGTGGTCGCCTTCGAGCAGCTTGGGGTCGTCGGGGGCGGTGGCGGCGATGTTCAGACCGGGCATATCCGGCTCCTGGCAGACGATGCCGAAGTGCAGGATGCCGTCTTCACGCTGGATCTGGAACTGCGTGGAGGCTTGGGGGCGAGGGGACTGGGGCGTGAGCGCGACGAGCGGGGCGGTACGCGCGTCGGTCCAGTATTCCTTGAGCACCCTGCCGTCGAAGGGCTTTTCTTTCATCGGTTTGCCGCCGGTCTGGTCCGTGAGGAGCACACGGTAGGAGAGGTCGGTTTCGCGCCTGCGGCTGAGCTGTTGTTGCAGGCCGCGCAACGGTTGCATGAGGTCGGCGATCTTGGCGATGCGGCGTCCGTAGTCGGACCGCGGGTCGGCGGCGGATTGCGCGGCTGCGAGCAACGTGAACGCCCGGCCGATCCTGGCCGCATCCTGGCCCATGTGCATCCAATTGGCCTCGGAGAACTCGACGAAGGCGCGCATTGCCGCGGCCGCGGGGCCAAAGTACGCGGTGAAGTAGTCGGCCAAAAGCGCGTCGAGATCCTGATCGGCATCCCACCAGAGGCGCGAAGTGATGTAGAGGTTCAGGTGCTCGATGGCCAACGGGTCGTAGCCGAATCGCCCCTCGCTGTCGGCGGGATGATCGTAGATCTCGATCATCTCGCCAAGCGTGACGCCTTCGAGCTCGCGGAGGTCGCGGGCGATCTGCCGCGCGTAGTAGACGGGCCGTCCGGCCTGCTCCGGGCGAGCGTTGACGCTGTAGTCCCAGGTGAAGTACTTGCCGGAGGCGAGCTTCTTCAGCCACGCTTCGCGCAGGTTGCGATGGGCCGTTCGGACCTCGTCGTTCCAGAAACTCTGGCGCTGCCGGGTCTCGATGATCGCGAGGTTCGGGCTCAGTCTGGCGATCTTCTCCGGCGGCAACTTGTAGGCGCTGTAGGCGAGGCCGCTGACGAAGCGGTCGGGGTGCGACTTGTGAAGCTCCAGGGCCACGCGGTTGAGGTAGCCCCACACGTGATCGGACATGCTCCCCTCCCAGCCGCGCTGGGGCGTGAGCTGCGCCATCCAGGCCGGGTCGTCCGAGGCCATGCCGCCATAGCCGTCGACCATGTCGATGCTGATCATGGGCTGGCGGAAGTGATCGAACATGGCGCGGGCGTATTTCAGGTGTTCGTTGAACAAGAGCGGCGAGGTGATGTCGGGCGTCCCGCTGCCTTTGTGCGCCGTGTCGCGCCTGCCGCCGCTGACGAGATACATTTCGGGATGCGCCTGCTTCATTTCCTCGCGCATGATGACGAACTTGATGCCGTGGCAGACCTGCGTGACACCGGCGATCTTGTGCCCCTGGTTCAGACCGAGGCGCAGCGTCCAGATTCCCTTCTCGCCGAGGCCCGTGTGGTCGGTGTAGAAGGTGAAACGGCGGAGCGCGAAGTCGGGCTTCACGGTTTTGTTGACGCGGGGCAGCGCGATGGCGGCCCGCCTGGGCACCACTTCGCCCAGCTCGCCCGGAGCGAACCATCGCACACCGAGGCCGCGGAGAAACTCGTGCACGGCATTGAGCGTGCCCGCGTCGTCGTAATCCCAGACGTCGAGGTCTTTGTGGTAGCGGGCGTAGAGTTCGCGGCAATGGTTCCAGAACGTGTCGCCGGTGATCCGGTCCCACTCGGCATGCACCCGCCGGGTTTCCTCGGCGGTGCGGCTGCGTCCCCACGGCTCGATGGGCACGAAGTCCTCGTCCGGCCCGAGCAGCGCCAGCCAGTCCGGCCCGGACGCCATCCGGAAGGCGCCGTTCTCCAACCCGGCGGTGGAAAGGCCGAGCGTCTCGGTGAACGGACTCTCACCCACGTAAACCGGGGTCTTGCCGTCGTTGGGCGTGGTGACGATGTCCAGCTTCGCACCACTGATCCTTTCGACGTAGGTCTGCAGCTCTCTTGCCGCCAGCCTTGCCATCCGCGCGGGCTTCTCGGCGATGACGATCTGGGCTTGCCGCCGGCCATTTTCGACGAGGGCCGGCTCGGCAGCGCATCGCGCGGCCTCCGGGATAAGCAAGAGCAGGGCGACGATCGTGCGGGTCGGCTTCATGAACCGATGTCTCCCATTGGACTCCCTTGGCCCTCGCTCGCACCGATACGCCGCGCTATCCTTGCACTTCCCCGACAAAGACGTCGACGCCGGCGGGCGAGGCAGTTCGATAGACCTCTTCCATCGCGTCGAGAAAACGTGTCTCCGCTCGCCAAAACGGCAGGCTGCCCAGGCGCTTCACCAGGGCGGCCGGCAGCGCCGGCGTGCGGACTTCGCCGAAAAAGTCGTCGGGTACCTGGCAGGTCTTCCAGAATGCGGCCGGAACGGCCGGCAGCGGTTCACGAACAGCCGATTCCTCGTGCTCTGCCTGCGGCTCGACTTCTCCCTCGCCGACGTCCTTCTTCCCCGCCGCCGGTTCGGCGCCGACAAGCCTGACGAGTTCTTCCCGCTCGATGCCGCGGAGCCGGAAGATAAGGAAGGGGTCGCGATCGAATTCCTCGCCCAAGAGGTAGTACACCGCGGCAATGTGCTTGCAAGGGTTCGACCAGTCGGGGCATGAGCAATCGGTCTTCAGGTCGCGGCTTTTCTTGGGAAACAGAGAGAGCTTGGCGGATTCAAACGCCTGCTCGATGTCCTGGGGCATTTCGCCGGCCAGGAGCTTGGCGGCAAAGATGGCCTGCCCCGCCATCGCGGCGGCCACCTTCTTCCAGTCGGTTTTCGACAGGGTTTCAACCTGGATCTTGACGGCATAGGGCTTCGGCCGCGAGCCCTGCACCCGGGCAGTGACGGCGCCCTCGGCGATGTCGATCGAGAGCACCTGTCCTTGGCGTGCGTAAGAACGGCCCCGGCCAAGCCGTGCGCCAATGTTGAAGCTCTCGAGCACGGAAATCCACCGCTTCGCCCACCAGCTCTCGCCAAAGGTGCCGCGCTTCGACTGGGCCTTGATTCCGCCTTTCGCCTCGCGAGGCTTGGAAGGTGGGAAGTAGCCCCAGCCGTAGTCGTAATCCCGATAAGAACGCCGTCGGGCCATGGTAGGAAGGGGTCAGGGTTCAGGGTTCGGGGTTCAGGGTTCAGGAAAGAGAGACTTCTTCCTTTGGAGGCCCTAACAGAACGCCGACTGCCCTCACCCCATGCCCCGATGAGCGAAGCGGGAGAGGGGAGTTGAGTTAGGGCCTCTAGGCGGCTACGGCCTCCTTGCTCAGCGCAAAGATCTCCTTGAGTTCGCGGTTGGAGAGTTCGGTGAGCCAGCTTTCGCCGGCGCCGATGACGTTCTCGGCGATCTCCTTCTTGCTTTCGATCATCTCGTCGATCCGCTCCTCGAAGGTCCCGGCACAGACGAACTTGTGGACCTGGACGTTCTGCTTCTGGCCGATACGGAACGCGCGGTCGGTGGCCTGGTTTTCCACGGCCGGATTCCACCAGCGGTCGAAGTGGAACACGCGGTTCGCGCGGGTGAGGTTCAAGCCGGTCCCGCCCGCCTTGAGCGAAAGAAGGAAGATCGGCGGCCCGTCGTCCGACTGGAACCGTTCGACCATTTCGTCACGGCGGCGCTTGGGCACGCCGCCGTGCAGGAACAGCGCCTCGCGGCCGAAGGTTTCCTCGAGGTGCCGCCGCAGGATTTCGCCCATCTCGGTGAACTGGGTGAACACCAGCGCCCGGTCGCCGACCTCGACCGCCTCGTCCAGCATCTCCGTGAGCCGGGCGAGCTTGCCCGACCGGCCGGGGATCTCGGAGTTGTCTCCCAGAAACTGCGCCGGATGGTTGCAGACCTGCTTGAGCTTCGAGAGCATGCCGAGGATCAGCCCCTTGCGCTGGATGCCGTCCGCACCCTCGACCGACTTCTCCATGTCCTTGAGCACGGCCGCGTAGAGCGATGCCTGCTCCTTGGTCAGCGTGCAATAGACCTTCATCTCCAGTTTTTCGGGGAGATCGGAGATGATCGAGCGGTCGGTCTTGAGCCGCCGGAGGATGAAAGGGCCCGTGACCTGTTTCAGCCTTGCGGTGGCGTCGGCGTCGTGCATCGCCTGGATGGGCACGAAGAACGACCGCTTGAACTCGGCCTGGCTCCCCAGTAGTCCCGGGTTGAGGAATTCCATGATCGACCAGAGATCGCCCACGTGGTTCTCCACCGGCGTGCCGGTTAGCGCGACGCGGTAGTCGGCCTTCAGCGCCCGCGCCGCGCGGGCCTGCTTCGTCTCGGGGTTCTTGATGTTCTGTGCTTCGTCGAGGACGACGCCGGCCCAGTCGATCTCTCGAAGGTAATCCAGGTCGCGGTGGAGCAGCGAATAGCTGGAGACGACGATTGCCTGCCCGGCCACCGCCTTGCGGAAGGCCGCCTCTTTGGCGCGGCCCAGGCCGTGGTGGACCATCACCGGCAACTCCGGCGTGAACCGCGCCGCCTCCTTCTGCCAGTTGCCGACGACCGAGGTCGGGCAGATCAGCAGGACGGGACGCTCTGCGCGGGCGTGCCAGTCGCGCTGGATGAGGGCCAAGGTCTGCACGGTCTTGCCGAGGCCCATGTCGTCGGCCAAGCATGCTCCCAGGCCCCAGCGCCGGAGGAAAGCGAGCCAGGAATAGCCGCGCGCCTGGTACGGCCGCAACCGGCCGGCAAAGCGAGCGGACGGTTCGATCTCTTCAAAGGCGGCGGCGCCTTCGAGCTGTTTCAGGAGATCCCGGATCCAGCCGTCGGCGTTGACGCCGGCGAAGTCGAGCGTGCCGGTCGGGCGCGTCGCTCCCAGGGCCATCTGGACGACCTCGCGGACCGTGGCCTTCTGGGCCGCCTTCTTTTTCCAGAAGTCCAGGGCGGCCTGGATCTCCTCGGCGCTCATCTGTACCCACTGCCCGCGAAACTTCACCAACGGCTGCTTCAGCGCGGCGAGCGCTTCCAATTCCGCCGCCGTGAGCGTCTGGTCTCCCAGGGCAATCGCCCAGTGAAACTGGGCCAGGTGCTCCAACGACATGCCCAGGGCGCCCTGGAGCTTCGGGCTCTTCACGTTGGCGCGCACGCTCAAGTGCAGCTTGGTCCCCTTGCGGGTCCACCAGGCGGGCAGCATGACGCCGTAGCCGGCCTGCTGCAAAGCGGCAGCGCGGTCGTTGAGAAACTCGAAGGCTCCGGTGGCGTCGAGTTCATATCCGGTGGGCTGCGACGACCGCAGACTCGACTCGATGCGGGGACAGATCCCGGCGGCCTGACCGAGCGAGGCCAAGAGGTATTCTTTCGCTTCAAAGCCGCGTTTCCGCAATAACGCTCCTTTCCGGCCCTTGCTCGCCCACGCCTCATCGGCGGGCACCAGCAGGCTGGGATCGTCGGCTGCCTGGAGCAGGTAGCGGACCCGCCAGTTGCCTTCCGGTTGCCGGGCCGCGAGGGGGATCGTCTCAGCCTCGTCCTCGGCCGATGTCTCCTGGGGTTCCTCCAGCCGGAAACAGAGCCGCACCGGTGCGGAGATCGAGAGGGTGACCGCACGCCGCCACTGCCGGATCTGTCGAGAGAATTCCTCCAGTTGCGCCGGGTCGGCGTCGATCGTGCCGTCGGCGGACCGCAGGGCGTGGAGCCAATGGTCGTGGATGCTGTCGAATTGCGGGGACTTCGAGGAGGGGCGGGCACGCGTCGCAGCCGAGCGGACGCCTGCGGACGTCCGCACGAGGTGGTCGACCATCCGGCCGCCGAAGTCCTTCAGGACTGCC
>JABWBD010000240.1 GCA_013360685.1 Pirellulales bacterium
CCGGCCGAGGCCCATACGGCGATGGCCTACTACTTCGACCATCAGGCGGAGGTGGACGCGGAGATTGAGGCCGAGTGGGAAGAGGCGAAAAACCAGCATGCTCAGTTGCCTCCTTCCAGGCTGCTAAGTCGCCTGAGATTGTCGCGAGGACGACCATAGATGTCCGTTGCCCTCTACATGGACGTCCACGTTCCTCAAGCACTGGTGGAGCAGCTCCGCCGTCGACAGGTCGACGTACGAACGACGATCGAGGACGGGGCCAGAACATTGCCCGATGACACTGTGCTCGAACGAGCCCGCCCATTCGTTCTTCTCCTCGCAGGATAGATCGCAACCATCTCGCGCGACGACCCCGCGCGCGACGCAGCTCTCCCGACCTCGCCGCAATGCAGTCCCGCTAGATCCCACCGCTGGGTCTGAGATGTTCACAGTGTCGAAGAAGTCGTCGGCCAAAGCCACCGCATTCTCAAGTCCGGCGAGCAAGACAAAGCGTTCTACCAGGTCGCGCCCATCGCGTCAGACCGCGCTCGGGCAGGATCACGTCGCTCCGGTCCGTCAGCTTCCGCTCCCAACTCCGAGCAACTCCGCATTGATCTTAGCAATGGTATTGGCCGCTTCCGACTCGACCCGCACAACGCGAACGCCGGCACTTTCGGCTTGTGAAATGGCAGAGCGGACCGTGTCGAACAGCGAATCCGCCTCGCGATCGAACTCAAGAAAGACGACCCGGTCTGACATATTCCATTCAATGTCGCCTCCGGTGGCCTCGAACAGCGTATCGGCCAGTTCAGGGGTAATTTCGGATATCCCTGACAGAATCAGAGTGAATCGATGGTTACTCATGACTTCCTCCCTCTTCGTGCCCGTGAGGGCATCGGCTGTACCGATGCCGACGGCAGCCAACCGCTCGGCCGTCGCGGAATTCTCCAGCCACCGGTCGAGTTCGGCCGTGTCCTCCCATCGCCTCGATACTGCAGACGATTTCTTCCGGGACATTATTGAATCGCTTGTGCAGCCTTCTTGCTGCTCGCAAATCACGGAAGCGAAGTAAGCGGAATGACGAACGGGAACTTCCGCGAGAGGCAGTTCAGCAGCCGGCGGGCTTTTTTCTTGCCGCCTCAAGAATTCAATTGAAATTGGGCCGCCCCTTCTGATATACATACGTCCATAAAGTATTGGGATCGCAAACCGCCAGGAGTTGCCCTGCCCGCTTCACCGCGGCGAGGACAAGCAACGTGCTACCGAATTCCCACAGCGACCAACTCGCACGATCCCTCAATCGGCGCCCGGCAATCTCCGTCGGCGGCAGGATCTGCAACGCAATTTCGCAACGCCCCCCTGCCGGATGGTGCGAACTTACGAAAAACCACAAAGTCGCAACCCATGACCTGCAGCCCAGTTACAGCCCCGCCTTCGGACCAAGATATTGCACCACCGGCGAAGCTTGTCGCGAAATTCCGATCTCTCCGACTCGCTTTCGCGCAGGCGCACGTCGACCTTCCACTTTGGTCGACGCGATTTCGCATCTCTGCCGGGTGGAAAGGGGTGCCAATCCAAAATCCAAAATCCAAAATCTAAAATGCGAAGTCCGCCAAATCAAACAGCCCGAGGTGCCCTACCGGCCCCAGGAGCCCCCATGCCGCGTCTACCCCTGCTTCTGTTGATGACCGCCTCTCTCTGGTTCATCCCCGCCGTGGCGTTCAGCCGCGCGTTCGAGGTCCGCCTGCTCAAAGGCACAGAAAAAGACGGAGTCTGGGGTACCGACGAGTACCAGGTCTCGCTTAACTCGCTTGGCGGCCTGCGCGACGTGGCCGTGCAAGGCAAGAAGCTCCTCTTCCTGGCCGCGCTGTACACCAGTCCCGTTCCACTCGGCGCTGAGCAAGGCCTCAGGACCGTGCAGGGCGAAGGCGTCGGCCAGCGCGGGCTGACCGTCCAACCTCCCGAAATGAAGTCCCGCGAAGATCGTGGCCGCCGCGTGTTCCAATTTGAGCACCTTGTGGCCAACACGAAGGTCCTCGAAGGCCGGCCCCTGTGCCGGGTGGACCAGGAGATCGTGCTTACCCCCAGCGGCGAGATCTCCGTCCGCTACGATTGCCAGTGGCTGGAAACGATCCGCTGGGACGGGTTCAGCGTGCTCGTCTTCTTCGAGAAGGATGCCATCGAAGGCCGCGACTTTCTCCTGGCAATCGACGACCGCGTGGTCACCGGCCGGCTTGCCGTCAGCCGCCCCATCGCCGAGAGCCGAATCCGCGAACCCTTCACCCGGCTGACCGTCTGGTCCGAGGCCGGGCCGTTTCACGTGGTCTGGGACAGTCCGGCCGTTTGCGAACTCACCCCGCCCCAGCTTTCGATTCAGCCGGCCGCGGTCGGCTACCGGGCCGTGACCTACCAAGGGACCAAGGGCACGATCCAGTACCGCATCCTCTTGCCGGTCTCTCAACAATAGTCACGGGAGCTACTGTCATGGCCCGACTCGTTGCACTTTACTTTCTGGCCGTCGCCGCCGCCGCCCAGGCCGGCGTCACGATCCGCGAAACCCAGTCCGACGGCCGGACCACCGTCGTGCTGGAGAACGACTTTCTCCAGGCCGCGTTCGCCCCCGATCCCGGCGGCGAATGCACCGACCTGGTCTTCAAGCCGACCGGCAAGCACATGGTCCTCCCGGGCGTCGGCACGCTGCTGGGGAGCCGGGTGTGGAACTATGCCGACCGCGAGCTCTACACCCAGTGGCAACGGTCGGCCTGGCAGCACAAAATCAGCCAGAGTCCGCACCAGGTCCGCCTGGAACTGCAATCGCCGGGCAGCGTCGGCTTCACCCGCTCCACGCTCCTGGTGAAACAGATCACGTTGGCCGATCAAGAGGCGATGCTCCGGGTGGAGCACACGGTCCATGTCGGCCAGGAACTGATGCAACCGCAGAAGATCGGCCTCTGGTTCTACAACCGCTGCGGCGTGGCCGGCGAACAAAACAGCTACTTCCTGCCGTTGGACGATCGTATCGCACGGCTCGATCCGGCGGCCGGCCTGGGCCAGGAGTGGTTCTATCATCCGTCGCGGGGCTGGCTGGCGGCGGTAGGCGGCGGAGCCGGACTGGCCATGAACATGGAATACTCTCGCCTCATGTGCTTCTACATGAGCGCGGGCCGGCAGCCGACCCTGGAGTGGGCCTTCCGCTCCTTCGACGTTCCCAATGGCGGCTCCCTGCGGACCGAAGAACTCCTGGTCCCCTTTGCCGGTCTTGCCCGGGTCGACGGCTCCGCCAACGGCATCGTGGCCGCCATTGACGTGCCGGCGAAGTGCGCGCCGGCCGAGGGCGAGCGTCTGCCGTTTCGCGTCCGCCTGGTGGCAGGACTCGCTGTCGCCGGCGAGCTTCAGCTCGAAGCCCGGCGGCTCCCCGACGGCGACCCTGTACCGATCTCGCGTCAAGCGATCGAACTGCGCCCCGCGGCCAGCATCGCGCAAGAAGCCACCGCCCGCCTCGCTCGAGAAGGAACCTGGATGATCACCGGACGGCTGCTCAGCGGCGGCCGGGAGTTGGTTGATTTCCAGACGCCGGTTGTGGTGGGTTCGCCGAGCGGCCCGGTCCGCATCGCAGCCCGAGAGGAGCGGATCGGCCGCACGAGCGAGCGGTTCGAAGACCAGTTGCCACTGCGTGGCACCGCTCCGAAGGACATCGAGCTTACGATGTCGGTTCCCAGCGACCACGTACCCTGGGCGCGGCCGTACGCCAAGGGCCCCTTGCGCGTGCTGGCGCTCACTTCCTGTCTCAATGCCCGCGAAGAGGTCGAGTTGGCCGAGCGGCTCGACATGGAGATCCTCCACGTCACCGCCGGCACGCAAAGCGAGCTGGACGCCTTCTCCGGCGTCTTCGGCCCCGACAAGTCGTTCAAGGTGGAGCACACCAACCACTACATCCGCGAGCAACTCGCCCGGCCCTGCGATGCTATCCTCATCGGCGGCCTGCGCGGCGACCTGTTCACGCCGGAGGTGTTGGAACTCCTGCGGCGCAAGGTGGACGAGGGAGTGGGCGTGGTCTACGCGGGTCCGAACAATCTGCCCGAGGCGCTTTTGAGTCTCTTGCCGCTATCGCGTCTGGAACACGTGCGCCGCCGCGACGGCCGATGGAAGGCCGTCCGCCCGCATTTCCTCACCATCGGAATCCCGTGGGACGAGCTGCCGGCCACCGACTACGCCGAGTACGAGGCCCGCGGAGAAACCCTGGCGGCAGTTGACGCAAAGAAGGCATCGCCGCTGGTGGTTGTCCAGGAAGGGCCGGGCCGGGGACGCGTCGTCGCGCTGACGTACAACACCGGCTGGCAGGGCTCGGGCAATTGGAAGTCGGGCGTCACGCCTTGGGTCCGCAACGCCCCACAGAAGTTCAACTACTGGGAGTACCACTTCTCGCTTCTGGCCAGGTCGTTGGTTTGGGCCGCTCATCGCGAACCGGACGTGGTGCTGGAGGCAATCGCCGTGGACACCTCCGGCCCTCCGGTCCTCACGGCCCGCCTCCGCGGTGTCTCCGCGCCCCTGGAGGCCGAGATCCGCCTGAGCAACGCCTACGGCGCCCGCGAATACGAAACCCGCGTGGCAGCCTCGGCCGACCTGCGGGCCGAGTTGCCCCACGACTTGCCGGCCGGGCTGCACCTGGCCGACGTCATCTTCCGCAGCGGCCCGCGTGTGGTTACCTGGGGCAGTGCCGCCTTCCGCGTGGCGCGAGAGGTCTCACTGACGAAAGTCGCGTTCGACAAGAAGAGCTATCGGGCCGGCGATCCGGTGGTCCTCTCCGTCGAGGGTAAGGCCGACGGCGGAACGATCCGCGCGGAGATGATCGATTCGCTCGGACGGCTGATCTGGCGCGCCGAGCAGCCGGCCGCGCTGGCCGAGGGCAGCCCCGCCCGGTTTACCTTCACACTGCCGGCCCCGCTGGCAACGGTGCTCAAAGCCCGGGTGAGCGTGATTGCCGCCAAGGCGGCGTTGAAGGATGGCTCTCCATGCTTGGCGATCGCCGAGACCGATTGCATCACGCTGCCCGAGAAATTCGTCGCCCGGGCATGGGACGATTGGGAGAGCTGCATCTGGGGCAATCCGGCGGGGGCCTACGAGCGCGAGTACATGGTCCCGCTCCGCTCCAAACTCTACCGCGACTACGGGATCACCACGGTCCAGGCGGCCGCCAACTGGGCCTTCGACACGGAGTTCGACGCCCAGGTCCGCGCCGGTTTCCAGATCATGCCCATGAGCGTTTCCTATGGCCTCTTGAACATCGGCCACAAGGCCCCCAAGGGCAAGATCCCCTTCGACGAGGCCCGCGTCGAATACCAGAAAAACCACGACAAGAAGTATCTCGTCCGGCCGGTGTGCCTCAACGACCCGGCCGACCTCGCCGAAATCCAGGATCGCCTGGTCAAGCTGGCTGAGTTCTGCGCATGGCTGGAGCCGATCGGCTACAACCTGGGCGATGAGATGGGCACGACCCACTACGTGACGCCCTTCGACTACGACTTTGGCGAACCTTCGCTGGTCGAATTCCGCAAGTGGCTCGCCGAGCGATACTCCTCCTTGGAGGCGTTGAACCGCCAGTGGGAAACGAATTTCGCCCAGTGGTCCGATGTGATGCCCATGACCGCCTTCGAAGTGAAAGACCGGGGCAACTACTCCCCTTGGGCCGATCACCGCGAATTCATGGACGTCACGTTCTCGAATTTTCTTCGCTGGGTCCGCGGCTGCTTGCGCGAGAAAGACCCCCGCGCGATCGTCGGCATGTCGGGCACGCAGGCGGCCGAGGCCTATGGCGGCTACGACTGGTCGCGCCTGATGCACGCCGCCGACTTCCTGCAAAGCTACACCCACCAGGACACGATCGTGATGCACCGCTCCTTCGACGGCCGCGTGCCGCGCGTCCCCTGGTACGGCTACATGAGCGTCAATCCCCAGATCCGTCAATTTCTCTGGCGATGTCTCTTGAACGGCAATTCCGGCGGCTCCTATTACGTCGACGGCTACATGTTCCACCCCGACGGCACCCCCACCCAGTCGACCCGCGACGCCCACGCCGTGGTCTCCGAGTTCCAGAACGGCTTGGCAAAGCTGCTGCACAATGCCCAGCGCGTGAACCAGGTCGGCCTGCATTATTCGCATCCGAGCATTCGGGCGGCGTTCATTACCGGCGGTGACGCCCTGTTCCGCGACAACCGCGGCGGCTGGGTGCTCGCCATCCAGGACGCCGGCCTCCAGTGCGAGATGCTTTCCACCGAGCAGCTCGAGGCCGGTGAACTGGCAAAGCGGCGCTATCCTCTGTTTGTGCTCCCCGCGTCGATGGCCCTGTCCGCCGCTGAGGCCGCGGCGCTGCGGCGATACGTGGAAGACGGCGGCGTGCTCGTGGCCGATGGCCGCGCGGGTCTGATGGACGAACACTGCCGCACGCTCAAAACCGGTCTGCTCGATGACCTGTTCGGCGTGAAACCTGCCCAGGTGTCCCCCTCGGTCGCCCCGGTCCCAGGCGAGGCCCGTTTCATCCACGACTCGGGACCGTGCAAGCTCGCCGGTTTGAACGTCGACCTTAGCATTGCCGAGCCCGATCTGCGCCTGTCCGACGGGACCGCCTTGGGCCAACACGGCGACACACCCCTCGCGGTTGTCCATCGGCACGGCAAGGGCCTGGCCGTGCTCTTGAACGGTTTCCTCGATGGCTATTCTCGCCGCCGCGATCTGGGCCTCGAGAAGTCCGCCGCGCGGCTGGTCGACAACGTGCTTCGCCTGGCGCCGATCGATCGCGCGGTCCGGGTCGAGTCTTCCTCAGACTGCTACGTTGTCTCGTTCCGGGCCGGGGCGATCCAATACGTGGCCGTTCAACACGACCTGGGCAACCAGAAAGACGCCCCGCCGGCCGAGGCGACCGTGTCGTTGCCGCCGGCCGCATCGATCTGGGACGTGCGCGCGGGCCGGCCTCTGGAACCGGGGGCCATCAAGACAGAGATTGCACCGGGCGACACCAGACTCTATGCGTTGCTTCCCTATCGGCTCCAAGGCCTGTCGGTCGGCTTGCCCGGCAAGGAAATCGCGGCGGCCGGCAACGATGTCGAATATCGCGTGGCCGTCCAATCCGACGGCCCCGCCGACACACACGTCGTTGTGGTCGAGGTTCTTGGCCCCGACGGCAAGCCCCGTGCCCACTACGGCCGAAAACTACTTGCCCCAACCGGCTCGGCCACTGCCCGCATCCCGCTCGCCCTCAACGATACTCCCGGCGTCTGGACCCTTCGAGCAACCGACGTGGCAACCAAACGCTCGGCCGAGTCCCGCTTCACGGTTTCAGCGAACCGAGGCTGCCAGCTAGAAGACTCATACGTTCCGACCCGAAACCGCCTTCCTGTGCCAGCGAACCGCCCTTGACTGGGGTCTCCCTAGCGCCAAGAATTTTGAGTCATCTAAATCATCATGGCCCCCTTCCGCATCCCGTCGACCGGCTACCCGATGGTATTTGGGAGTCCCCTAGTGCACCGACCGAAATGCCGCCGCGCGTTCCAGACGCTCTCCGGGGCTCTTGCGCTCTTCTCGGCCCTGTCTCTCCTTGGCTGCGGTTCCTCAGCCTCTTCCCCAAGCCAGAGGGGGCAGGCCAGCGACGCAGCCGCGCGCGGATATCCTTACACGGTGGTGACCACCACCGCCATGGTCACCGATATCGTCCGGATCGTTGCCGGCGACAATGCCAAGGTAACCGGTCTGATGGGCGAGGGGGTCGATCCACACCTCTACAAGCCCACGCGTAACGACGTGCGGCGGTTGATGGACGCCGACATCGTCTTCTACTCGGGGCTGATGCTGGAAGGCCGCATGAGCGAGACGTTCACTCAGATCGCGCGGACCAACAAGCCGGTCTACGCGGTCACCGCGGGAATCGACAAGTCGTCTCTCCTCCAGCCCGCGGGCGCTCAGGGCCACTGGGACCCGCACGTCTGGATGGACGTTTCGGCATGGAGCGAGTGCGTCGGGTTCGTGGCCGAGAGACTCGCCGAGTTCGACCCGCCCCATGCGGACGCGTACCGGCAGAACGCCGCCGCGTATCGGGCCGAACTCGAAAAGCTCGACGGCTACGTCCGCCGCGTGATTGCCGGCATCCCCGAGCAGCAGCGGGTCTTGATCACCGCCCACGACGCCTTCGAGTACTTCTCGCGTGCCTACAGCATCCCGGTCCGCTCGATCCAGGGAATCTCCACGGAGTCCGAGGCCGGCGTCAACGACATCAACCGCCTGGTCGACTTCATCGTCGAGCGCAAGATCAAGGCCATCTTCGTCGAGAGCAGCGTCTCCCAGCAGAATATCCGTGCCGTCGTGGAAGGCGCTGCGCAGAAGGGGTGGGAAGTGGCCATCGGCGGCCAATTGTTTTCCGACGCCATGGGCCGGGCCGGCACCTACGAAGGCACGTACATCGGCATGATCGACCACAACGCCACCACCATCGCGCGCTCGCTGGGCGGCGAAGCCCCTGAAAAAGGTTTTCTCGGCAAGCTGCAATGATCCAACGCTCCAACCCCGAACCGTTCACGGAACACCCCGCCAGTTCCCCATTGACCATCCACGACATGACGGTGGCCTACCACCGCAAGCCGGTCCTCTGGGACATCGACTACAACGCCCCCAAGGGCCGGCTCGTGGCGATCGTCGGCCCCAACGGCGCCGGCAAGAGCACGCTCATCAAGGCCGTGCTGGACCTCATCCCTCGCGCTTCCGGGGACGTGAAGGTCTTCGGGCTGTCCTACCGCAACCAGCGGAGCCGCGTCGGCTACGTGCCGCAGCGCGAAAGTGTCGATTGGGACTTCCCGGTCAACGCCCTGGACGTCGTTGCCATGGGGCTGTATCGCAAGATCGGCTGGTGCCGGCCCGTGACGGCCAAGTACCGCAAGATCGCCCTGGAGGCCCTGGATCGTGTCGGGATGGCCGGCTTCGCCCGGCGCCAGATCAGCCAGCTCTCCGGCGGTCAGCAGCAGCGGGTTTTCCTTGCCCGCGCCCTCGTCCAGGATGCCGACCTCTACCTGATGGACGAGCCGTTTACCGGAGTGGATGCCGCCACCGAACGCGCCATCGTCGCCATCCTCCGCAATCTCCGCGACACCGGAAAAACGGCCCTGGTCGTCCATCACGACCTCCAGACCGTGCCCGAGTACTTCGACCACGTCATGCTGCTCAATATGCGGCTGGTCGCCACGGGCCCGGTCCAGGAAGTCTTCACGCCGGAAAACCTCCGCAAGACCTACGGCGGCAAGCTCGCCCTCCTGGACCGTGTCGGCCACCAGATGACGCTCTCCGGAGGAGGGCAATGACGCTCGCGGCACAATGGCTCTGTGGCTCGGCCTTGCTCGGCCTGCCGGTTCCCTCCGACGCGGCCGGCATCGTCGACCAGTTCCTTCGGGTCGCTTCCCTCCGCGACTACAACACCCGCGTCGTCCTGCTGGGGACCACGCTCCTGGGTGTCAGTGCCGGAGTGGTCGGCACCTTCATGCTGTTGCGCCGCCGTTCCCTGATGGGCGACGTCGTTGCCCATGCCTCCCTGCCCGGCGTCGCCCTGGCCTTCATTGTCCTGGAAGCCGTGTCTCCCGGGATGGGAAGATCGCTGACCGCGTTGCTCGCCGGCGCGGTCCTGGCGGGCTTTCTCGGCATCCTGGCCACCGTCGCCATCCGCCGCTACACGCGGATCAAGGAAGACGCCGCGCTGGCCATCGTGCTCAGCGTCTTCTTCGGCCTGGGAATCGCCCTGTTCACGGTGGTGCAGAACCTTCCCACGGGCAACGCCGCCGGCCTCCACCATTTCATCTACGGCAAGGCCGCTTCGATGGTCGCCGACCACGTGCGGTTCATCGCCGCCGCGTCGGCGCTGGTTCTGACGCTCTGCCTCCTGTTTTTCAAGGAATTCACGGTCCTTGCATTCGACGAGCAGTATGCCGCCGCTCAGGGTTGGCCGGTCCTGAGGCTCGATGTGCTCCTGCTTGCCCTGGTCGTCGGCGTCACGGTGATCGGACTGCAGAGCGTCGGCCTGCTTCTGGTCGTCGCCATGCTGATCATCCCGGCCGCCGCGGCGAGGTTCTGGACCGATCGCCTGGGGTGGATGACGATGGTCTCCGGCCTTCTGGGCGGATTGGGCGCTGCTGCGGGAGTCGCCGCCAGCGCGATCTTCCCCCGGCTGGCCGCCGGTGCCGTCATCGTGCTGGCCAGTTCGTTTTTCTTCCTCGTCAGTATGTTGTTCGGCATCCGCCGCGGAGTCCTGGTCCAGGCCTTCGCGTTGCGGCGAAGCCGTCGCCGCGTCGGACGGCACGACTTGCTCCGCGCGATGTACGAGAACGTGGAATCGTCGGTGGAAACAGACGGCAGCCCCGAGGGCCTGGACCTCACGGCACAGCCCGTCGCCTTCGACCGCCTCTTGGCCACGCGGAGTTGGTCGGCGGCGCGCGTGAGGCGCCTCCTGGCCGCCGCCCAGCGCGAAGGCCTCGTAACGGGCAACGCTTCCAGCGGCTATCGGCTGACGGCGCGGGGCGCTGCCGATGCCCGTCGCGTGGTGCGGAATCACCGCCTCTGGGAGATGTACTTGATCACCTATGCCGACGTTGCGACCAGCCACATCGACCGTGACGCCGACGAGATCGAATACGTCCTGGACCCCGATCTGGTCGCGGAACTGGAGACGGCCCTTTCCCGGCGTCGCGCGGACCTGGCCATGCCGGCCAGCCCCCACGCCATCCAGGAAGACTCCGCTTGCCACGGATAGACGCCATGCCCGGAATACTCGCCCAAACCCTCGATCTGCTCGCGGGCTGGAGGCCCCTCGACACCTGGATCGTCGTCACGGCCGCGCTGGCGGCCATGGGATGTTCCCTGCCTGGCGTATTCCTCGTCCTGCGGCGCCAGAGCATGACCGGCGATGCGCTGAGCCATACCTCGCTGCCCGGCATCGTGATCGCGTTTCTCCTAGCCCAGTGGCTCAACAAGCTGGGCTGGATCTCGCCGGAGACCTACGAGACCGCGAGGCATGGCGTCCTCTTCCTCGGGGCGATGGTGGTCGGCGTGGCGACGGCCGTGCTCACCGAGTGGGTCCACAAGCTGGGGCGCGTCGAGGCGTCCGCGGCCCTCGGAGTCGTCTTCACCACGCTGTTTGCGCTCGGCCTGATCCTGATCCGCACGGCCGCCGACAACGTCGACCTCGATCCCGATTGCGTCCTCTACGGCACGGTGGAGACGGTCGTCATCGACACGCTCGCCGGCACGGGCGTCCCCCGCGCGGCCGTGCTCAACGGCCTGGTCCTGCTGGTCAATCTCGGACTGGTCGTCATCTTTTTCAAAGAGCTGCGGATCAGCGCGTTCGACCCGGCGCTGGCCACCACGCTTGGGATCAACGCCACGCTCATGCACTACGCCCTGATGGCGGTAACCGCCGCCACCCTGGTCGCCGCATTCGAAAGCGTCGGCAGCATCCTGGTGATCGCCATGCTGATCGTCCCCGCGGCGACGGCAAGTCTCCTCAGCCGCCAGCTCTGGCTCGTCATCGTCCTCAGTCTCGCCGTGGCGGGCCTCAGCGCTCCGCTGGGCCACGTGATGGCGATCGTCCTCCCGCCCTTGATTTTCGGCCGACTCGGCTTCGACTCGGTCGTCGACGCCAGCACCGCGGGAATGATGGCAGTGGCCGTGGGAATGCTTTTCGCAGCCGCCGTCTTCCTTGCCCCAGGCACCGGCATCCTGGCCCGCATCGTCCACCATGCCGTCCTCGTCGTGCGGATTGCCGCGGAGGACGTCTTGGGAGTGCTGTACCGCGCCGAGGAAGCGGGCATGGCGTCGAAGGCAACCGAGGTCAACCACCTCCTGGAAAACGCGCTTAAGGCCGGGCCGCTCCTGAGAGGACTGGCCATGCGGACCCTGATCCGCGAGGGCAAATTGGTCCATGACGGCGCGATCTACCGCTTGACCCCTGCCGGCCGCGACGCGGCCCGCGCGGTCGTTCGTTCGCATCGTCTCTGGGAGGCGTACCTGGCGAAGCATTTCCAGCTTGCCGAGGACCACTTCCACGATTCGGCCGCCCGCGCTGAGCACTACATCGACTCCGGCACGCGCGAGCGAATGGCCGAGGAGTTGGACCAGCCCGGCCTCGATCCCCACGGCCGCAGCATCCCCAAAGAATCCTGACCTAGCCGGCCTGCCAAGTAAGGTGGAATTCACCGGGCCGGCAACAATCTCTCGCTCCCAGGCTCCGCCTGGGAGCGCGCTGCCTTGCAGGCTCCGCCTGCTCTTCCTCGTTGTCATTAGTCTCATTGGTCCTATTAGCCCCATAGCTCTCCCTCTCAGCTCTGCCTCGCGAACTCCCCCTCCTCTTCCTCTTGTATTCGCGCCCCAACGGCGGATAATGAGGGATCCTTGGACCCTGGAAAGAACTGACTTGGAGCCGGACTCATGCTCGACGTACTCGCGAAACTCGCCCTGGCAACGCTGTTGACCATCCATGCGGAGCAACCGCGCGATGCCTCTCCTGACGCAGAGAATCCGCAGCAGAAAGCCGCGGAGCGTTGGCAAACCGCAAGCTCCGCCGCCGCGGCTCTCGATTCGGTATTCCTCGGAAAACCGCTCCGCTTCTGGATCGAACAAGCCGCGGCGGCCGCTCCCCTGGAACCCCGTACAAAAACCGTCGAAGCTCTCATCCTCGCGCTGGACGACGAGACCCCCGAGGTCCGCGTCGCTGCCGGCGATGCCCTGGGACATCTCGCCGGCGACGCCGCCGCGGCGATTCCGGTCTTGGCCCGGCGAGCGACCGCCGATGAAAGCGCGTGGGTGCGAAGTTCGGCCGCGGAAACCCTCGCGGCTATGGGACCGGCCGCCGTGCCCCAGTTGATCGAGACGTTCCGCGTCGGCGAAAAAATGGTCCGCATCCGCGCGTCTGCGGTGCTGGCCGCCATCGGCGCCGATGCCCGCAGCGCCGTGCCGGTCCTCAAAGACGCCCTCCGGAAAGAGCCCGAAGACGTACGCAGCCGCGTTGCCGAGGCCCTCGCGAGTATTGCCGCACTCGGCCCCGGCGCGGCAGATGCAAGTCAAGCACCGACCCGGTTGGCCTCGCGGTCCGGCGCCGTCGCGCCCGCGGCCGCCAGCGCCGT
>JABWBD010000241.1 GCA_013360685.1 Pirellulales bacterium
CGCGAGGCCCGCCGCAGAAGCGCGGCCGCGCGCGGAGAGTACGAGGCGACGCAAACCATCACGCGTGCGCCGGAGGCGTGCGCGGGGTCGCGATCCGGCTGCTCGGGCGCCCTCCGCTCGACGCTCTCGGCCACTTCGCGGAGCGCGAGTTCGCGGAGCGTAGCGAGGTTTGTTTCGCGAAAGAGGCCCTCCAGGGCCGCCGCGACCTGCTCCTGCGGGTAGATCTTGCCGTTTTCAAGGCGGTCGCGCAGATCCTCGACGGTGAGGTCGACATTCACGATCTGGTCGGCCCGTTTGAGGAACGTATCGGGCACGGTCTCGCGAATCTTCACGCCGGTGGCCCGTTCGACGATATCTTTGAGACTTTCCAGGTGCTGGATATCGAGCGCGCCGATCACATGGATGCCGGCCTCGAGGATCTCCAGAACGTCCTGGTAACGCTTGTTATGGCGCGAGCCGGGGACGTTCGTGTGCGGGATCTCGTCGACCACGGCCACCTCGGGCCGCCGCGCGATGACTCCGCCGAGATCCATGTCTTCGACCACGAGGCCGCGATACTCGGTCCGCCGCGGGGGGACGATTTCAAGATCCCCGACGAGCGAGGCCGTCTCCGCTCGCCCGTGCGGTTCGATCAGGCCGACGACGAGATCGACGCCCCGCTCGCGCAGCGCGTGGGCTTCCTTGAGGATCTGCCAGGTCTTGCCGACGCCGGCGGCATAACCGATGTAGAGCTTCAGGCGGCCCCGCTTGCGCTCCTGGACCAGTTCGAGGAAGTCGTCAGGACTATTGTGCACGGGCATGACCTTCGGGTTGCCGTTGGAGGATCACAACAGACGCAACTTCGCAATCGAGAAGAGACATTTCTCGCAACTCAGGGAAAAGGAACGGGGTCGGCATGATCGATCACCATTGCGGAAGGGTTTCACCCCGGCGGCAAACGAGCATTATATCGGGATCGCGGCATTCTCGACAGAATGCGGGAACTAAGGGCCGGCGAATTCCATGGCGCCATGCCGGCGACGGCGCGGATCACTCGCGACGGTGCGCCGGAGCATCGCATCAGCCGGCGGGTGCGGCTAGACGATAGCCGACCCCCGGTTCGGTCATAAGAAACCGGGGCTGGGCCGGGTTCGGTTCCACCTTCCGCCGGAGCTGGGCCATGTACACCCGCAGGTAGTGAGTTTCGTAGATGCTGCCGGGCCCCCATACTTCGCGGAGCAACTGGCGATGGGTCACGACCATGCCTGCATACTTGACGAGCGTAGCCAGCAGTCGGTACTCGATGGGAGTGAGATGGACTTCATGGTCCCCGACAAACACCTGCCGCCGCGCGAGATCAATCCGCAAGCCGTCGACAACGAAAACCGGCTCACCCGGTTCCCCTCTCGCTTGAGCAGCATGCCGCAGCGCTACGCGGAGGCGAGCCAGCAACTCGCCGACGCTGAACGGTTTGGTGAGGTAGTCGTCGGCCCCGGCGTCCAGCGCGTTGACTTTATCCTGCTCCTGTCCGCGCGCGGACAGAATGATGATCGGGACATGGGACCATTGACGGACCTGTTGAATGACCTCCAGGCCATCGACGTCGGGCAATCCCAAGTCGAGGATGATCAGGTCCGGTTGCTGGCTGGCCGCTTGCAGAAGACCGCCCTGACCGGTGTCGGATTCCACCAGGCGATAGCCGCTACCGGTGAGCGACACTCGGAGGAATCGCCGGATTTCTCGCTCGTCTTCGATCAGAAGGATTTTTGGACCATCGGGCATGGTTCGCCTCGACTCCGCGTATTACGGAATTCATTCCGTTTGCCCGCAAAACGACATTCATTCCATCCGTCGGTTTCTTCAGAGCGCATCCTATCCGCGGCAACGGAATGAATTCCGTTTTACGTGGCCGGCTCGGCAATGGGGACGGGCTCTGGACCAGCGGCCAGGGGCAAGGAAAACCGGACGATGGCGCCGCCGACCGACCGGTTCTCCGCCCGAATCCTCCCCCCGTGCAATTCGACGATGCCGCGGCAGATGGCCAGCCCCAGGCCGGCGCCGGGGCGTGCGCGTGGATCGCCGCCTCGGTAGAATTTTTCGAATACCCGTTCGAGGTCGCCTGGCGGCAAGCCGGGGCCTGCGTCCGCCACACTGACCGTGAGCGACTGGTCATCGGCATCCGCTTGCACTTCGATGGGGCTCCCGTGCGGAGCGTATTTCGCTGCGTTCTCCAGGAGGTTGACCAATACCTGCTGAATGAGCAGGTCATCCATGAGCACGAAAGGCAGGTCGGGTGCAAGCCGCGTGATCACCGAATGGTCCTTCAGTTGACGCGACACTCTGCCCAACGCCGCACCGATGATCTCTTCCATCGACTGCCACTGCTTGCGAACCTGCAAGGCGCCGGCTTCCAGGCGGGTCATGTCCAAGAGGTTGGCCACCAGGCGGTTGAGTCGCTCTGCCTCGTCGAGAACCGAGGCGAGGAGTTCACGTCGGACCTGCGGGTCGAGCGAATCGTCCTGTTCCAGGAGCGTGCTGCCGGCACCGGTAATCACGGACAACGGAGTCCGCAGGTCATGCGAGACGGCGCTCAGCAGCGAACTGCGTAATTGCTCGGTTTCCATTTGCAGGCGAATCCGCTCAGCTTCGGCCACCAGTTCCGCCCGTTCCAGGGCCAGGGCGATCAGCCGCGCCAGAGTCTCCAAAAGGTGGAGCTGCTCGGGAGCAGTTGCCGGCTGGGTTCCGTTCGGGGCCACGCCCAGGACGCCGATCGTTCCGTGCGACGCCATCAAGGGCAGGTAGAATCCTTCGGCGCCGGGAAGCGTGGGCGCTGCCCGGCCTGCGGCCTGGCCATGCTCCAGGACCCAATTGGCGACCGCTTCATCGTTGGGGCCGGGAACGAATCCGCTCACGTCCGTGCCCAGCGGAACCAGCCGGCGCTGCGGATCGGGCAGGAGCACTACCACGCGGGTCTCGGCGGCCTCGGCCGCGTGGCGTACCGCGACTCGCGCGATCTGTTCCCGGCCTTGGGTCGCCGCCAATTCGCGGCTCATGGCGTAGAGTGAGGCGGTTCGGTGCTCGCGGGCTCGCGCGGATTCCGCCTGGAATTTTACCCTTGCCGTTAGGGTGCTGATGACGATGGCCGTCAAGAGCATCACAGCGAAAGTGAACACATACTGCGTGTCCCGGACGGCAAATGTCAGATGGGGAGGAACGAAGAAGAAATCGAAAGCAGCTACGCTCAGGACCGAGGCCAGGATCGACGGCCCCCGGCCAAACCGCACAGCGATCCCAAGCACTCCCAGCAGATAGACCATGATCAGGTTCACCGCGGCGAAAAAATGCGACAGGAACGAGCCGAGCGTCGTGCATAGAAACACCACGAGCACGGCCCATAGGTAGGCTGCCGACTGACCGGCCGGCACCGGAGTCCCGGCGGCGGGAACGGGTGCCGGCGCGGGGTCGCCGCTGGTCACATAGAGGTCGATATCTCCCGACCTCCGCGTCAGTTCGTAGACCAGCGAACCGCTCAGCCATTCGCGCCAGCGCGGCCGTTTGGGCTTGCCCACGATGATCTTCGTCACATTGCGACTGCGAGCATAGTGGAGCAGCTCCTCGACGAGGTCGTCTCCCGTCAGGGTGGCCGTTTCGCCGCCCAACTGCTCCACCAGGCGAAGCGTCTCGGCGAGCTGGTTTCGGTCCACCTCCGGCATTCTGGCGTCGTCCGGCGTCTGGATGTGCACGGCCACCCAGGGAGCTTTCAGGCCCACGGCCATGCGGCGCGTGGCACGTACCAGGCGGGTGGCGAACGGGCTTGGGCCGACGCACACCAGCAGCCGCTCCCGCGCGGGCCAGGTGCCGACCACCCCGTGCTGCTCGCGATAGTCCTCCATCTGCGCCCCGACCCTCTCGGCGGCTTTGCGCAGCGCAAGCTCGCGCAAGGCGATCAGATTGCCTTTGGCGAAGAAGTTCTGTATCGCCCGCTCGGCCTGGCGAGGAATATAGACCTTGCCTTCGCGGAGCCGTTCCAGGAGGTCGTCCGGAGCGAGATCCACGACTTCCACTTCGTCGGCTTGCTCGAAGATGCTGTCGGGCACGGTCTCGCGAACAACCACACCGGTGATCTGCGCCACGACGTCGTTGAGGCTCTCCAGGTGCTGCACGTTGAGCGTGGTGTAGACGTCAATGCCGGCGTCCAGGAGTTGCAGCACGTCCTGCCATCGCTTCGTGTGCGTCACCCCGGGGGCGTTGGTGTGGGCCAGTTCGTCGACCAGAATCAGTTGAGGCCGGCGGGCCAAAGCGGCATTGAGATCGAATTCCAGCAACTTTGCGCCGCGGTGGTTTACCTCCAGTCTGGCAAGGACATCCAGGCCGAGCACCAGCGCCTGGGTCTCGGGACGTGCATGGGGTTCCACGTAGCCGACAACCACGTCCATCCCCTCTTTCGCGAATTTGCGGCCGGCCTCCAACATGCTGTAGGTCTTTCCGACACCCGGCGCCGCGCCGAAAAAGATCTTCAGTTTGCCCCGATGATGCCTGGCCTCTTCTGCCTGTACTCGGGCCAAGAGAGCATCGGGATCGGGTCGGGACGCGTCCACACCAGGGCCTCCGGAGACAGCGGCGGTCAACGAGAAGCACGGTCCAGGTCAAGGTTTAATTGTACCACATTCACCCGATCCTCGCCCAGCAAGCCGAGCGTGCGGCGTTCGGTGCGTTCGACAATCAACTGCCGCACCGCGTTCTCGCCCATGCCGCGAGCCTTTGCCACGCGTCCAACCTGGTACTCGGCCGCAGCCGGGCTGATGTGCGGGTCCAGGCCGCTGCCGGAAGCGGTGACGAGATCCACGGGGATCGGGGCCTTATTGCCCGGGTCGGCGACTCGCAGTGTCTCGATCCGCACTCGGACGAATTTTAGTAGCGTTGGGTTCGTCGGGGCCAGGTTTGACCCACTCGACGCCGCGGCGTTGTACGGCACGCGCGAGGTTGCCGAAGGCCGGCCCCAGAAATAGCGCGGAGCGTCGAAGGGCTGTCCGATCAGTGCCGATGCCACCGGCTTGCCGTTCTCGTAGACCAGGGTGCCGTTGGCCTGGCTCGGAAATAGCAGTTGCGCGACTCCCGTGACAAGCAAAGGGTATACGACGCCGGTCAAGAGACTCAGTACCACGAAAATTAAGACTGCTGGTTTCATTACTTGATGGAACATCGTTGGCTTTCGATTTCGGACTTGATTTCGGCTCGGTTTTCAAGCGAGGTGGAGCGCCACCACCATCAGATCGACCAATTTGATGCCGATGAACGGTGCGACCAATCCGCCAAGGCCGAACACCAGGAGGTGTTTCCGCAACAGGGCCGCCGCCCCGATCGGCCGGTACTTGACTCCCTTGAGGGCAAGCGGGATCAGGGCCACGATCACCAGCGCGTTGAAGATCACCGCCGAGAGGATCGCGCTGGCAGGCGTGGCCAGACCCATGACGTTGAGCTTGCCCAAAACCGGGTACGTACCGGCAAAAGCGGCCGGGATGATGGCAAAGTACTTCGAGACATCGTTGGCCAGACTGAATGTTGTCAGGGCGCCGCGTGTAATCAGCAGTTGTTTGCCGATTTCCACGATTTCAATGAGTTTGGTGGGATTGGAGTCGAGATCCACCATGTTGCCGGCTTCCTTGGCGGCCTGGGTGCCGGTGTTCATCGCCACGGCCACGTCGGCCTGGGCCAGCGCGGGCGAATCGTTCGTCCCGTCGCCGGTCATCGCCACCAGGTGACCGCCTGCCTGATACTTGCGGATCAGGGTGAGCTTGGCCTCGGGGGTTGCCTGGGCGAGGAAGTCGTCGACGCCCGCCTCCGCGGCGATCGCCGCCGCCGTCAAGGGATTGTCGCCAGTGATCATCACCGTCTGGATCCCCATCTGCCGCAGTTGGGCGAAACGCTCGCGCGTACCGCCCTTGACGATGTCTTTCAGATGGATGACGCCCAGCGGCTTCGCCTTCTCCGCTACCACCAGCGGCGTGCCGCCTTGGCGCGAAATCTCTTCCACTTTCTGGGCCAGCGTTTCGGAAAACCTGCCGCCGTATTGAGCCACGTAGTCTTGGATGGCATCGGCGGCCCCTTTGCGGATCTGCTGGCCGTCGATGTTCACGCCGCTGATGCGCGTCTGGGCGCTGAACGGGATGAAATGGGCGTGCAGCCGGTGAACGTCTCGCTCCCGCAGTCCGTATTTCGTCTTGGCCAGGACCACGATGCTGCGTCCCTCAGGGGTCTCGTCGGCCAGGGAGGCGAGTTGTGAGGCATCGGCCAAAGCGGCCGGCGTGGTCCCGTCGGCCGGAATAAACTCGACCGCCTGGCGGTTGCCCAGCGTAATCGTGCCCGTCTTGTCCAGCAGCAGGACGTCCACGTCGCCGGCGGCTTCGACCGCCCGTCCCGACATGGTGATCACATTCGCCTGGATCATCCGGTCCATGCCGGCAATGCCGATCGCGGAGAGCAAGCCGCCGATCGTCGTAGGGATGAGGCAGACCAGCAGGGCCACCAGCACGGTCACCGTCACGGGCGTTCCTCGCCCGGCCGCCTCGACGCTGAAGAGCGAGTAGGGCAGCAAGGTCACGCACACCAGCAGGAAGATGATGGTCATGCCGGCCAGCAGGATGTCCAGGGCTATTTCGTTGGGCGTCTTCTGCCGCTTGGCCCCCTCGACCATGGCGATCATGCGGTCCAGGAAGGTCTCGCCCGGATTGGCCGTGACGCGGATGACCAGCCAGTCGGAGAGCACTCGCGTGCCACCGGTCACGCCGCTGCGGTCGCCGCCGCTCTCGCGAATCACCGGGGCGCTCTCGCCGGTAATCGCGCTTTCATCGACCGAGGCCACTCCCTCGATGATCTCACCGTCCGCGGGTATGTAGTCGCCGGCGGCGACGATCACCACATCGTGGGCGCGGAGATCGGGGGCGGGCACCACACGGATTTCGCCCCGCTCGGCCATCGCGTGCAGGCTCGGCTCTTCGTCGAGCTTGCAGGGCCAATGGCAGAGCCGTTTTGCTGAAACGTCGTGTCGGTTCCGCCGCAGTGCGTCGGCCTGGGCTTTCCCCCGCCCTTCGGCCATTGCCTCCGCGAAGTTGGCAAACAGCACGGTGAACCAAAGCCAGGCCGAGATGGCCAGGATGAAGCCCGGCGAAGCCTCGCCGGTACCCAGGAGCGACTGCACGAACAGGCTCGTGCTCAGCAGGCTGCCGACGTAGACGGTGAACATCACCGGGTTGCGTATCTGTTGGCGGGGACCGAGCTTCAGGACGGAATCGACGAGTGCCCGGCGTACGATCGCCGGATCGAAGAGGCTGTGGGTCTTGGTTGCCATGATTATCCTGCCAGGAGCAAGTGTTCCACGATGGGGCCCAGGGCCAGGGCCGGCACGAACGTCAGCGCCCCGACCAGAATGACCACACCGACCAGCACCACGACGAACAGCGGCGTGTGCGTGGGCAGCGTGCCCGCGCTGGCCGGCGTGGCCTTCTTGCGGGCCAACGAACCGGCCATGGCCAGCACGGGAATCGCCAGCCAGTAGCGAGCGGCCAGCATCGCCAGGCCGAGGCTGATGTTGTAGAAAACCGTGTTCGCGCCCAGCCCGCCAAACGCACTGCCGTTGTTGTTCCCCGCGGAAGAAAACGCGTAGAGCACCTGGCTGAAACCGTGAGGGCCGGGGTTGGTAATGCTTGCGGTGCCCCAGTCGCCAGCCACGGCCACGGCGGTGCCGCCCAGCACGACCAGAGGCGGAATGAGGATCACCAGGGCCGCCATTTTCATCTCGAAGGCTTCGATCTTCTTGCCCAGGTATTCCGGCGTGCGGCCGACCATCAGCCCGGCCACAAACACGGCAATCACCGCAAAGACCAGCATCCCGTATAGCCCGCTCCCTACGCCGCCGAAGATCACTTCGCCCAGTTGCATGAGCCACATCGGCACCAGGCCGCCCAGGGGTGTGTAGGAGTCGTGCATCGAGTTCACGCTGCCGTTGGCGGCTGCCGTGGTCGCCGACGCCCACAAGGCGGACTGAGCGATGCCGAAGCGGACTTCCTTGCCCTCCATGTTCCCGCCCGGTTGCCGATCGCCGGCCTCCTGATCGATACCCAGGTCAGCCAGGGCGGGATTTCCGGCCTGCTCGGACCAGTAGCAAAATGCCGCCAGCGGCAGGAAGACGACCAGCATCGCCGCCAGCACGGCCCAACCCTGGCGTGTGTCGCCGACCATCTTGCCGAAGGTATAGCAGAGCGCGGCCGGAATCAGGAGGATCGCCAGCAGTTCCAGGAAATTGCTCAGCGGCGTGGGATTCTCCAGCGGATGCGACGAGTTGACGTTGAAGAAGCCGCCGCCGTTGGTCCCCAGTTGCTTGATGATCACCTGCGAAGCCGCCGGCCCCAGGGCAATCGTCTGGTCGGTGACCACCGCGCCGCCGGCATCGTGCGTCGGCTCTATGAGCGTGACCGTTTGGTACTCACGGAAGGTCTGCACGACGCCTTGCGAGACCAGCAGCAGGGCCCCGACCAGCGACAGCGGCAGCAGGATGTAAATCGTGCTGCGGGTCAGGTCGTACCAGAAGTTGCCCACCGTCTGCGAAGACCGCCGCACGAACCCGCGAACCAGCGCCACCAGGACAGCCATTCCGGTGGCCGCGGAGAGGAAGTTCTGCACCGTCAGGCCGAGCATCTGCGTCAGATAACTGAGTGTGGTCTCGCCGCCGTAGCTCTGCCAGTTCGTGTTCGAGGCAAAGCTGACGGCCGTATTGAACGCCAAGTCGGGCGGCACCGCGAGCAGGCCCTGGGGATTGAGCGGCAGCAGATGCTGGACCCGTTGGAGGCCGTAGACCGCCAGCAGTCCGAGCAGGTTGAACGCCAGCATGGCCAAGGTGTAGGTCTTCCACGACATCTCCCTCGCCGGGTCGATCCCGCCGGCCCGATAGATCAGACGTTCCAGCCAGCCCAAGGCCCAGTCCAACCCGAAAGGCTTTCCTTCGTAGACTCGCGCCATGTACCAGCCCAGAGGCTTGACCAGAGCCACAAGCACCGCCAGGTAGAGAACAATCTGTACAATGGCTAAAGCGTTCATGCAAACCATTCCGGTTTCAACAGGGCCGCCGTCAAGTACACCAGCAACAGCGTGGCCACGATACTGCCAATCAGATAGATGGCGCTCATGCGAGTCTCCACCAACAAGTGTTCCAGCAGGACAGCGATGCCCGCCGACAGTCCGAAGAAGGTCACTCCGATCGCCAAGACCAAGCTCATTTTCGTGATTCACCTCGCTTCCACGGAAAGTATAGAAGGCGGGGAATCAAAGTGGTGTTAAAAGCGGCACTCCTCGCATCAAGAAAACATCAAGATGGAGTCGGTCAGACCAGGATCACTGCCGACCTAGGCATCATCCGTGACGGCGGGGATGAGCGGCGGGGGAGCGAGTAGAACCTGGCGACTGGTATGGCTGAGCACGTGCTCGACCCACGGCTGCCAGGGCCGGTGCCCGTCGACGGGGAGTATGATGAGATCGTACTGACCGTCGTGGGCGAGCGCAACAATGCTTTCTCCGGGCTCCCCTTGGATCCTCGCCACCTGCATCTCCCGCCTGAGTTGCTGAGCCCACTGCTGCTCGGTCTGGAGGATGACCTCGGGGTGCGGCTGCTCGTCGCTCGGCCCCAACCAGGCGAGAGTCAGCGCAACGTCCGGGTCGAGCATCGTCAGCGCGGACTGGAACAAGTCGTGGCTGGCGGGACTGCCGTCGTAGACCAGAAGCACCCGATCCGCGCCCACGCCCGCCGCTCGCAGTTCGGCGACGGACCTGGCCTTGCGCTCGCTGATTTTGGGGATGCGGTTTCCTCCGCCCAGGTCGAATGCCATGTCGCGGTTTCGGCTGATGATCCGGACCGTCAGGGGCAGAACCTCGCCCGGGCAAATGTTCACCCAGTACAGGCTCACTTGGTCCATCTGCTCCTCCGCCGTGTACTTGTTCGACGCGCCGACCACGACCTCCTGGGCATTGAGATCGGCGGCGGTGCGCAGGACGGCGTGCAGGGGGTTGTTGGTGGGCACGATCAATGGCGTCACCGGCTTGCCGGCCATTTCCGCGCACTGGACCACCGCCGTCATCAATTGCTGGTCGTATTCTCCCAATCCTGCCGAGGGGTCGAGAGCGACCGAGGGGTCAAGAGCGGCGTCGCCGCCGATCTGCCGGGCCGTCATGACCACGACACTGGTGGTCTCCGGATCGGTCTCGACGAGCGTCTTTTCCAGCATGGACAGGCTCTGCGGCGACCGGATGGCCACCAGCTTGCAGTACGGTCCGACGAGCCCGAGATCCTCGCGGGAAAGCTTCGGGGCCGTAGAACGGTTGAACTGCTCCAGGTGTTCGTGTTCCCGGCCGCGCCGGCGGCGGTGGTTGATCTGCTCAGTCACTACGAATACGGTGAGGAAAGCCAAGGTGAATCCCACGCCCCATTTCGTCGCCGTCTCTTTGGTCAAGAGATTGGCAATGGCAGACAGGAAGAGCACCAGGACGACCAGACCCAGTCCGATCGGCAGCTCGACTCCTCCCAGCCGCAAGTTGAGCGGGACTTTGAACTGCCGCGGCGTGCGGTCCTTGAACCGCAGCACGAGCATCGAGGCCGACATGAAGACGAAGCTCCATACCACGCCGAAAGCATACGCCTCGCCGAGCACAATCACGTCGCCGCGGCTGGCCAGGATGGTGGCGATCTGAAATACGGCGATTACCGTGAGGATGCGGTAGGTGGTGCCGTAATGGGGATGCGGCTTCTGCAGCCAGGCGGGTACCACGCCGTCCTCGGCCACCCGGTTGAGCACGCCGTTGGATCCGATGATCGCCGTATTCACCGCTCCCGAAAGAATAAGAAAGCCCACCATTACCACCAGGCCGTTCAATAGCAGCCGCAACCAGACCGGCCCGACGACGCTCATCGCCAGGCCGCCGATGAGATTGTCGGCGTAGCGGGCCATGCGGATCTCGTCGGGAACCAGGAGTACGGCGAGGAAGCTCACGCCCGCAGTAAAGATCAGGCTGTAGAGGAATACGACGAATGCGGCCTTCTTGAAGTTGATCAGCTTGGGCGATTCTACCTCGCGATAGACCTGGGCCAGCGTTTCCTCGCCGCTCATGGCCAGGATCGAATGGCCGAAAGCCGCCAGAATGCCAAACAGCCCCAGGAAGCTGAGGAATTCGCCGCCGCCCAGCCCGGCCAGCGCATTGCCGAACGAGGTCCCCTCGAGAAAGCCCAAGGGGCTCGCCTGGTGGCCCAGCGTGTAGTTCATCTTCGGCGTCAGGTCCGGCGCTAGAGGAAGGGAGTTGCGCGGGCCATCGATCGCCAAGGTCAGCAGCCCCCAGGAAAGCACCACCACCGCCATGACCGTGGTGGCGATCATGATCTTCATCGCCTTGTCGCTCGACTCGTGGATGCCCAGCAAGTTTTGCCGGTAGAAGTAGAGCGTTACGCCAATCGCAATGAACATGGAGCCATAACCGGCCAGCGCCTTGCGCGTTGCGGGGTCCACCGGTTGCCCGGTGATTATGCCTGCCAGCTCCAGCAGGAGGCCGATGATGTACTGGCCGGCCGAGACGCTGCTGATGGGACCGGTGAGAACGTAGTCGAACAAGAGCGCGGATACGGCCACTTTGGCCGCCATGCCGCCCAGCGCTTCACGCGTCACGCGATAGACGCCACCGCGGACGAACATCGACACGCTCTCGATGTACACCGAGCGGACCGCGTAGCTGAACAGCATCACCGCCAGGATGAACCACGGCGCGGCCGGGCCGATCGCCTGTTCCACGATGCCGCCGATGTAGTAGGCGGTGCTGCCCAGGTCGGACAGCACGATGGCGGCGGTCCGCCAGTAGGAGATGAACGTGAACATCACGCTGCTGACGACGATGACGCCGGCAGCAGCGCCCAGGCGAGACTTCGCGGGTTCGCCCGAAGGGCCGCGGGAAGTTGACATGGAAGACACCCTATTGTGCGTGGTCTCGCTGCCGTTGCCGTTCGATCTGTTTGGGATCGAAGACGTGCCGGACCATCCTCTGCAGCCGGTCGGGATCGAATGGCTTGTCCAAGTAGTCGAGCACTCGTCCCATCCTCACGGCCGCAATGGCCGACTGCGTGGTGCCGTAGGCAGTCATAATGATCACCGGCACCCTGGGGCGGATTTCCCGCAAGCGGCAGAGCACGTCCAGCCCGTCCATGCCGGGCATTTTCAGGTCGAGCAGGACGAGGCCGTACTCTTTTTCCGCGGCAAGGGCAAGTGCCTCGCGCCCGCCGGACGCCGTGTCGATCTTGTCCACCAACGGACCAAGCAACTCCACGATCATCCGGCGGATGTTGGGCTCGTCGTCGACAACAAGGATCTGGTTCATACCGATGCTCTCCGGTTATCGTCACGATCTCTATTTCGACGCGCCTGGCGCCGGGCGTCTGGTGAGAGCGGTGGCCTCCGGCAGCGCGAAAGGCGGATCGCGCTCCAGACCGAACAACGTGAAGGGTTCTTTCCGTCACACCCCCACGGAGAGGCCCTGAAGCGAGAGGGGGACCCTGCGGGGGCATGACGGAAAGAATCTCGTTGAACGAACCGCGGAGCGGGCGCACTGCTATGCGGTTTGAATCACCCCCGCCCTGCCTCACGTGCGATTCTAACGCGCCGAGTTGGCCGGCGACAAGAGAGGGCTCGCGTTGCGAACCATCGATCGGGAGAGAGACTGCAAGGCCGGTCCTGACACTCGCACCGATTGCCGGACGTGCCCATCGCGACGCGCGCAGACCGGCCCTGTCCGTTAGGGAAAACCTGCTTCTGCTGGTTCACCGGCAGAAAGAAGTCTTCCTGGGCGGCGATCCACAGCGAGCCGTCGGTAGCCAGGCCGCCGCCGGGGACGACGCAGTGCAGGTGCCAGAGATTGGGAGGCTAAGGCGAACGCTAGAAAATGACCTACCACTATTTCGCAGTTTCGAGTACACGCTCAGTTTCGTCCCCTGACGGGTATCGTATTTTCAAGCGTTCGCCT
>JABWBD010000242.1 GCA_013360685.1 Pirellulales bacterium
GAGGAGGGGGCCAGCGTCGGTCTTGGCGGCAGGGAGGTGGACTGGCGTCGGGCCATCGATCGGATCATGGAACTTCAATGACTCGGCGCCATCGCTGAGGGACTCCGGACCATGCCTGGTGGTACGTCACTTCCAGCGGAACCGGGACGTAGAGGTCCGGCGTGAGGAAGAGCGGCATGTCGATCAGTTCCATGCCGACACCGATCGGTTCGACGAACGCAGTCACCGTACGACGGACGGCGTAAGCGACGAGTGTCAGCGGTTTGGCGGCCGGTGCATGGAAATCGCCCGCCATCAGCCGGCCCCAGACCTCGCCGTGCACGCTACTATTCCCGAATCAAGAAGATCCGGTCCACGAAGACCGCCTTCACTTCCTCCGGCCGACGCGGCGGAGCGACCCAGAACGACATCTCCTTGGTCATCTTGTGCGATCCCAGGTCGAACACCCGATACGCTTCGCCCGCCGATTCCTCGACGCTCACCTGGCGAGAGGCCACGTTCCGCTTGGCAGCGTAGTCGTAGATGCCCATGGTCATGGCCGGACCGGCCGTCGCCGATGCCTCGCAACGGGCCACGACGTGGCACCGCCACGTGGTCTCGTCGCCGAGATCGCCGCTATACGGCCAGCTTGTCGCCCACTCGTAATGGTCGCCGGGCATGCGGACGGCGAACTTGTCGGAGGCCGCGGGGTCTGCGACCGTGTCCGCCCAATGGCCCGGGCGGGCAAGGTTGAACTCGTTGTCCTGGACGTCGATCCAGGCATCCGTCGGGAGATCTTTGCACGCATCCGGCGGGGGCCCGGCAGGCCGGAACCGCCGCCGCAGTCTCTCGGCCAGGTCGGAAAACGCCTGGCCCTCGCGGTACTGGCCCGCGTCGTTCGCCTCGGCCACGCGGATGAAATCCTCACACGCGGCAGCGGGATCCGCCGGACCGAGGAACTCGGTCTTGTCCGCCACGGCCTTCCGTTTCAGCGCGAAGTAGCGCTGGAGCCAGGCGTGGTCCAGGGCGAGCCGCTCGCGGCGGACCCGCGCGGAGAGTGTCGCATCGCCGGCCACGGCCGCCTCGGCCTGCCGGTACCGCCGCGTGGCTTGGTTCAGATCCTCCAAGTCAAGCCATTCGCCGGTATCCTGCATGAAACACCGCAGGTAGACGTCTTTCCGCTGGGCCGCGTCCTGCAATCCGTCAAGATATCCCAGCAGGTGCGGCGCGGCGGCGCCGTAATACCCCTCGAGGAATTCGCGGATCAGCTTCCGCTCGTCTTGCTTCGGGTTCCACATGAGGTGGGCCAGGACCCAGGCCCGCATGCGGACGAAATCGCCCACGTTGCTGCCGTAGTCGCCCTGCTCGAACAGCCCAACCACCTTGTGATCGACGAAGTAGCGGACGTTCGGCCCCAGCACGCGAAGGTTCGGGTGCGGCAGGATGTAATTGGAGAAGTTCGTCACGTAGTCCCAGACGAACAACTGCGGCGCCACCTCGCACCAGGCTTCGATGTCCTTGCGGAACGGCTCGTTCTGCGGACCCTCGCTCAAAGGCTGCGAGAACGAGCATTCGATCGAGCAGAGCCGGATGATCACGTTGTGGCGCGGCTTGACCTTCTTGGGCGGCTGGCGCGTATACTGGTAGGCGAGGGTCTCGACGAGCACATCGGGAAACTCCTTCTCGATTGGTTCAGCCACGGCGTTGACGAACCGCAAGAGCGGCCCGGACGCTGCCCCTTCCTCTTCCTCGACCGTCCGACACGCCGCGCACTGGCAGCGGCCGTGCCAGTCGTTCTGGCTTACGGAGACGAGGCCGGCCTCCGGGGTCTTCCTGAGCAGTTCCAGCGCGTTGCGGACGAGCTCTTGGCGCATCGCCTCGTTCGTCAGGCAGAGTTGGGCGTGTTCGTGCGTCCGTTTGCCGTCGATCTCGCTGTACCAATCCGGGTGCTCGGCAAAGTACTTTTCCGGCGGCAGAAGCGGATAGAACGTGTGGACGAAGCCGGCGAACCGGTGGTGTCCGCCGTATTCGGGCGCCACGTTATTGTGGGCCCCGTTGCACTTGATGCGGGCGGAGAACACGCCCTCGAACGCGCCGCGGTAGAACGACTCGCGGTAGCGGAGCGGCGGGGCATAGACCGTGTCGAGCGCCGGCGCCTTGAGCGTCGGCCGCTTGGGGGCGAAGCTCTCCGTCGCCGTCCACCAGCGGCAGCCGACCACGTCTTCCAAGAAAGTGTACACGGCGTAGAGCGTCCCTCGCGGCGCCCGGCCCGCGAGCACGATCGCGTTGCCGGCGGTCTTCATCACAATGCCGTCGTGGCCGAGCGACTGGAGGTCCAGGCCGCCCAGCAGCTTCCGGGCTTCTGCCGACGCGCCGACCAGGATCCGCCGCGCCCCGGCCGGGACTTTTCCCTCGTTCACAATCTCCAGCTTCGCACCAGTGACCTCCTGGAGGTGTTTCTGGAGTTCGCCGGCGGCCGTTGTTTCGACAGGGGAAGGCTCCGCCGGCAGCACAATCACGCAATCGCTCCGGCCGTTCTCGATCAGCACGAATTCCTCGCCGAATCCACGGACGGTCAACAGACCGAGAATCGCCAACACGGCTGCAAATCTCCGCATGGGGCAGGCTCCTGGCAGGCGGGCCGAAGCCGTAGGGCTTCGGGTAGGTTGGTGGGGCACTTGCGGCCAGTGTACGCTCCTCCGCCGGCGGTCGCAAGGACAATCCGAAGGCATCGGCATGCGAGCCACGCCCACGGTCCGGTTCTTGACGACAAATACCGCGAGGCAAGCCAACGTCGCTTTCACACCGAATCGACATTCCATGCGAGTTGCCCAAGTATGCCCTCACATTTGGATGCAACAAACCGTCCAGAAGTACCAAGCACTTATGTCAAAATGTTCACTCGAAAGCTGAAGTGAATCCGCAACTTGCGTAATTGCCCCGTGCCGTAACTCATCGAACGCCATCCCGGGTTGCTGCGTCGATGCCCAAACTGACTCTTAGACAACCTCGCGAGGGGGTGAGCAATGAACCCGCAGCCGGGATCTTTTCGCGACGCTTCGCAGGCAACACCACACGCATCTCCAGTGCTCCCCTTGAGGCGACCGGGCTTTGGCATCTCGCCACCGACAAGCCCCTGATGGCCTACACGGAAGGGGTTCGCGGGATCCATGGCGTCAAACCGGCGGTCCGCAGTCTCACTCCACTCCAGCCGTCCGGCAAATCGCCGTTCGGCGGCATCCGGGCAGCGAACTTGCGGCCAGCCCTCTAAGACGCCTATAATAACCCGTTTGAACCGACCGACCGGGCACTGCAAGGACCACCACTGTCTGAAAGGAGAACCGTTCCGTGGCCAAAGGCACTTGTCTGTTTACCAGTGAAGCGGTCAGCATGGGCCACCCCGACAAGCTGGCCGACCAGATCTCCGACGGCATCCTGGACGCCCTCATCGCCCTGGATCCCCAAAGCCGTGTCGCGTGCGAGACGCTGGTAACCACGGGCGTTGCGGTGGTGGCCGGTGAGATCACCACGAAAGCCGTCGTCGACTACACATCCGTGGTCCGCGACGTCATCGAGGGCGTCGGCTACATCGACGACGAGATGGGCATCGCCGCGCGCACCTGCGCCGTGATGCTCGCGTTGGACCGCCAGAGTCCCGACATCGCCATGGGGGTCAACTCCGACGAGGCCAAGGGCAAGGACATCGGCGCCGGCGACCAGGGCTTGATGTTCGGCTATGCCTGCAACCACACTCCCGAACGCATGCCTTTGCCGATCGCCCTGGCCCACCGCATCACCAATCGCCTCACCGAACTCCGCAAGCAGGGCGACGTCGCCTGGCTGCGCCCCGACAGCAAGAGCCAGGTGACCGTCGAATTCAAGAACCATCGGCCCGTGCGCATTGATACGGTCGTCGTCTCCACGCAGCACAGGCCGGAGGTCACCCACCAGGAAATCCGCGACTACGTCATCGAGAAGGTGGTCAAACCGGTCCTGCCGCCCGCCCTCGTCAACGGCAATATCACCTACCACGTCAACCCGACCGGCCGCTTCGTCACCGGCGGTCCGCACGGCGACTGCGGGCTGACCGGACGGAAAATCATTGTCGACACCTACGGCGGTTGGGCTCGCCACGGCGGCGGGGCTTTCAGCGGCAAGGATCCGACCAAGGTCGATCGCAGCGCCGCCTACATGGCACGGCATATTGCCAAGAACATCGTCGCCGCGGGCCTGGCCGAGCGCTGCGAGGTGCAATTGGCCTATGCGATCGGCGTGGCGCAGCCCGTGAGCGTGCTGATCGACGCGGATGATACGTCCGCGATCGACGAGGACCGGCTCTGCAAGCTCGTCCGCGAACTGTTCCCGCTCACCCCGCGCGGCATCATTGAGTATCTGGACCTCCGCCGTCCCATCTACCGTTTGACGGCCGCGGGCGGGCACTTCGGCCGCAGCGAGCCACAGTTCACGTGGGAAAGCACCCACCGCGCCAAGGAACTGGCCGATGCGGCAGGAGTGAAACCGGCAAAGGTCGCCCAAATGACCGTGTAGGTCTGCTATGACCACGGCCTCCACTGACTCCGTCGAACCTCCGCGGTATACCGTGGCGGACTCCGAACCGGCGGCGGAGTTGGGCCGTTGGACGGCAGTTGCCTTGGCCGCCCTGTTGGGACTGGCGGCACTCGTTGTTGTTGGGCGGCGGCTGGCCGGCGCGCTTTCAACGCCGCTGGACGCCGCCTCTCTGACGTGTGTCGCGATGATTGCCGCCGCCTCAGCCGCACTGGCGCACCTGCTTGCACGGCGGAGTTGGCTTTCCCGCTATGCATGGTGGGCCGTGCACGTGGGTCTGACCGTGGCGCTGGGCCTGATGGCTCTGTCGACAAGCCTTCCGGGTGTTTCCCGGCTCGGGCTCGCTCTGCTCTGGGCCGTCGTCTGCGGCGAGGAAATCTGGGCCTGGCGGCTCCTCGGTTCGCGAGAGTCTCGCCGTCGAACAAGTCGCGCCGCAGCGACGCCTCCGGCGGCCGCCATTGCGCCGGCCATTCCCAACCTTCCCGAGCAACAACAGCATGGGGGCCCGGACACCGAAAAATCCGGTAACGAAGAACGGATCGAGGACAGCATGCCCTCGGATGACGTTCTCCAGCAACTCACGCGCAGCCGATTGCCCGGTGGCGGCGAGGCATTTCGCGGCTGGCTACGCGTTCCGCTCGCCGCCGGCCAGCGCAGCGCGAACGTCCACCTCGCTTTCTGCCCGCCGTTTTCTCAAACGCCCGAGGTCGCCATCGACCAGCAAGACGGCCCACCGGCCCGCATCCGGACGGTCCAGATCCTTCCCTACGGCGCAAGAATCGATCTCAAGCTTGCCCAGGCGTGCGATGAGGACGGCGCGATCGTGCTGCATTTCACGGCCGAAACGTCGCCGTGCGAGAACCCCGGCGAGAGAGCAAGCCTCACCCATCGATGACCAGGATCCCGGTCCCGTTGATGCGGTCTCTTTCAGGGCGGAAACTCGGTGAGTTGAAGCGGCCCTCGCTCCACGGGGCCAATCTTCTCAAGAACCATTGCTTTCATCACGTTTCTCCCCTGATGGAACGGAGGAGGCCCGCATCACATAAACCTACTGGATGTATACACTTCCATCCTGTTCTCCAGCATCGGGAAAACCCCCAGGAAGGGCCCTTGCAGCGGGTATCGCAAACGGTTAAGGTAGCATCTGGGAAGGTCCAGACTTCCCAGTCTGGTGCTACCAGTACCTCCCAGCTTTCTCTTGATCCCGTATCCAGGAGAGCGGAACGCAGCCGAGTACGTCACAGGTCGTTCGTTCCGCGCGAGGGTGCGCCTGCGGCAGGCTTATTCTGGACGCACGGGAGTTCACCAGGTTCCGCCGGGAACATTTTTCTCCAGGCTTCGCTGATAAAAATCAGTTCTCACAATCCAACGCCACTTTTCCATATCGAGGAGACAGCCCGTGGCAGACAGACGCTTCGTGACCCTCGACGGCAATGAAGCGACCGCCAACATCGCTCACCTGACCAACGAGGTGATGGCCATTTATCCCATCACTCCCTCGTCGGGCTTGGGAGAGATGCCGGACGCTTGGGCCGCAGCCGGCCGGAAGAACATCTTCGGCACGGTCCCCCACGTGATCGAAATGCAAAGTGAAGCAGGTGCAGCCGGTGCGGTGCATGGTGCGTTGCAGGCAGGAGCCCTGACCACCACCTTCACCGCATCGCAGGGCCTCCTGCTGATGATCCCCAATATGTTCAAAATCGCCGGCGAGCTGACCTCGACGGTTTTCCATATCACCGCCCGGACGGTCGCCACCCATGCCTTGTCGATCTTCGGCGACCACGGCGACGTGATGGCCTGCCGATCGACCGGCTGGGCGATGCTTGCCTCCGGGTCGGTCCAGGAAGCCCAGGACTTTGCCCTCTTCGCACAGACCGCGACCCTGGAAGCCCGGGTCCCCTTCATGCACTTCTACGACGGCTTCCGCATCTCGCACGAGGTCAACAAGATCGAGGAACTCACCGAAGATGATTGCCGTGCGATGATCGATGAGGAACTGGTCCGCAAACACCGTCAAAGGGCCCTTTCGCCCGAGCGGCCGAAGCTCCGCGGCACCGCACAAAACCCCGACGTTTTCTTCCAAGCCCGCGAGGCCTGCAACCCGTACTACGAAGCCGTCCCGGGGATTGTCCAGAAGGCGATGGACAAGTTCGCCCGGCTTACCGGCCGGCAGTATCATCTCTTCGACTACTTCGGCGACCCCGACGCCGAGCGCGTGATCGTTTGCATGGCGTCCGGCAACGGCGTGGTCGAAGAAACCATCGACAAGCTCGTGCCCGAAGGCGAAAAGGTCGGCCTGGTCAAGGTGCGGCTCTACCGGCCGTTCGATGTGAAGGCATTCGTCGCCGCGCTACCCAAGACGGCCAGGAAAATCGCCGTCCTGGATCGGACCAAGGAGCCGGGCGCCGCGGGCGAACCGCTCTACCAGGACGTGATCACGGCCTTGGCCGAGGAACATTCCGGCAACGGTTCCATGCCCAAGGTGATCGGCGGCCGCTACGGCCTGTCGTCCAAGGAATTCACGCCGGCGATGGTTGCCGCAATCTACGCCGAGCTCAAGAAGGACCAGCCCAGGCGGCACTTCACCGTCGGAATCAACGACGATGTGACCAACCTCAGCCTCGCCTACGATCCTCAATTCTCCACCGAGCGCGACGACGTGATCCGGGCCATGTTCTTCGGCCTCGGCAGCGACGGCACGGTCGGCGCCAACCGGAACTCGGTGAAGATCGTCGGCGAGAGCACCCCCTACCACGCCCAGGGCTACTTCGTCTACGATTCGCGCAAGGCCGGCTCGGTCACCACGTCGCACCTGCGGTTCAGCCCGCGCCCGATCAAAGGCTCGTACCTGGTGCACTCGGCCAACTTCATCGCCTGCCACCAGGTCCAGTTCCTCGATCGGATCGACATGCTCTCGATGGCCGAGCCGGGAGCGACCTTCCTGTTGAACAGCCCCTACGGCCCCGATGAAGTCTGGGACACCCTTCCTGTCGAGGTACAGGAAGAGATCATCAAGAAGAAGCTGAAGTTGTACGTGGTCGACGCATACCGTGTGGCTCGCGAAGCCCAGATGGGCGTGCGGATCAACACGGTGATGCAAACCTGCTTCTTCAAGCTCGCCAACGTCATGTCGGCCGACGCCGCCATCGGCGAGATCAAGGACGCCATCAAGAAGACCTACGGCAAGAAAGGCGGCGGCGCGATCGTCGAGCGGAACTTCGCCGCGGTCGACGGCGCCCTGGCGGCCCTCCACGAGGTGAAAGTGCCGGAAAAGGCCACTTCGAAGCACTACCGCGTACCGCCGGTCCCGGCAGACGCTCCCGAATTCGTCAAGAAGGTGCTGGCCGAGATGATCGCCAATCGCGGCGACGACCTGCCGGTGAGCGCCATGCCCGACGACGGGACTTTCCCCACCGGCACCACGCAGTACGAAAAGCGGCGGATCGCCCAGGCCATCCCCGTCTGGGACGCAAATATCTGCATCCAGTGCGGGCTCTGCTCCCTGGTTTGCCCGCATGCCACGATCCGGATGAAGGTGGTCGACCCGAAAGCTCTCGAGGGGGCCCCGCAGCAGTTCAAGTCGGCCGATTGGCGAGGCAAGGAGTATCCCGGCTGGAAAGTCTCCGTGCAGGTGGCACCGGAGGACTGCACCGGCTGCGGGGTGTGCGTCGACGTCTGCCCGGCCAAGGACAAGAGCCAGCCGAAACACAAGGCGATCGACATGCTGCCGATGATGGAACATGTCGATTCGGAGAAGGTGAACTGGGAGTTCTTCCTCAACCTGCCCGACGTCGATCGCAGCAACGTCAAGATCGACACGGTCAAAGGCTCGCAACTGCTGCTGCCCCTGTTCGAGTTCTCCGGCGCCTGCTCCGGCTGCGGCGAAACGCCCTATGTGAAGCTCATCACGCAGTTCTTCGGCGACCGCATGCTCATCGCCAACGCGACGGGTTGCTCCTCGATCTACGGCGGCAATCTCCCTTGCACGCCGTACACGACCAACCGCGACGGCTGCGGGCCGAGCTGGTCGAACTCGCTGTTTGAAGACTGCGCGGAGTTCGGCTTCGGCTTCCGCCTGGCGGCCGACCAGCAGATGGAGTACGCCCACGAACTGCTCCGGCGTCTGGCCCCGCAAGTCGGCGGCGAACTGGCGGCGAAGCTGGTCAACAACAAACAGGAAACCGAGCAGGAGATCTTCGAGCAGCGCCGGGGAGTCGCCCAGTTGCACGAGCGGCTGAAGGGGATCGATTCGCCCGACGCCCGGAACCTGCTCGCTTCGGCCGAATATCTCATCCGCCGCAGCATCTGGAGCTTCGGCGGCGACGGCTGGGCCTACGACATCGGTTTCGGCGGCCTGGACCACGTGCTGGCCTCCGGCCGCGACATCAACATCCTGGTGATGGACACCGAGGTCTACTCGAACACCGGCGGCCAGGCCTCCAAGGCCACGCCGCGCGGCGCCGTGGCCAAGTTTGCCGCCGCCGGCAAACCGGGCCGCAAGAAAGACCTCGGCCTGATCGCCATGTCCTACGGCAACGTGTTCGTCGGCCAGATCGCGATGGGCGCCAATCCGTTGCACGCCCTGAAGACGATCCTGGCGGCCGAGTCGTACCGCGGGCCCTCGATCCTGATCGCCTTCTCGCACTGCATCGGCTGGGGCATCGACATGACCACGGCCATGGATCTCCAAAAGGAGGCGGTGGCCTGCGGCTACTGGCCCCTGTACCACTACGATCCGCGCGATCGCGAGCAACCGTTCCACCTCGACAGCCGTGCGCCCAAGGGCGACTTCAAGGAATTTGCCATGAAGGCGGCACGCTTCGCCATGCTCGCCCGCTCCAAGCCGGAAGCCTCCGAGCGGCTGATGACGCTGGCGCAGGAAGACATCCTGGACCGGTGGAACTTCTACGAGCAGTTGGCAAAAGTCACTCACCCGCAGCCCGCCGTCCAGTCCGACGGCGGCAATGGCGAGCACTCGGCGAAGACCGGAAAGGAAGTGGAAGCATGAGCATTGATCTGAGCACCAAGTATCTCGGGCTGAAATTGAAGAACCCGGTCGTCGTCTCCGCCTGTCCCTTAACGGGCGACCTCGACAACCTCAAGCGATTCGAGGAATCGGGAGCGGCAGCGGCCGTGCTGCCGTCGCTCTTCGAGGAGCAGATCGAGTTCGAGGAGGTCGAAAGCTACAAGAACTTCGCCCAAGGCTCGCTCAGCTTTCCCGAATCGCTCACGTTCTATCCCGACCTGGACGATTATCGCGTCGGTCCCGACACGTATCTCGAACAAATCGAGAAAGCCAAGAAGGCGGTTTCCATTCCGATCATCGCCAGCCTCAACGGCACCTCCGAGGGCGGCTGGATCCGCTACGCGAAACTGGCGCAGGACGCCGGCGCCGATGCCCTGGAATTGAACATCTATTTCATCGCGGCCAGTGTCGACCAGGCCGGCGACGAGGTGGAGCGGCAATACCTCGACCTCGTTTCCGCCGTGAAGAAGTCGATTTCAATCCCGCTGGCAGTGAAGATTGGGCCCTACTTCAGCTCGCCCGGCAACATGGCGATCCGCGTCGCCGAAGCCGGCGCCGACGGGCTGGTGATCTTCAACCGCTTTCTCCAGCCCGACTTCGATCTGGAGGAGCTGGCAGTCGCGCCGCGGTTGGTGCTCAGCAGCAAGTTCGAGCAACTGCTCCCGATGCGGTGGATTGCCATCCTCTACAACCGGGTCCAGGCCTCCCTGGCGCTGACCAGCGGCATCCACGACGCCCAGGGCATGCTGAAGGCCCTGCTGGCCGGGGCCGACGTCGGCATGATCGCCTCGGTGCTCTATACGAAAGGATTTGGCCAAATCTCCGCCATCCTGGAAGGCATGAAGTTCTGGATGGAGGAGAAGGAGTACGCGTCGGTCCAGCAGCTCAAGGGCGCCTTGAGCCAGCAGAACTGCCCCAACCCCAGCGCGTTCGAACGCGGCAACTACATGAAGGTCCTCACTTCGTTCAGCGGCGACTTGATCTGAGCCGCCCCGCAGGCGAGCCGGGGCCGCAAGGCCCCGGGCCGCCGCGGCACGGCGCATTGGACTGCCTCTTCCAGCCGGCACGCGAAGCGTCTTCACATCCTACCTTTCTCGAAGCCAGCAATTGACCGGTACTCGCAGTTGCGGCGGTTGCACCGGCGGGTTGGCAGGATGGATCTTGCGATCGCGGCCATGGTGATCGAACATGACGCCGTCGTCGTAACGCGCAATCGTTCGGATTTCGAGCCCATCGAAGGGTTGGCACTCGAAGGTTGGAGCCGGACAGAGTAGACGCTATGGGGACCGAAGGGACAGCCGTGCAATGTGACGCGCGTACTCCGTTCTCTTTCACCCCGTAACCGTTCATGGAGCGGGGAGAAGGGGGACGCCCGGCCGCGTCCGCCAGCGCGCTCGCCGGTCCACCCCGGCCGGCCGTGGCCACGGCGGTGGGAGATGTCCTCGTCAGCTTGATCGCTCACGCACCGGCGAGCCGTTCTCTTGTCTCTGTGCCAGCGGACCATCGTCGGGCGGTGCTCCGCCGGGATGTGCTTTGCTTCGCGCCTCCGGTGCATCCCGCGATTCCGTGCCCAAGAGTATATGAAAGTGTTCCAGGCAGAGCCCCGCCAGCACAACGCACAGCAACACGGAATACCACCATCCCAGGTGCATGCGGAATAGGATGCGAAAGAAGGTCAGGTTATCGATATAGAGGCACGAGCAGTAAAGAACCGCGATAAACATGAGAAGCGAAAACCAGACGATCGATTTCTGTAGCGCTTCGCGCGACCAGACTGCAAGGAGCAAGGCAATCGCCGCGGCACACAGATTCGAGGCTGAAAAGATTCGAAGATCCGCCACAAGAGCATCCAAGGTGTTGTCGTAGAAAGTCCGTATTCGCTCCTTGAGCGACGCTACCTTCACGAGCAGCGGATTCAGCTCCTTCCGCTGCGCGACAGCTCTCGTTTTCCGCGTCAGATCGGCGATGTATGCAGAAGGATCTTTGCGGTACTCCGCAATCTCCCCCCGAATCGATGCCAGTTGCTCCGCCGAGAGCAGTCTTTGAATGAGAGGAATCGCGAGCGATTCCTCTGCCAAATCTACGATCGGCCCGGAGTATTGCAGTGTCTTCTCTGTGACGAATGACCGGGCAAGTCCATCCACGTGCTGCCGGGCGAGAAACGTGTAGGCGAGAAAGCATGAAAAGAAAACAGCCGCTGCCGCGTTCAGCACAATGACCGTTCTGCGCATTTGCCACCTTCGCGATCCTGCCGTCCCAACATTCGGCATTGCCCGTCGCCGCCAGCGGAGCGGCCAGCGTCATTCTACGGCTTCCAGCCCGCGCGCACCACGCTCGGCAACGCCGCTCCCCCGCCTGGCCGGAGCGGGAAGCATTTTGGTAGCCGAATTCGCGAGAATTCGGGTGTTCTTCGGAGGTCGATCACGCGCCGGCAGCCCTCCCCGAAGCCGCCGGCGGCTCCTCGTCGGGATACGCTTCCTGCCAGACTTCAGATAGCTCCACGGTTAGGTCTAGACGCGCCACCCAGTCATGGAGATACTCGAACTGGATGGCATCGCGATTCTCGCGGAGCAGCATAGCAGCATCGGCGCGGTCGATGATTCGGCCGGCGAGCAGCTTCAGCAAGATCAGGTCGTCGCAGCGGACAACGTCGACGGGCCAGTTCACGCCTGGCACATCTCGTTGCACTCGGCGCGCGATGGCCGACTTTTGCAGCTCACTTTCGGCCAGCAGCAGATCGACCTGTACGTCGTAGAACTCACCGGGGGGCGTGTACAGGACCTGGAGAAAGTGGTGGGTCCCGACAGCCACTACGGCGTGCGACCGCTTGGGGCGGCATCCACACGCCTGCAGGCACGTGGCACGAGGGCCGACAGAACATGGTTGAGGACCGCCCGAACCGTCTCACTCGCCATTTCCCGCCTCCCGACGGCTCATGTTTTCGGCGAGTGCAAAGAGCATACGATCGTGCTCTTCCATGTGGCGGGCATACCATTGGCGGTAAGCGTCCTGCAAGTCCCCATCGGGGCCGATTCTCGCGCGGAGACCGGCTCGTAGCAGCGTTTCGCTCTCGTCGACCAATTCCGCCCACAGCTCCACCCTCTTTTCCAGCGGCAGATGGGCTACGCTGGGCGGAGCGAGATGGGGCGGCGGGATGAGCTGACTTGGCATGGGAGTTCCAGGAGGATCGAACCATCGCTTGAAGCGGCCGTGCTCTTGAAACTGTAGCATCTGCTGATCGGTATTCCAATCATCCGTTGCCGCCGTTGCATCGCTTCAGGGATTCGCAGCCCACCATGCTGGAGGCTGAACGCACGCGTCCTTGTGGTCTCACCCGGATTATTCACTCACGTTCCGCACCCCCTGGCGGAAGTTGATCTGGACAAGATGCGCGGTGTCGTGGCATGCTTGGCAAACTGAGGAAGGTTCAAATGCGAACGGGCC
>JABWBD010000243.1 GCA_013360685.1 Pirellulales bacterium
GCCGTAAACGGCGGGCCTCCACCGCCTGCGGCGGAAAAACGGCCATGAATGGCCGTACCACGCAGGCGTGACGTTATACAAGTTGTGGGTAATGACGAGTTTGCCGAGCGGGACCTGTGGTGCAAGGTCCCGCTCGGCAAGCGGGACCTACCAGTTGTCACCCGCATCTGAACCACGCCCAGTTTCCGGCCCTCGCGGCCCAGGCAGAGAGAACGTCGCCTTCTTGGTGCAGAGATCGCCAGGGGCGTTCCCTCGCCTGATGTTCACCCGTGTCTGAACTCTGCCATTGCCCGCCTTTCTTTCGAGCGGTTGCTCTCCCGGACGTCCTATGGATTCCCGCAGCTTGACCCTGCCCTGCGCGGCCGGGCTGCAAGACTTGCCACACGCGGCCGACTGTTGTTCGGATCGCCGGATTGCGGTAAACTGCGCCAAAGCATGTGGGAATCGCCCGCGTGCGTTTGTGCGACCGTTTTGCCTCATGAGGATTGCCGTGTCGGATGAACCGCTCGTTGTGAAGGCAATGGCATTTAACATCCGGCTGAGCCGGGCGAACGACGGCCCCGACCAGTGGGACAACCGGAAGCAGTTGGTGGCCGAAATCATCCGGCGTTTCGGCGGTGATGTGATCGGCGTCCAGGAGGCGTGGCCGGAACAGATCGCCTACTTCCAAAGCCAGTTCTCCGACTACGGCATCCTCTCGCGAACGCGCGACGACAACCCAGAATGGGGAGAGGCGGTGCCGGTTCTGTGGCAAGCGAAACGGTGGCAGCCGGACCCGGACGAGCAAGGCACCTTCTGGCTTTCCGATACGCCCGGCGTTCCTGGCTCCAAGACCTTTGGAAACGCGCTGCCGCGGATCGTCACCTGGGTGCGGCTGATCCGAAGCGGCACGGGACACGGCGTATACGTTTACAACACGCACTTCAGCCACATCTCGGAGTGGGCTCGCCGTCAGAGCGCGGCCATGCTCGTCCACCGGATCGCGCATCGCAGGTATCCTGACCCGGTGATCGTTCTGGGAGATTTCAACGCCGGCGAGCCAAGCGAGACGATGCAGTGCCTCAAGGGTGAGGTTCCCGGGGCGCCGTTTCGGCTGGTCGACACCTTCCGCGCGATGCATCCCCACGCGCAGCTCGTCGGTACCTACCACTACTTCCAAGGCAGCAGGACCGGCGACAAAGTAGACTACGTGCTCACCACGCCCGACGCGACGGTTCTCGAGGCCCAAATCCTCTATGACCAGGAAGACGGCCGCTATCCTTCGGACCACTATCCGGTGACCGCCATAGTCCGGTTCCCCGCAGCGACAGGTTCCGGATAACGCCGAGCCGCGGCCAATAGGCAATGGTATGGAAGGGATGGGGTACTGGAATGATGGGGTGACGGGTGATGGGTGATAAAATTGACCTACACCGGGCTAACCCTCCAGTATCCCACCTCCGCGCTCCCCCACCACCCCATCAATCCGTTCTCCACGATCGAGGTAACACCATGAACCAGACTCCGATCCATCGCCGCGGCCTGCTGACTGCTGGTGCCGCGGGACTGTTCCTGGCGCGGCCGGGTGGCGCCGGCGCCGCGACAACCGGCACCGTCCGCATCGAAGAGCCGTTTCACGGCGCGGTGCTCAACCACCGCCATGGCCGGCAAAACAAGGACGGATTGCAGATTCAAGTGAGCGGGGAAGCGCCCCTGCGCGATCGGGTTACGGTCAACGGAGTTGAAGCCGCACGCGCGGGTGCCAAGTTCTCTGCCGACCTCGTGCTCAAAGAAAGACAGACGGATATCGTGGCTGTGTCGGAGGGGGCCTTCGGCCGCCACGAGCACCGCATCCGCGTGGTCTGGGACAGCAACTCCCGCCCCCGCTACCGCTTCTCCATCGACGACAACAGCTTCTTCCTCCGCGACGTCGCGCAGAAGAATTACCCCTCGCTGTTCGACTGCTTCTATCTCAAGATGCTCCGCGACCTTCATCAGAAGTACGGCGCGAAGTTCGTGCTGAACATCTACTACACCACCGGCGACGATTTCGATCTGCCACAGTTCCCCGACCGCTACAAGGGCGAGTGGCGCGACCATGCGAACTGGCTGAAGCTGGCGTTTCACGCCTATGCCAACGAACCGGACCGCCCCTATCAGTATGCCCCAGCGTCGAAGCTCATCGCCGATCTCGACAAAGTGGCCGCCGAGATCATCCGTTTCGCGGGCGAAGAGACCCTTTCGCCGCCAACGGTGATCCATTGGGGCATGGTCCAGCCGACCTCGCTCAAGCCGCTCTACGATCGCGGCGTCCGCGTGCTCAGCGGGTTCTTCGAACCCCGAAACGGAGTGTTCGACGTCCACTACTTCGTCGACGACGACCGCTCCGAGTATCTCATGCGGCACGACGCCCTGATGGACTTCGCCAGCGGCATCGTATTATCCAAGATCGACCTGGTCTGCAACAACACGCCCGTCGAACAGATCCCCGCGAAGCTCGAACCTCTTGCCGGGGACCCGAACCGCGCGGAGATCATGGACCTCTTCACGCACGAGCAATATTTCTGGCCGTTTTACCGCGTCTATCTGCCCGACCATCCCCAGCGGCTCGATACGGCCATCCGTTGGGTCACCGACCGCGGATACGAACCGGTCTTCTACCACGAAGGATTCTTGGGGATTCCTGAATAGTGGGCCCCGAGGCCCGGAGACTTGTTGAGAAAGCAATCGGTGCGGTAGGGGAAGAATGAAGTCCAAGGGCAGTCCGGAACCATCGCGTCCGCGTTATCTCCGCTGGGCGAACTTCTCGGCTTGGGCGACGATATCCACGCCGACGCTGTCGCTCCACGCGTCGGCGAGGCGGCCGAAGAGTTCGCCCGGGCGGCCGCGGCCGATCGGATGTCCGTTCAAGCGGCTGACCGGCAGAAGACAGAGCGGCGTGCTGGTAAGCAGGACTTCGTCGGCTGAGGCCACTTCCGCGACCGTCAGGTCACGATGCGCCGTTGAGATGCCGAGTTGCCCGGCCAATTCGCAGGTCATGGCCAGGCTGATTCCCTGGAGTACCTTGGAAGCCGGCGGCGAGACGAACCCTTCCTCGGGTCGGTAGAGGAGGATATTGGCCGTCGAGGCTTCGGTCACCCAGCCCTCGTGGTCGAGCATCAGGGCCCTGGCGCCGGGCTCGGCCATGCCGGCCAGCCGGTCGGCGAGGTAATAGTGCATGCGGCTGCGGCACTTCAACTCCGGCGGCCAGCACTCGGGCGGGACCTGGCGAATTTCCGTCGTGCGCAAAACCTGGCCGCTGCGGTATTTCCCGGCCCAGAGCCGGAAAGGCAATGGGTATGTGTGCAGGCAGACCGTCGGCTCGGTCCGAGACTGCGTCGAATAGGCCGGATACTCGCCGGGAGTGATGAAGATCGACAGCCCCAGGTCGTCCCCGGCGGCGAGCAGCCGGTGGTTGTGTTCGACCAGTTCCAGGGCGAGTTCCGCGAGCTGCTCCCATCCGAGGCCCGGGTTGACACCGACGATGTCCAGGGAATGCTCGAGTCGGGCAAGGTGGTCCCGCAGATGGAACAGATTTCCGCCGAAGGTGCGGAGCTGCTCGGCGACAGTGGTCCCCTGCACCAACCCGGCGTCGGAGAGCGAAATGCCCGCCGACGACTCGGGGAGGAAACGCCCGTTGAGGTAAATCCGAGGTTCGTCCATTCAGGCATTATCGCGGGCGAACCAAAGATCGGCTAGTCCGCGCGGGCCACCGACTTCTCGACGGTATCGCCGCCGGTCAGCGCCGGGCCGGCCGGTTGCTCGTCCGCGGCGGGGCTTTCCGGTTGCGGCTCTTCCAGGAACCCGTAAAGAGCCAGCCTGGATGTGACCGCGGGAGAGTGGATGTAGCGGAAGAAATCGTGCTCTTTGCCGACGTTGCAGGCCACGTTGGCCATCTCCAGCTTCGCCTGCTCGGCGCCGAGGCAGCCCCTGCCGGCCGGTCCGGCCCAGCCGAGTGCCTGCGGATTCGAGCAGCGGTACATGAGATGATAGTGTTTGAGCACCCGGTCCGCAGGATTGACGGTGATGAACGCCTGCTCCATCCGGTCCAGGGCCTGGCCGTGGTATTGTCCGGGCAGGAGCCAATGGCTGTCCATCGCGGCGGCAAGGAGCATGGCGCGGACGCGTCGCTCGGGCGCCTCGTCGAGCTGGGAGAGCCGTCTTCCGGCCACGTTTCCGCCGGCCAACAGTTCCATGGCGCCGGTGACGGAACGGGCGCCGAAGCTGTAGCCGATGAGCGTCAGCGGCACGTCGGAATGAATGCGGCGGATCACGCTCGCAAGATAATAGGCCTCGACGTCGCTCCGCGCCGCCTTCGCCCGAACATCCTTCAGGGGTCCGCGGATCTCGTCGGAGGGCCAGGACCAGATCACGAACCGGAACGGCTTCCCGCCGGAACGGCTCTTGATCAGATGGTAGACCAGCCAGCCGCGGTTGACCGCTTCCTGCCGCCACACGCGATTGCCGTGGATGAAGATCACCGTCGGAACGCCGGGCTTGTCCGCAGCCGAGAACGCTTCGGGCTCCGCGCGCTGCCACCGGTTGTCCGCGGTGAGTTCCCAGAAGGCCGGCTGCGCTGCGGTGGAAGCGGCACAGGAACCTCCCAGGGACCGCGTGCTGATCAGCCAGGCTTGGGATTCGTGCGACTGCGGCTCTTCGGCGGCAGCCGTATCGGCGGGCAGCAGGAAAGACCAGCAAATCGCGATGGCAGCCAATCTCACGAGGGCGGCGGCCCGATGCGGCAGGTTCATGGTGATCGACCTTGCGCTTGGAAGTGACCGGGGAAGGCGATCCGTCTACAACGTCTCCTACAATAATGTAGCCTGCGGAATCTGCGTGGGGCGGAAAAAAAGAAACGGCGATTCCGAAAAAAAACACGCGTTGCGTTTGCACATCACTGAGCGTGGTGTAGAGTTGTCGGGTCGAACGCATCGCCAGCAAGCGAGCAACCTTCGACGGGAGATACCATCGATGAAGAGAGTATTGATTGTAACGTTCGCCGTGGTCCTCACAGTCGCAACGGTCGGTTGCGAGTGTTGCCGCGGAGCATTCCGGGGATCGCGGATGTTCACCCCGCAACCGGCTGCGGTCTACGACACGTGTGATCCTTGTGCCACGGCCTGCGATCCGTGTGGAACCGCCGCGCCCGCGACGATCATGCCCGGTCCGGAAACCTACGCACCGACCACCGTCGTGCCGATCCAGTAACCCCGCTCAGCAAGCCCTCCCGGCGACTGAGGTATCGTGAGCCGGCCGCGCCCTCCTGAACGCGGCCGGCTCCGATCGATTTGGCGAGCAACCATGGGCGGCCGAGGGATGAAGGAGTGGACTGCCGGCTGGACCGAGTCCGCACCCATCATCCCATCACCCCATCATCCCATCACCCCATCACCGCGTCCCCGCGTCCCCATTCCCCATTCCGCCCTCCCCATTCCCCCTTCCCCCGCAATCCCGTCGTAACGCCCGCCAGAAAGAACAACAGCATGTTCACCATGGCGATGATCGACACATCATGAAACATGGCGTTGATCGCGTAGTTGGAGGTGAGCACGAGCAGGAGCAGACCTGTCTGCCGGACCCAAAGCGGGGCCGTCGGCGTTCGCCAGAGCCTCCACGCCTCCCGCGACCACAGCACCAGGACCGCAACGAATAGGGCGGCTCCCGGGAGGCCCGTTTCCGTCAGGAGGGCAAGAAACGTGTTATGCTGCACGTACGGCGCCGCCTTTTCCAGAACCAGGTCGGTCGATCGATCGGAGACATAGTCGCGGCTCGCGCTGAGGTACTGCCCGAACCCGCAGCCGGCCAGCGGCCGGTCGAGGAACATCTTCCAAGCGACCATCGCGAGCACGGGCCGCAGTTCCACCGATTCGGCCGCGGCCTGAGCGTCGAGATTGCGGTCGCGTTTGAAAGCCAGAAATCGCTCCCACCCGCTCGCAACGACGACGGCGCCGACCAAGAGCGCGCAGCCTAACGCCGGCATTCGCCATCCTCGCGGCAGCGCCGCTCCCGCCATGATGAGCATCCCCGCTCCGGCCCCTATCCACACACTTCGAGTCAGAGTGCTCCAGATGCCGGCGGTGATCAGCCCCGCAAGGCCCAAGAGGAGGAGTTGTCCGCGGCGCCCCAGCCGAGGCCACCATAAGAGCAGACTGCTGAGGCAGACGACCTGGAAAAGGCCGCATCCGACGGGGTTCAAGAGCGGTCCCCGCGCCCGCCCCAGAAACTCCGGATATTCCGGCGACACGATATAACGGGGAAATGCCAGCCATCCGAGTTGGCGTGTCTCCGCCAGGGCGGTGATCGCCAGATAGATACCGAAGAGTGCCAGACCGCCGAAAATGGCGAGCCCCCCCCGCTCGGTCAGTACGCTCTGCCGTGCGACCCAGTACATTCCCAACGGCATGATCCAGAAAAACAACAGCCGCGCGGCAGGCGCGGCGCCTTGCGATTGCCAGTCGTGCGCGAAGGTGCTCGCGAAGAGCACTCCGAAGAAAACAAACAGCAGAACGTCCGGCTTGCCCAACGCCTTCGGATCCGCCAGGCCCCATCGCCGCCAAAAGACATACTGGACCATCAGCGCCAGCCAAAGGGCCCGATCCAGGGTCAACGGAATCGGGTCGGTCGGCAGCCGAAACCAGGCGGAACCGAAACAGCAGCCGCACAGCAGCACCGCCAGGCAACCGCCCAGCAGTCCGCCGCGGCAGAAGACAACAGCCCCCCAAACCAGGGCAACCAGACCCGCGATAGCGATCAGCGATTCCATGGGCATCCCATTCGTCGGCGCGCACTACCGCAAGCATAGGTTACTCGCACAGTTCCACGGGGCTGCGGGTCGCCCTGGGCGCTTGTAGCGCTCGGAGCGATTGCGGACCGTGCCTGCTGGCGGCCGACCGCCGCGCGAAGTAAGATAGTCGCTTTGGGATTTCACCCGAACCGGTCAGAACCAAGGAGCTTGCCATGCCGCGCATCGTGTCGATTCTACTGGTCGTATTGATCGTGGCCGCCGCTATTTCGACGGCCGCCGCGGAGGACGTGAAGATCAAGGCCCTCTTGGTTACCGGCGACGACGTTTCGGCCCACAACTGGAAAGAAATCGCCGCCGCCACCCGCGAGGCCCTCGAGTCGACCGGGCGGTTTGCGGTCCGCGCCAGCGAGGACCCGTTGATCCTGGAATCCAAGTCGGCGCTGGACACCTACGACGTGATCGTCTTCACCCTTTACAACCGCAGCCTCCCCACGATCACGCCGCAGGCCCAGGAGAGTCTCCTCAACTTCATCAAGGGCGGCAAAGGCTTCTACGTGCAGCACCTGGCCAGTGCGTCGTTCAAGGAGTGGGAAGAGTTCGGCAAGCTCTGCGGCCGTCATTGGGTGATGGGCAAGTCGGGCCACGGCCCGCGAAGCGTCTTCCAATCCAAGGTGGTCGACCGGGAGCATCCCATTACCAAGGGCATTGAGAACTTCGAGATTGACGACGAGCTCTACGCCAAACTCCAGGGCGACGAAGAAATCCACGTGCTCGTCGAGGCCGACTCCGACTGGAGCAAGCGGACCGAGCCTCTGGTCTTCACCCGGTCCTATGGGCAAGGGCGCGTCGTGCACAACGCCTTCGGCCACGACGCCAAGGCAATCCTCAATCCGGCCGTCCGCCAGATCACCGCGCGCAGCGTCGAATGGGCAGCCACGGGCAAGGTGGCGGAGTGACAGGCGAGTCCGCATCTGGGTTTCCGCCATGGATTGGGCAGCGCAGTGGCCAGGGGCGTTTACGCTCCTTGTTCCGCCGCAGGCGGTGGAGGCCCGTGCTTCAGCACGGGTTTGCGCGACCATGCCCCCGTCCATTTCTCGTCGCCGCCAGCCGCCCCGGCCACCGCCGCCTCCTGCGGCGAAAAAACGGCCATAAATGGCCGTACCACGCAAGCGTGACAGTATACAAGTTGTGGGTAATGACAAGGTCAAGGGTCGAGGGTCAAGGGCCAGAGAAGAGGGTGGTGGTGAGGGAGAGGGGCTCGTGCGGGGAAGGCAATGTGCCGGTACGCTTGGGAACGGAGAAGCAGGGTACCGTGGGGCGGTCTTCGCCGCGGCGTGGTCGCAAGGCAAGAGGTGGCGTTCCACGGCGTCGTGGCGGACGGCACGGCGGAGCGTGCCTGCTACGTTCGCCGTTCGAATATAGTCCGGGTGTCCACAACCGCCGTGCGTCTACGGTATCAGGGATAGCTGCGTTGGTCTGCCCTGTTCCCATGACGAGACATCTATGTCCGGAAGACAACCTTCTGGGGGATTTACTCTGGTTGAGCTGCTGGTGGTGATTGCCATCATCGGTATCCTGATCGCGCTGCTGCTGCCGGCCGTTCAAGCGGCGCGCGAGGCGGCACGGCGGATGCAATGCGCGAACAACCTCAAGCAGCTCGGCCTGGCGATGCACAACTACCAATCGGCCCTCGGTAGTTTTCCGCCGGGCTTCATGGCCGTGAACCACGCGGGTACCGTTTCGGGCGGGTGGGCCTGGGGGGTGTTCTTGATGCCCTACATCGAACAGAGTCCGCTGAGAGGCACGCTCAGCACGACCCGCTATACCCTTTCGCAAGTGATCACGGATCCTGCTCTCTTGCCCATGCTTCAAACACGACTGAGCGTTTTCACATGCCCCTCTTCGCCGATGGAGCCTCTACGGGAGTTCCAGGGCGGAGGGCAGATGGTGGCCACCGCGAACTACACCTGCTGCCGAGGGTTCTTCAACTACAGCGGCATCACGCACCTCCAGAAACAGAACAACGGCGCGATGTATGCCCAGAGCGCGATCAGGTTCCGGGACGTGACCGACGGCACCAGCAATACCATCGCGCTGGGCGAACGGACGGTGCTGGACGCGCATGTGGCGGACCCGAGCAAGTGGCCCTCCTGGTGCGGTCCCGGCGGACTCGGGATCGGAAGCACCGTCAGTTCCAGCGTCGCCGACAGGATCAACCATCCCACGGATATGCACACCTTCAGCAGCCATCACCCCGGCGGCGCGAACTTCGGTTTCGTCGACGGCTCGGTCCATTTCCTGTCCGAAACGATCCGGTCCGCCCCGGGCGGTGTGGCCCCAGGCAACACGGGCAACCATTCCGACTTCGTCCAGGCAGCCGGGCTGGGCACTGTCGGCGTCTACCAGTTGCTCGGGGTGAGGAACGACGGTCAGACGGCAGGAGAGTTTTGATCCGCCAATCCGCCCAGGCGTGGGGCGTGGGGCGTGGATGGAAATCGGCATTTACTTCGTGACTCCAATACTCCAACAGCCCTTCCACCGCCATGAAAACCTGTCACTTGGCTGCTGTCGTTGTTGCCGCGCTGGGCTCTTCGCTCGCCTTCGCGCAAGACTCCGGCTCGCCCGCGGGACTGTCCAGCGAGCAAGAGCTTCCGGACCGCCACTCCTACGTGGTCCAGGACGCTTTGAGATTCTGCCATCCCCGCAAGGGGTTTTGGGTTGACCTCGGCGCCGGCAAGGGCCAGATGGCCGTCTTGCTGGTCGAGGCGACAGGCAATCCTGTCGTGATGCTCGACCCGAACCGGCAGTCGCTGGCTGCTTCGCCGTCCCGAATCCATGAGGAAATGGGCCGAAGAGGCCGGCCTGAGCCGATTCCAGGTGTTGGGTAAAGGTGCGATCTCCGACGACGACCCACAGGTCGGCCAGGGAGTTTGGCTCCTCCTGGAGAAGGCGGCAGGCCGCTGATTGGCTTTTCCGTTCTTGGGTGTAGGACGGCCTTCCCAGTCCGTCGTTCTTCCCGCGATCTCGACGGCCTGGGAAGGCCGTCCTACAGAAAACGCCGAGGCCCGCACTCAGGAAACGGAAGAGGCCGCTGACTATATCCCGCGCGACTGAAGGCTTTCTCGCCAGCGCTCGAACAACAGCACGTCTTGGGCCAGATCGGTCGCATTCTGGTATTCCGGGTCCGCCTCGCTGACCACCATTCCCTCAAAACGATGCGCGGCGAGCATCGACAGGATTGGCAAGGCCGCGTCGCCCGCGCGGTGGATCGGGCGATGCTCCGGCGATCCCGGCATGTACCCGGGGAGATGGACGTGGACGAGCTTGTCGCCGTAGCGCGACAGGAAACCGTCGAGTTGCTCGAGCAGCTCTCCCAGGGCCGAGTCGCGAAGCGTCAGTTTCCAGAGGTGCTCGACGTCCAGGGTCAGCCAGGCGCTCTCCTCGGCCCAACGGCTGAACTGGTCTCGATCGAGGCGATGGTTTTCCAGGCCGAGTCGGATCGACGCATCGTGCGCCAGGATCCGCTCGGCGTAGCGCCGCAGCATGGGGCGGTGGATTACCATCGCGGTGCACTGCAGGTCGCGATAGAGACGGACCGCCCCGCGAAGCGCGTCGTCGTCCAATTCGCCGCGATTGGGAAAATGGAGGTTGCAGCCGAGTGCGTAGTTCGATGCCAGGCGCGCAACCTCCCGGCCGCGGGACAGCGTTTCCACGCCCAGCCACAGTTCCGCGTCGCGGAATCCCGCCCGCTGGGCCGTTTCAAACGCCTCCGGCTCAGGGGCAAACTTCGTTGCGAATTTCAGCATTGGTCCGGATGGCTGGCGGCGATCAGAACTCCAACTGCTCCAGAAACCGCGTATTTTACCGACGGCGTTCCTGTGCCTGCAAGCGGCTGGGGGGATGCAGAAAACGCCGACTGGAAGTTGCCCTGGCGGATTGGTAACATTTACAGCACTAACGGAATGGCTGTTGCGGCTGGAGCGGGTCTGGATCGGCAAGTGCCAGCCCATGTTTTCCTGTGGCGGGGAATTCCCGTCTATCGACCCCCCTAATTGGAGATTTGTTGGTCATGATGCGAGTTGGGATCGTCGGGTGGCGTGGCATGGTTGGTTCCGTCTTGATGGAACGTATGACCGCGGAAAACGACTTCGCACACTTCGAGTCGGTCTACTTTTCTACCTCGCAGGTCGGGCAGGAAGGCCCGGACGGCGGCAAATTGCTGCCGGCGGAGTCGATCGACGAACTGAAGAAACTCGACTGCATTCTCACCACACAGGGGGGAGACTACACGGCTGCCGTTTACGCCAAGCTTCGCGGCGCCGGCTGGAACGGTTACTGGATCGATGCCGCCTCCACGCTCCGCATGGCCGATGACAGCATCATTATCCTCGACCCGGTCAATCTCGACGTCATCCGCAACGGGCTGAAACACGGCACCAAGACCTACGTGGGCGGGAACTGCACCGTCAGCCTCATGCTCATGGCGATTTCGGGTCTGTTCCGCGCGCATCTCGTGGAGTGGATCAGTTCGATGACCTACCAGGCCGCCTCCGGGGCCGGGGCCAAGAATATGCGCGAGCTGGTTGAGCAGATGGCGGTGATCACCGGCAAGGCCGGCGACCACCTCAAGAATCCCGCCTCGGCCATTCTCGATCTCGACCGAAACGTGACGGCGACCATCCGCTCCGCCGACTTCCCCAGGGAGAATTTCGGCGCGCCGTTGGCGGCCAGCCTCATCCCGTGGATCGACAAGCCGGTCGCGGACGGGCAGACCCGCGAGGAATGGAAGGGGATGGTGGAGGCCAATAAGATTCTCGGCAGCCAGCCGCCCATTCCCGTGGACGGCGTCTGCGTCCGCGTGGGTGCGATGCGGTGCCATTCGCAGGGTTTGACCGTCAAGCTCAAGAAGAATGTCCCGATGGCCGAGATCGAGCAGAAGATCGCCGGCGACCATGCCTGGGCCAAGGTCGTTCCGAACGACAAAGAGTCGACCCTGGCGCAACTGACTCCGGCCGCGGTGAGCGGCACGCTCACCACGCCCATCGGGCGTCTGCGAAAGATGAAGCTCGGCCCCGAGTACCTCACCGGATTCACCGTCGGCGATCAGCTCCTCTGGGGCGCGGCGGAGCCTCTCCGCCGCATGCTCCGGATTCTGCTGGAAAGGTAGTCCCGAAGGGACGACCCCATGTCAGCCCAGGCCAACGGCCTGGGGAGCGGGCTGCCCCAGGCTACGATGATGGAAGATGCCTTCGGCCAAGAGACATCGGCTATGTCGGTGGAACGAAAGCGGAAGCCCAATCGTCCGTTGGTCTGCTTCAGTTTTCACCTCCCCAGGTCCACCATGTTGTCTGGCTGGAGCTTGTCTAGCAGAGACGCCTGGCCGGCTCACCGACGGCCATCAAGGCGCCGGCGGTTCCTTTCCGGCGGCCCAGTAGACGGCGTTGGTCAGCAATCGCTGGAACGGCGGCAGCTCGAAGTCTTGCGGCCCGCCTAGCGACGTGTAAAACACGCGTCCCCCGCCCGTGTTTGTGTTGGTCCAGGCCACAGGTTCCTGCGGCGAGCCCGCTTCGGCCCGGCCCAGCATCAGCGGCGTGGCCTTCGCCGCCAAAGGGGATGTCGTGTACAGGGAAGAGTACACCCGGAACTCGGCAGCCGGCATGCCTTTAAGGATCGGGTGAGCTGCCCGGTCCGGCTGGACCTGCACGTAGGTTGTGTAGCCCGAGGCGTCCTTATTGCCGTGGTGTCCGTGGTAGTTGCCGCCCAGGACGTCGCGATCGAACTCAGGCCAGAGGTCGCGTCCTGCCGGCGGCGGGCCCTGCCTGATTGCGAAGGCGTGCGACGCGGTGCGGATTCCGACCACGGCCTTCCCCGAGGCGACCAGGCGGCGGAACGCGTCGAGTTGTTCCTTGGGCAAGGCCCGCCGCCGGACGCTGATTAGGGCCGCGTCGGCGTCGTCCAATGCCTCCACGCCCGTCAGTCGGTCCGGATCGGCCGGGTCCGCGTAGAGGAAACTGAGGCGGAAGTCGCGCCGCAGCACGCGGTTGGCGAAGGCAGTCAATGTGGTTTCCGTCTGGTACTCGGGCTCGGACATCACCAGGGCCACGTGCGGCCGGCGGTCGAGCGAAAAGCGAAACGGTTTGCCGTCCAGGATCTGGTCGCTGGTGATCGTCGGGCAGACGAACTTCTCGATATGTTCG
>JABWBD010000007.1 GCA_013360685.1 Pirellulales bacterium
ACCCACCAGGCGAGGTCCGAAGCGCCGGCGGCCGGGGCGTAGCCGCCGACGGCCAGCGCGAGAACGAGAATCGCGGATGTTTGCTTGCTCATGACAGTCCCTTTCTTGGGCCGCCAGAAATTTGACCCTCGGCCGTCGCACCCCGCAATACTGATCACTCGTTCATTCACTGCCGCTACGATGAAGCGGCACATCGGATTGCCCTCGGCCGGCCCACTGCGGTATATTGCCCATTTCGCGAATGCCTCGATTGCCCGGGGGACAAGGGGCTTATTCAAAGTGATCTCGAGCAACCGCCGACGCCGTTACTGGGTCTTTGCATCCGGATTGAACCCGATAGGAGGAGAATCATGAAAATGAAAACTGCCGGCCGCCGCTGGCTGGTTGCAATGGGGTTCGTGTTTGCCGGTCTCGTCGCCGTCCCGGCGGCATGCGCCGAGTCCAAAGGGCAAACGACGCGGCGAACGGTGGACCTTGAGACGAACTGCTGGGACCTCTATCCTCGCCGAGAGGATGTGGCCCTCCTATGAGCTACATCATGGTCGATATTGAAGCCGACGGCCCCATCCCGGGCGACTACTCGATGGTCTGTTTCGGGGCGATTATCGTGGAGCCGTCGCTCGACAGGACGTTCTACGGCAAGCTCAGGCCGATTTCCCAGAAGTGGATTCCCGAGGCCCTTCGGGTTAGCGGTTTCACGCGCGAGGAATGCCTGCAATTCGACGATCCGAAGGCCGTCATGCAACGGTTTGGCGACTGGGTCCGCTCGGTAGGCGACGGCCAGCCGATGTTCATTTCCGACAACAACGGCTTCGACTGGCAGTTCATCAACTGGTACTTCCACCACTTCCTGGGGCAGAACCCCTTTGGCTACAGCTCCACGAACCTCGGCTCGCTGTACAAAGGCGTCGTCAGGGACACATTTTCCAACTTCAAGCATTTGAGAAAAACGAAACACACCCACCATCCCGTGGACGACGCGCGGGGCAATGCCGAGGCCCTCTTGCAGATCAAGGAACAATACGGCCTGAAGATCCGCTTGGAATGAAAGGACCTGAGGGGCGTTTACGCCCCTTGTTCCGCCGCAGGCGGTTCAGGCCCGTGGTTCAGCACGGGTTTGCCCGACCATGTCCCCGTCGTTGTTGTGGGCAATGACAACGTCGATGCCCGGTTTCTCTCCGGCCGGCTGCCTCCGGCTCGCGGCAGCGATCATCGCGCGGGCGGAGCGGCCAGGATCGCCGTGTACGAACGGGCGTCGATATGGTTGGGCAGTGCGGCCCCCGTGTCCTCGTTCTGGACGTAGATGTGGCCGTACTTCAGCCACACGCCGTTGTTCGTGCCGTCGGCCCGCACGATCATCGGGATCGGGCCCTGCTGCGTCCGCTCGCCGGAAAGGTAGCGGCGCGACCAGCCTGTTTCGAGCGAGGCGTAAAGGTAGAGCGCAAAGCGCGCGGCGTTGGAGAAAACCACGTCGTCGCGGCAATCACCGTCGATGTCGGCAAAGCGCAAGCCCGCGTCGCGGCCTTGGGCGTCGACGACGGCGGTGTCCGGGGGAAGCGTGAAGGGAAGCCGCCGCCAGGCGCGCCGGTCGGCCGCCCACGAGAAGACGCCCTGCTGGCCGCCGTTGCCGACGAGCAGCTCGCAGATCCCGTTGCCGTCCAGATCGCGCAGCCGGACGCCGCGGTCGCGGCCGCCCTGGCTGGTCATGATCGCGCCGCCGTCTTCCAGCCCGGCGAGTCCCTGCGGGTCGGCGGTCCACTTGCCGCCGTCGAAATGCCACAGTCCGGCGTCCGTCTCGTTGCGGACGAGGATGCTGGCCATGCCGTTTGCCTGGAGCACCCCGAACCGCACGCCCGCATCGCGCCGGTTGCCCTGCGAGTCAACCGTGACCAGCGGCACCGGCAGTTCCGCCGTGACCCACTTGCCGCTATCCGGCGACCAGATCCGCGTTTGCCGGAGTTTCTCGTTGCCGATGGCGACGTCCATATAGCCATCGCCGTTGAGATCCGCGATGCGGACCCCGTTGTCCTGGCCGTTGTCGGCGCGGAGCGGATGTCCCGCCAGCAGGTTCTCCGTCAGCCGCTGATGGACCTCGCGGAGGTTGAGAAACTTCACCTTGCTGCCGTACCTGGCAACCGCATGGTCGATGAGTTCGATGACCTGATCGTTGCGGATCCAGCGGCCGGGGTGGAAGGTGAGCGTGAAGACGCCCTTCTTCGCGACCGTGGCGTCGATGGCCGCTTTCATGTCGCGGACGGTGGTCGGGCTATGGGCCCCGAAACGGTTGAAGCCCAGCCAATCGTCGGGCGCGGCCGACGGCATCTCCCAGCAGAGCCTGGCGACGACATAGGGATACGGATAGTCCTCGACGTAGTTCACGAAGTTCCGATCCAACGGAGCGTACTTGCCGAACCGCTGGCGGCCCTCCTCGTCGATCACGGTCTCCAGCGGCAGTTCCGGATCCTTGGGCGTGAACAGCAGGAAGACCGAAGAATTCATCCTCAGGAAATTGCCCGCGGGCGTCGTCTTGTTGAACACCTCGGCATAGAACCGGGGGCTCATTGAATTCATCGAATCGCAGCACGGCATGCGGAAGGCCAACGGACGGTAATTCGGTATGGTCGCCAGCAGGTCGATGCACCGGTCGTACGTTGCCTTGGCCTTCCCGAAATCACTCTTCTGGAGGCAGGGGCAGGGATGGTCGAACGTGTGCGCTTCCACACTCACTCCCTCGGCAAACCACTTCGCCAGTTGCGCGTGGTTCGGATCGACCTGCGGAGTCATGATGCTCACCGGCGCCCGGCCGTCGATCTTTTTGAGCCGGTTGAGGATCGGACGCAAAAACTCCTCGTAAGGGGCCGGATCGCGCATGTCGTCGATCGACAGGACGACCACCGCTTCGACCCCCTCTTCACCGATCCACTGCGGGGTGATCAGCTTCGCCGTGTCGAGACCGGCGTAGTAGGGGTCGGCGAACTCGTCGAGATACGTCAGCCGATTGCCGCCCGAGTCGGCGGCCGCCGCCGAAGCGAAAGCAAGGACGAAGAGGTGCGCCATCCGGACCAGTCGCATAAGGATTCTCCTTTTTTCGGCGAGGTTCAAAATACGGGTACCGGCTCCGAGCCAAACCTCGGTAAGCACCCTGAAGAAGGCGCAGAGGCGAGGTGCCTGTCCCCTCGGAAGCCACGCCTCTCTTGCCGTTCCTGCAAAACCGCATCGCTATTGTGGTCCGGGCCGCAACCGGGGTCAACCGCACTGCCCGGCAGGGGTGCAGCCGGCGCTTGTGGCATGGATCAACGAGGGGGACGCGAGTGGGGCTTGCGGTGCCCACCGCCGGTCAGTATCGTGGAAGGGGCTGCGCCGGCCCGGGCCGGTGCGGGGCAACCGTGAGAACGGCAAGAGAGAACGCATGGTAGATCGACGCGCCAAGCCGTTGCTGCCGTTCGTGGTCCTCGGGTGCGTTGCCGCCGTCCTGGCCGCCTCCGGTGGGGCGGGGACCATCGTCGGGGCTTTGCTCGCGCTCATCCTGGTCGTGGCGTTCAGCGTGCTCTACCTGGCGGGCAGCATTCGGCCGCAACTCCCCCCGTTCCGCGTTTCGAAGCGGGTAATTTCGGCGGCGATGTGGCTGCTGGTGGCGCTGATCGCCGCCCTCGCGATCGTGCTGACCAGAATTTTGTCTTATTGAAAATCCGTGACGGATTGGCCGAAGTGCCCGACGGGCTGGGACGCCGCAATCCCTCGGCCGCTCGGCGCAGGTCTCCTGACCTCGCCGCAATCCCTCTCCCGCTCGGCGCAGGTCTCCCGACCTCGCCGCAATCCCTCTCTCGGACCGGCTACTCGGTTGCGAAAAGTCATGCCGGGGCGTAGCGCGTTAACCCCGGCACGCGGTCGAAGTCGGCGTCGTGGCTGGCCAAATTGGTCAGTCCGTGTTCCTGCATGACGGCGACAACCAGAGCATCGCTGCTCAACAGGCCCGTCTGCTGGCTGATCTGAGCGGCAGCGTCGGGAAGGTGCGCGGCGATCGGAACGATGTGGATTGCGTAGCGTGGCAGCTCCTGGATGGCTTGACGAAATCGAGTCAGACTTTGGACCTGCGCAGGGTGCCCCCTCAGACGTTGCGCGATACCCGGATAAGGCCAACCAAACATCGCGCAGGCTTCCAGAGTCATCAAACGGTGGGCCGTTTCGGTTACCACGTGAGCGGAGGTGAACCCGCGCAAATCCTGATTCTCGATGCGTTCGATCAAATCGGTACAGGGCAATCCGAGAACCGGGTGAGGCTCGAAATGATAAACGAGTGTGTTCGCATCGAGGAATACTGCGGCGCCTGCCGGAAGATCCTGGAACGTCATGCACCCTCCTCGAGAGCGAGTTCCGGATCCAAGGCGATGCGGTCGGCCAATTCCACGCTGCCCGTCCATCCCATGAGCCCCGCCGTTCGGCGCGCGCGGCTGGTCTCTATGTCAATGGTGATCCGCACTTCGGTGTGCTCCTCCAGCGGCAGCGGTTGCTTCGGTTTGAGAACCCCGTCTTCATAGGTAGCTTCGATGGTCAAGGACATGCTCGATTCTCCTGCTCTCCCGCTGGAATGAATCAACCGAATGTTACCCCATGGTCCGATTTGCCGGAGTGCTCGGATTTTCCGCGCCGGCGTACGTACGGGACAGACGCGTTGCGCCCGCCACAGGCGATCACGGACATCGCCCTCCTCACCTTGGGATTATTCTACCCCTCTTGCAGAAAGGAAGCAACGTGGTGGGGTAGACGGCGTAAAGCGAGCTGCAGAGAACGGCAAGCATCGCGGCGATAGGGAAAAGCGGAAGTGACCTAACGGCTTTCAACCCCCGAATGGAAACCGGCGATCAGCCACTGCCCCCGGTGCAGAGCGACCGAAGATCGGATAACTCCGAGACCACGCTCTGCCCGGCGGCCGTGCCCGGCGCAGATCTCCCGACTCTGCGTGTGTCCCCCTTTACATTCCCTTCGCCGGTGAGTTAGGCTGACTTCGGCCTGTGCTGTTGCGTCCGAAGCCGGAAGGTGAGACGCACGCAGCCCCCGGTTCGGATGTTCGTGGAGGCTACCATGCCCCTGAATCGCGTGTTTCTCGATTGGTCTCGCTCACCGCTCGAGAGCGCGGTGGATTACCTGGTTGAGCAATTCCGCACAGAGAATCGCCTGGACTTCGGGAAGACGATCCTCGCCGTGCCCGGCGGCCGGGCCGGCCGGCGATTGACCGAGTTGTTGATCGATCGCGCCGAGCAAGAGAAGTTGACCTTGCGGCCGCCCAAGGTCGTCACGGTCGGAAAACTGCCCGAACAGCTCTACGTGGCGAAACGGCCGTTTGCAGACAGTTTGGTCCAACAACTGGCATGGTCCCGCGCACTGCGGCAGACCGGAGCGAAGAAACTCGATCGGGTGTTACCCGCCGTCCCCGCCGAGGATGACTTGCCGGGCTGGCTGGGGCTGAGCGGCGCGCTGGCCCGGCTCCATATGGAACTGGCAGCCGAAAACCTCACCTTCGCGCAGGTCGCCCGGCAGGGGGAGCAACTGCAGGGGTTCCGCGAAAAGAAACGCTGGCAAGCCCTGGCGGAAGTGCAGCAAGAATACCTCAGGCTGCTGGATAGCCTTGAGCTTTGGGACTTGCAGACGGCCAGGCTGGTGGCGATTCAGCAGCGCGAGTGCCGGACCGATGCCGAGATCATTCTTGTCGGCACAGCCGATCTCAACCGGGTGCAGAAGCTGATGCTCGACCAGGTCGCCTCGCACGTGAAGGCCCTCGTCATTGCACCCGAGGAGCTTGCGAACCGCTTTGATGCCTACGGATGCATTGAGCCGGAGGCTTGGCAGGAAGCGGCGATTCCCCTTGCGGACGAGCAGATTGCCGTCGTGGGCGGGCCGGCGGCGCAAGCCACGGCGGTGGTCCGCGCGCTGGCGCAACTCGGCGGACGCTACCGAGCCGACCAGATTACCATCGGGGTCCCCGATGAACGGCTCGTGCCCTACATCGAGCACCAGCTTACGCAATGTGGCATCGCCGCGCGCTACGGCCCCGGAAAGCCGGCCTCCCAGTCGCCGCCCTATCGGCTTCTGGCGGCGGTCGCCGAGTATCTGGACGCAGAGCGGTTTGCCGCCCTCGCCGCGCTGGTGCGGCACCCGGCCGTCACCGATTGGCTGTCGTCGCGTGGGCTGAATGACGACTGGCTCTCGCTGCTGGACGATTATCACAGCCATCACTTTCCGGCAAGCCTCGGAGGCCAGTGGCTCGGCGACGATGACTGCTGCCGGAAGCTGCCGGCTTTGTGTGACGGCGTCCGCGAGTTGATCGGCGACCTGCTCGGCGACGAGCGGTCGCTGGACCAGTGGTGCGGGCCGATCCTCGATCTCTTGCTTCGGGTTTTCGGAGAAGCCGCACTCGACCCGCGCGTGCGCTCCGACCGGTCGGTCCTGGTGGCCTGCGAGCAGATCCACGACGTCCTCTGCTCGAACCACGGCATTCCGGCCGCGCTGGCGCCCACCGTGACGGCGGCAGAGGCCGTCGAGTTGGTGCTCGACCAGTTGGCGGGAGGGCAGATCCCGCCCCTGCCCGCGCCGGGCGCGATCGAACTGCTGGGCTGGCTGGAACTGCCGCTGGACGACGCGCCGGCGCTGATCGTCGCCAGCGTGAACGAAGGCATCGTGCCCTCATCGCTCAACGGAGATCTTTTCCTGCCCAACCAGTTGCGGCGCAAGCTGGGCATCGAGGACAACTCCCGCCGCTACGCTCGCGACGTGTACGCGATGGGCGTGCTATGCGCCTCGCGCGAGAAGCTCACGGTGATCGCCGGCCGCCGCACGCTGGAAGGCGATCCGCTGCTTCCCAGCCGGCTCCTGTTCGCCGCCGATCCCCGCGCCGCCGCGATGCGCGCGAAGCGGCTGTTTTCCAGCGAGCCGGTCTCATGCGAGGCCGTGCTTCTGCCGGGAGGATTCGTGCCGGCGGAGAGGTCCCTGTTGAAAGTGCCGCCTCCTCGGCCATTGAGAAGACGGATCGACTCGATGCGAGTCACGGAGTTCCGCGAGTACCTGGCGTGTCCCTACCGCTATTATCTTCGCAATTGCTTGAAGCTGAGTTGTGTCTCGGATGCAGCCGAGGAACTGGATGCTATGGCGTTCGGCACCCTTCTCCATGCGGTGCTCAGCGCCTTTGGCGAGGGCCCGCTGGCGGCGTCCACCGATGCGGAGGACATCGCCAATTTCCTGAGCAACGATCTCGACAAGCGAATCCTTGTCGCGTATGGCAAGACCCCGCTGCCGGTCATCCTGATTCAGGCCGAGCAGCTCCGCAAGCGGCTGGCGGCGTTTGCTCGCTGGCAGGCAGGCTGGGCTGCGGAGGGCTGGCGGATCGAATGTGTCGAACGGCAACCGGAGCCGGGAAAGGCGGTGCTGATGGTCGACAACGAACCGATGGTCCTGCGCGGCCGGGTCGATCGGATCGACATCCACGAGGCGACCGGCGCGCGGGCCATCTTCGACTACAAGTCGTCCAACAAGCCCGAACCGCCCGAGAAATCGCATCGCGAGAAGGGCCAGTGGGTCGATCTGCAATTGCCCCTCTACCGGCACCTGGCGGCGGGCATGGGGATCGACGGGCCGATCCAACTCGGTTACATCGTCCTGCCGAAAGATCCTACGCGCGTGGACGCATTGCTGGCCCAGTGGACGGAAGAGGATCTGGCCCAGGCCGATCGCACCGCCGAGGAGGTGGTCCGCCGTATCCGGGCGGAAATATTCTGGCCGCCGGCGTCACCGCCGCCCGCATGGTTTGAGGAGTTTGCCGGCATCTGCCAGGACGATCGGCTCATCGCCGTGGCCCTGGCTGAGCAAGAGGAGGAGGGAGCCGAGTCATGAGCGGCGCACCGGTTGCCTTCACGAACTGTCTCATCCGGGCCTCCGCGGGCACAGGCAAAACCTTCCAACTGAGCAACCGCTTCATCGGACTGATTGCCGGCGGGGCGCCGATCGACACGGTCCTGGCCACCACGTTCACGCGCAAAGGGGCCGGCGAGATCGTCGACCGCGTCCTGTCGCGCCTGGCCGAGGCGGCACTCGATCCCCAGAAGGCCGCCGCCCTGGCCGGGCACGTCGAAGTCGAATCGGTGGATCAGCGCCGCTGCCTGGAGATCCTTTGCGAACTGCTCCGCCACTTGCACCGCATGCGCGCGGGCACGCTCGACAGTTTCTTTATGCAGATCGCCAGGAGTTTCAGCCTCGAACTCGGCCAGTCGCCCGTCTGGGAAATCATCGATGAGATCGCCGAGGCGCGGCTCCAGGCAGAAGCGATCCGCCAGGTCCTGCAGGAAGAATCGACCTCCGACGCCGTGCGGCTGATGAACCTGCTGACCAAGGGGGAGGCGTCGCGCGAGATCAGCCAGCAACTGGCCCAACTGGTCAAGGGACTGTACGAGATCTACCTGGATGCGCCGGCGGGGGCCTGGAGCGCGATCCCTCGCCGCCGCCAGCTCGCTCAGCCGCAGCTCGAAGCCGCCCTGCAGGCCCTGGCTGACGCGCCGCTTCCGGCGGACAAGCGGTTCTCGAAAGCCAGGGAGGGAGACCTGGAAAACGCCCGCGACGACCAGTGGGGCCGTTTCATCTCCGCAGGCATCGCCGCCAAGGTCGCCGCCGGAGAGGCCGCGTACTGCAAGAAGACGCTCGAACCGGCCCTCGTCGCGGCCTATCAGCCGCTGGTGGACCATGCCCGCGCGTACCTGCTCGACCTGATCGTCAACCAGACCGAGGCGACGTACCGACTGCTCGAGCGTTTCGATAAGGTTTATCGAAAGCTCAAGCTGCGACGGCACGCCATGCGGTTCGCTGACGTAACCAAGATGCTGGGCGGCGCAGCATTGGCCGAACGGCTGGACGAGATCGAGTACCGGCTGGACGGAAGGATCCACCATCTGCTGCTCGACGAATTCCAGGACACCAATCCCGGGCAATGGCGCGTGCTGGGGGCGTTCGCGCGCCGCATCTTCGAAAGCGGCATCGGCGCTTCGTTCTTCTGCGTCGGCGACGTGAAGCAGGCCATCTTTGGCTGGCGCGGCGGCGTGGCGGAGATTTTCGACACGCTCGAAGAGGAATTCGCCGGCCTGGCGCCGCGTCCGCTCAACCAGAGCTACCGGTCCTGCCTGGCCGTCGTGGAGACGGTCAACCGAGTGTTCGAGAATCTCGCGGAGAATCCGGCATTGCAGAAGTACGAGGAGGCGTCGCGCCGTTGGGCGGCACGCTATGCGAAGCACACGACGGTCCACGAACGGATGCCGGGACACTGCCGCTTGCTCACCGCGCGGGCCGCGAGCGAGGGCGAGAAGCCCGCCGTGGCGACCCAGTGTTTCGCGGCCCGGCAGATCGCTCGGCTGAAAGAGCAGATGCGAGGATACACGGTCGGCGTGCTCGTGCGCAAGAACGAGGCGGTGGCGCGGATGATCTGTGCCTTGCGCGACGAGGGCGTCGATGCCAGCGAAGAGGGGGGCAACCCGCTGAGCGACTCGCCCGCCGTCCAACTGGTCCTGTCGCTGCTGACGCTGGCGGACCATCCGGGCGACCGGACCGCGCGGTTCCACCTGGCCACTTCGCCGCTAGCCGGAGCGATCGGCCTGGCGGACTACGAGGACGACCGCCTGGCGGCCCGCGTCTCGCTCGCAACCCGGCGGCAGCTTGCCGGGGACGGCTACGGGGAGTCGATCCACCATTGGGCCAACGCCCTGGCTCCCAGTTGCGACCGCCGCGACCTGGCCCGCCTCATGCAGCTCGTCGAACTGGCCTACGCCTACGATGCGGATGCCACGGGGCGAGCGGACGATTTCGTCGCTTTCGTCAAGGAAAAACGCGTGGAGTCTCCCACCACGGCCGATGTCCGCGTGATGACCTTCCACCAGGCCAAGGGACTGCAGTTCGACATCGTCGTCCTGCCCGAGCTGGATTACCTGCTCCGCGGCCAGCCTCCGGAGCTTGTGGTGGGCAGGCCTGGTCCGATGGCTGACGTGGAGCACGTCTGCCGCTTTGTCAACAAGGAGGAACGGGTGGTCTTGCCGTCGAGCGTTCAGGCAACGTTCGACGCCCACCAGCGGCGAGTCGTGGAGGAGTCGCTGTGCGTGCTCTACGTGGCGCTGACCCGGGCCATCCATGCGCTCTACATGATCATCTCTCCCTCGCGAGAGAACGAAAAGACCCTGCCCAGCACGGCCGCGGGCCTGTTGAGGGCCTCGCTGCACGGGACCGATCCAGTGGAGCCCGAAACGACGCTCTATGAGTGCGGCGACCCGCAGTGGCATGAGAAGACCAAGCGTAAGCCGGCCGCGGAATCGCCCAAGGCCGAGGAGGTGCTCGATGTCCGGCTGGCCGGTCCGACGGGCCGATCGGCTCGCGGCATGGAATATGTCAGTCCCTCGCAACTGGAGGGCGGTTCCCGCGTTGTCCTCAAGAACCGGCTGCGATTGGCCGCCGACAAGGCGACCACGCGAGGCACGATCATCCACAAGTGGCTGGAACTGATCCAGTGGATCGAGGACGGCATCCCGGGCGATGACCAACTCCGGGCCGCGGCGCGAGACATCCTCGCAGTCGGCATCGATTCGAGCGAGTTGTTGCGGCAATTCCACGCCATGCTCGCCCGTCCGCAAATCGTGGCGGTCCTCAGCCGCGCGACGTACGGCAAGCCCGCATCGGGCGCCGGGGGCTCCGCGGTTCACGCGAAGAAAGGCATCGCGCAGCCGCGCTGGGAAGTGCATCGGGAATGGAGTTTTGCCGTTCGCGACGGCGACACGATCGTCACCGGGCAGATCGACCGCCTGGTGCTGCTCTACGACGGCGACCGCGCGGTCGGGGCCGACATCGTGGACTTCAAGACGGACGCTCTGGGCGACGATCCACGGCAGATCGAAGCCCGCGTCGAGCACTACCGCCCGCAGTTGGACGCCTACCGGAACGCCGCGGCGAAAGTCTTGGACCTTCCCGTGAAACAGGTATCGGCCCGGCTTGTCTTTCTGGAACCGGGGGCTGTTTGGAAGGTGTGAGTGAGGCAGATCCAATCACAACCGAATGAGGGCTTCGCATGGCAGGACACATCTTTAACATCCAGGACGACGGGAAGCTTGTTGAGATGAACGAAGAGCCGTTTTCGTCGGAAGACGATTTCCAATGCCTGCTCGCCAAATATCCGAATCTGCTTGCAGGCGAACAAATGCAGAGCGACTCGCCTCGGAGATGGCTGCTCATCAAGAGAGAAATGGGCATTCCATCCGAAGACGCTGGTGGGGGCCGCTGGTCGCTGGATCACCTCTTCCTCGACCAGGATGCGGTCCCGACCCTGGTCGAGGTCAAACGCAGTAGTGATACGCGCATTCGACGTGAGGTCGTTGGGCAGATGATGGACTATGCGGCCAACGCAGTGGTGTATTGGCCAATCGAAAAGATGCAAGCGGAATACGAGCAGAACTGCCACGCGGCTGGCGTGGACCCTCGCCAACGGCTCGAAGACTTCGTGGGGAAGGACGCTGATCTGGATGAGTTCTGGCGAAAGGCAAAGACCAACCTCCAGGCAAAACGGATACGAATGCTCTTTGTTGCCGACGTCATTCCTTCCGAATTGCGCAGGATTGTGGAGTTTCTCAACGAATTGATGGACCCGGCCGAGGTACTTGCAGTAGAGATTCGGCACTACGTAGGACAGGGCATGAAGACGCTGGTGCCTAGGGTGATCGGCCTGACAGCCGAGGCTGAACAACGGAAGCGGGTTACCAGCGAGGGTAGACAATGGGACGAAGTATCCTTCCTGCAAGAACTGGCTGCCCAGCGAAACGCCGAAGAAGCTGGCGTTGCCGAGGCTATCCTTGATTGGGCAAAACGAACGAGACACAGTATACGTTGGGGCAAGGGTAAAACTGTAGGGCAGGCGATGCTCTGGTTTCGGCAGGGAGGAAAGGACTGCCGCGTTGTCGGTTTGTCTACGAGCGGAGTGCTCGACATCGGTTTTGGTGGTATCGGTTACAAGATTCCCACCATCGATGTGCCGGCGAAGACGGCCGAACTACAGCACAGTCTGGAACAGGACTTTGGAGTCCGTGCCACACCGGGCACGTACAGCGAGTTTCTGATTCCTTTTGCCCACGTCGTGGGAAAAGAGTCCCGGCTGATCTCGTTGCTCGAGTGGGCGGAAGAGCAAGTCCGCTCAGCATAACCACTGGAGACCCTGATTGCCGACTCGCGACCACGGCTTGCGTTCTGCGACCATCGGGAGTCAAACCGGATGACCCCTATGGAAACGAAATGTCGCAACGTTTCGGCAGCATCTGCCCGCTTTCAGTTCGGACTCAAGAGCCTGCTGCTCTTGGTGACGTATGCCGTGGCATTCCCACTCCGAGTTCCTGATATCAGTCCACCGAGCCGTCGTTCGCCAAGGGGATCCAGACCGTCATTTCGCTCGGACCGCGGTTGGCCCAGGCGTAATAGGGAATCAGCCGTCCGGGGCCTGGGCTTTGGCGATCACCTCGATCCACTGGCCCATCTTCCGATCCAGTTCCCGATCGCCCGTCAGGCGCAAACACGGCCGCCGCGGCCTCGAGCAACTTGTAGCAGTCGCCGTCGCTCCAATCGTTGCCGGAGAACTTGCCTTCGGCCAATCCCGCGGCGGTCCGCCGATTTTGAAAACTCGCTGCGTTGTCCAGCCTCTCGATTTGAATGGAAGGATCACGCGCAAGCGGGAACAGCATCTCGGCGCACTTCGCGAACAGGATTTCGGGCCGGCGGGTTGCAGAATCAGGCTGACTTGCACTCGTGGCGTCTCATCGCTACGGCTATTTTTTCGTCGGCCGTTTTTTCGCATTCGCGCGCTTGGCGACGAAACCGGAGTCGTCGCCCAGGTGGATGAAGATCATGCCGTGCAGTTCATCCTCTTTCAGTTTTGCCCACCCGCGGCCTGTCAACTGCGTGCCGTCGGCCGCGTCGCTTCCCTCCCAGGACCACTCGGCGGCTGGCTCGCCGTCGCGCGTGGTCGATCGCCAGTCCATGGATCCCGAGACGTAGGCGAACTGGAAGTGGCCGGAGCCGTTTGCTTCGAGTTCGATGAATGCCTGGACCTCTTCGTTGTAATAGTCTTCGTCCCATTCGTCCATCGCAACGATGTGCCAGAGTCCCGCGAAGAGCGAGGCCGACTTTTCTTTCGGGCGTGCCATTGGGTTTTCTCGTTCGATTGAGGGAGGTCGGTCATGGCCGTGTGATATTTCGCAACTTCTCCAGCACCAGGAAGGCACCGGATATGAGCACGCCGCAGACGAAGCCCAAAATCGCGCCAGCGAATGCTCCTTCCACTGGATCAACCGGACATGGGAACCTCATATTCGACAGGGGACTGCCGAATACAATCCAGTGGACAAGGGAAAGACCGCTACCGAAGCAGGCACCGGCGACTACCGAAGCGCGTATGGGCTGCTTGCCCTTGTACAGAAGCAATTGCGCAACCCCGGTGACGGTGAAGAATAGGGAGGTCAAAGCAAAACCCACCGGCGGAAATGAGAGCGCTCGCATTATGCCAAACAGCACGCCATACATGGCCATAATGACCAGCAACGTCCCAATGCCAAATTGACGAGGAATGCTGGCCGCGTGAGCGGTTCGATTCACCACGTTGCTCGACCTTTTCCGGATTCTCGCGTGTTCCACAGGTGTGTTCGGAACCGTCTGCGCGAGAGAGGAGTCCCCATATTACTTCCCGCAGCTAACTCCAAAGCGTAAAGCCTCGGACTCATTCCGTCAACGGTTGCGGTTCGTGCGGCTGCATTCCCGTTCCTGCGCCCCCCCGCAAATTGTCGGGGGAACACGGGCCTCCCAACCCAATGCCCCAAAAACACGTTGCGCGGATTCGGCGGAAAACCCCGTAGCCGCCGGCAGAAACGGATATGCACCCCGCCCCCCGGTTCATGCGGCGCAATCGGAGAGCTGGAGGGAGCCGCCGGATTCGTCCGATGGCCGGGCAAAACAACCGTCGCAAGGGTGGAAGAGGCCGACCGAAGCGTCTGCCAAGGCGGGCGGCAGGAAATAACTTACACCCGTAGGACGGCCTTCCCAGGCCGTCGCGACGGCCTGGGAAGGCCGTCCTACGGGTATTCTTGCTTCCGCCGCTCGCCTACTGCCCTCGTTCGGCTGGCACGGTCGCGGCCGGGCTGGGCTGGTAGCACACCCGAAAACGGTTCAGGCCGATTGCCAGCCGGTCTCCGGGCGTCAAAGAAGCTTCCTGGACGTACTGGCCATTGACCAGTGTGCCGTGCTTCGATTCCAGGTCCCGCACGACCAGGATTCCGTCCTGGCAGTCAATCCGGCAATGGATGCGGCTTAGCCATCGGTCCTCGAGGCGAATGTCGGCTTCGGAACCCCGGCCAATGACGGCCGGCAGTTTCTCCAGGACGATCTGGAGGTCGGGCGATAGAGGACTATCGCTTACCAGTTTGGCGATCATGGTAGGGAGGCGGGAAGAAAGAGAACGACCGGCGGGCTTGCGGGCGGTGGGAAGCGAATCCTGGGCAGGCGATCTTGTTCCCTGGGCGGAACAGCAATGTCCCATTGTAACGGCCAGTCGGGGCGTGTCAACCGAGCTCCGCTAGTGGACGCTGGTGGAGACCGCCGCGAAATTCATAGATCGGCGATAGGGATTCTAGCGGGTTCATGGCACGCCTCGTCGCAGCGCCCGGCCCGGCAGCGCCCCGGTCGGCCGGCCCCGGTCTTTCACCAACTGGCCATTGACCAGGACGTAAGGGATGCCTTCCGGATGGCTTCGGGGGTTTTCGTAGGTGGCGGTGTCCTGAACGGTGTCGGGATCAAAGATCACGAGGTCGGCGGACATGCCCGTCCGCAGGATGCCGCGGTCCGTCAGGCCGAGCCTTGACGCGGGAAGCGACGTCATCTTCCGGACGCACTCCTCGAGGGTCAGAATGCGCAACTCGCGGACGTACCGGGCCAGATACCTGGCGAAAGTGCCCCAGGCCCTGGGATGCGGCCGGCGGCCGACCAGCAGACCGTCGCTGCCGGCCATGAACTGGGGATCCCGCATGAACTGCTGCAAGTTGTCCTCGTTGCCGATGAACCAGACGCACGAGGCCGCCAGTTCGCTCTCGACCAGCAGGTCCGCGAAGCATTGAAAGGGCGGCTGTCCGATCTCGTCGGCGATCTGGCGGAGGCTTCGTCCGATCCAGTCTTCGCATTTCCCGCCGCCGGTGTCCGTGACGACGAGCGCCTCCCATTGGGCCGGGAGCCCCTGCATGCCGTCGCAACCGGTGATCTCCATCTCGTACCGGATTCTCTCTCGCGTGGCGGGTTCCGCCAGCCGCTCCAGCAGCCTGGCTGTGCCGCCGTCGCAGGCCCAGCCCGGCAGCAGGCCGGCCATGAACGTGGAGGCCGCCACGTAGGGATAGGCGTCCAGCGTGATTTCCAAACCGTAGCTCCGGGCGCGGTTCAGCCGGGCCAGATAGTCCCCGGCCTTGCCGCGGCCGGTCGTGAACGAAGCGTGGAAATGCGTCAGGTGGAGGGGCAATTCGGCCTGGGTGCAGACCTGGATCGCCTCCTCGACGGCCGCTTCCATGGTCCGGCCGTAATTCCGCAGGTGCGGGGCAAAATACCCGCCGTGGCGGCCGACGACGCGGCAGAGCTCCACCAACTCCCCGGTCGCCGCGTAGCTCGCCGGCGCGTAGGTCAGCCCGGTGGAAAGCCCGAAAGCCCCCTCGCGCATGGACTCGTCCAAGAGCCGCGTCATCCGGCGAAGTTCATCAGGTGTCGGCGGGCGATTCTCGAGGCCCATCGCCGCCGCGCGGAGGTTGCCGTGCGGGGCGAGCATGGCGATGTTGACGGCCGCGCGGCGGTCGAACCGATCGAGATATTCGGCGGTGCTTCGCCAGTCCCAGACTAAACCGTCCGGATCGCCGTTGAGTCCACGAAATGCCGTGCGGAAGAAGGGGAGGGTTTCGTCGGTGAGGGGCGCGTAGGACAAGCCGTCCTGGCCGATCACCTCGGTCGTTACCCCCTGCATCATCTTGGCAAGGCACGCCGGTTCGGCCAGCGGCAGGAGGTCCGAATGGGAGTGCATGTCGATGAACCCGGGACAGACGACCATCCCTTGGGCATTGATCGTGCGGCGCGCCGCCAGCTCGCGGCCCGGGCCCACATAGCAGATCCGCGAGTCTTCGATGCCCACCGCGCCCAGGTATGCCGGGCTGCCCATCCCCTCGAGGATGCGAGCGTTGAGGATAGCGAGGTCGAGCGGCATAGGAGGAGGGTCGGGTGAGTGGAAGGTTGGAATACTGGAATACTGGAATGCTGGAATGTTGGAATACTGGATGAAGTGAAGGGCCTGCTCTGCCACCCCATCATTCCATCATTCCATCACCTCGCCACCCCGTCACTTCGCGGGGGCGGGCGAGGGGACGTAGGCTTGGGAGACGGGGAGGTAGTTGCAGGTGCAGCCGCCGGTCAGGCTGGGCATGTTGAGGACCCCGTCGGCAGGGAAGAGGTTGTTGCTGCAGGCAGCCCGCACGTTCCAGAACGCGGTGACCTCGCGCGAGGCAAGATCGATGCAAGCCGCGTTGCCGAGCACTCGCGTCGTGACGAGGTTGGAACTCGCGCGCGGGACCGTGCAGCCGCGGCGAGTCCACGACGTCGCGTCTCCCGCCGGCTCCCCGCTGAGCAAGTCATAGAGCATGAACTTCTCGGCGGTTCCCCAGAGGAGCCTCTCGCCGACGACAAACAGCGGCCTGGGAACTTCCTGCGGCCGAGGCTTCTCGTCGGCGGCGGTTGCCGTGGGCAAAGTCGCGGCCAGGCTTCCGTCTTTTGCCCGGTAGACGCCGCCGGCGGCAACGACCAGATCGAGCGCCTCGCAGTATCGCACCTCCGAGCCTCCGGAGATCTGCCAAAGGACCTCGCCCGTCTTGATGTCCAGCGCCCGGGTCTGAGGGGGCCCGGCGGCGGTCTCGCCACGGCGAGGATTGACCAGCTCCGCGCAGAACACCTTTCCGCCGCCGACGGCGACACTGAGATCCGGACGCCCGCACTCGTATTTCCACGCCGGTTCGCCGTTACGCCGGTTCATCGAGACCAGGTGCATGCCGGATTGGCCGACGAGATAGTCCTGCCAGGCCCGGAAGTTCAACCAGCCTCCGGTCAGTCCGGCGGGCAACGAGATCTGGCCGGACTTCTGCCCGGTCGCCGGATCGAGGACCAGGCAGTCCTTGCCGCTGGTCAGATAGATGGCGTCGTCCAGGGCCACGAATTGGTCGGTAGCACTGTGGGGCGCCGGCAGGGCCGTCTCCCAGAGCCGGCGGCCGGTGAAGACGTCGAAGGCCTGGAGTTTTTCCGCCTTGATGAGCATGCGTCCGGAGCAGACCCGGACCAGGGTCGTGCCGGGCGTCCGGAACCATCGCGCTGGCCCGTCGAACCAGAGAAGGTCCAGGGGAGGTTTCACAAACTGGTCCTCGCAGGCGCCCGTGTTGGCGGCGTTGGCCTCGGGGTGGGTCCAGTCGGACGAACCGGGCAGGGGGCCCTCGCGCGACACGAGGGTCCAATCTCCGGCTTGCCGGACCGTTGCCTGGGCGAGCCGGCTTTCGGCCAGCTCCTTTTGCATTGCCTCGCACTGCGAGGCCGAAATCGCCAGGCATGCCGTTCCGCCGTAGGGCCGTAGCGGCTGGAAGACCGTGCGAAGCAGCGCCGAGCCGGCCGCGGAACCGAGCTGGCCCCAGTCCTCCGAGACGATGAGACTGGCCAGGTAGGGCGGCAGCGGGTAAGAAGACGGATCGCCGAGGTGGGCGCTGGCGCGCGATCCGTAGAGCCCATCGCGGTGGAGCTTCTCGCGGAGTTGGGCGACCTTTGCGGGATCGCGGTCGACGGCGATCACGTAGAGGTCCGACTGCCGGACGAGCTCTTCGGCCAGCCGGCCGCTTCCGCTGCCCAGGACCAGTGCGTAGCCGTTATGGACCTTGGTTGCCTGGAGAATGTCGGATGCGGTCCTGGTCCAGGCATCGGCCGCCGGGGAGCTCGCGGCGGGCCGCGCATGCACGGTGGGATTCGTTATCTCCGAGCCGGCGAACGCGTAGAGCCGGCCTTCGCGGGTAACCACGAACAGCTTTCCATCGGCAGCCAGCATGCGGTGGGGAGTGCCTTGGGTTTTCGCTTCCCAGACAACCCGAGGCTCTTCGCCCGCGGCAGGAATGCGAACCGCCTCGACCCGTCCTTCGCCGCCGAGATAGAGGTGGTCGCCCGCCTGGATGTGTGCTTTGAGATCCGTGGCAAACCGCCAACGCTCTGCGAACGTCGCCTTCCACTTATCGGGATAGGTGTCGTCCTTGCGGTGCTGCGGGGGTTGGGATTTGCTCCTTTCCTCGAGCTTTCCGTCGGCGAGGTCGTAGGCCACGAGCCCCTGGGTGTTGTCGTACATGACGTCCGCCGCCAGGATCGGCTCGGAGAACGCGCCCAAGTCCTTCTGGTTGGTCCGGTCGATCTCCAGGCGCGTGAATCCGCCCGGATACAACAGGCTCTTGAAATCCGGCCGCCCCTGGGATGGATTGGCGAACTGCTCGTCGTTCAGCCGAGCGAGGTCGTAGAGGTCTCCGCTGTGGCTGAGGAAGTTCTTCGTGCCCGCGACAAACCAGGTGCCCTTGGGCAGGCCGTTGCGCCCGCCCCATCCCATGGTATAGGTGTCGAGCTTGCCGGTTTTCAAATCGAGGAAGGCGGGCAGTTGGGCGCCGCAGGGAACCACGAGCTTATCGTGGACGATGGCCAGGTATCCCTGGGGAGTCAGGCCCGCGAAATTCGCGATGCCGTGGTCCATGTTGGCCTTCGGGATCTGATTGCTGTCGGTATTCGACCACACGACTTTTCCCGTGGCGGCATCCAGCGCGTGGACCGAGACGCCGTAGGTGGACCAGAGCCCGCAGCCGAAGTAGAGGACGCCGTCGTGGAGGACAGGTCCGCCGCGAGCCGGCCAAAGCGAGATCAGCCGGCCGTGGCCGAGCAGTCTGCGGTCGGTCTTGCCGGGCGGAAGGCCCTGGAATTTCCATCGCAGGCTGCCGTCGGCGGCGCCCAGGCAATAGAGATGGCCGTCGTCCGAGATGAAGTAGACCTGGTCCTGCCAGACCACGGGCGCGAAGCGGACCGGCCCCTCCGCGAAGAAGTGCCATCGCTGGGCGCCCGTTTCCGTGTCGAGGGCCGTCAGGCTGTCGGTCACCATCGAAGGGAGAAAGAGCGTTTTGCCGAGGACGACCGGTTCATAAGAACCGTCGTAGCGGAGTCTGACTTCGGCGGGAAAGGCCGGCTGCGGTTCGGGCAGTTCCCGCACCCATTGCAGCCGGAGCGTTGTCGGCAATTGCTCGGGCGAGGCCGCACTGCGGGAGGCGTCGTAGCGATACTGCGGCCAGTCGGCGCCCGGCAGATCCGCCGCCGGCAAGCAGCCGAGAACCATCGCCGCCAGGGATAAGAACCGCTTCATGGCTGGTGTTCCTTGAAATAGGGTCTGTGCACGTTACCTGGTGCACACTACAGCACGGCCAGTCGAGAATCGAGGATAGCAGAAATGGCGGCGGCAGGCAAACACGGGGTAGCCGCCTTCGCGTGCAGCAGGCTGTCGGGGCACGGGTGGCGAGGCGCGAGATCATCGACCCTGGCTCCCCTCCGTGCTGGAAGTACGATTCCAGCTTGGCGGCAGCCGGCGCCGCTTCTCGACGGCGATCGCGCCGCGACATACAATCGACGGTGCGGGAGGTCGTGCAGAATCCCTATCACCCATTGCTTGCGAAAGCGCATCCAGAAAGACAAGTGCCATGTATTCAATAATCTGCGCGGCCGCCGGCTGGATGGCGGCCTTGGGACTGACGGCGACCGCCGAGGCCGGAATCCTGGTGGAAGCCGAGGCATTTGCGGACAAGGGGGGGTGGTCGGTCGACCAGCAGTTCGTCGAGCAGATGGGCTCGCCCTATCTTCTTGCCCACGGCCTCGGCAAGCCGGTGGCCAATGCGGTGACCACGGTGAACGTACGCGCGGCCGGCGCCTACCGCGTGTGGGTTCGCACGAAGAACTGGGTGCCGGGCAACTGGAAAGCCCCGGGACGATTTCGCGTGGCGCTCGACGGCCGCCGGCTGGAGCCCGAGTTCGGAACTCTCGAGGGCTGGCAATGGCAGGACGGCGGAACGGTCAACCTCGGCGCTGGAACCGCGCGGCTGGAACTGGAGGACCTGACCGGGTTCGACGGGCGGTGCGACGCAATCTATCTGACGGCCGATTCCAACGACCGGCCGCCGAGCGACCTCGCGACGCTCCGCGCCTGGCGTGATCGTCTCCTGGGTATTCCCGAGGCGCCGCCATCCGCCGGCAAGTTCGAAGTCGTCGTCGTCGGCGGTGGAATCAGCGGATGCGCGGCAGCGATCGCCGCGGCGGAACAGGGCCTGCGCGTTGCCCTGGTCCACGACCGCCCGGTTCTCGGCGGAAACGGGAGCGGCGAAATCCGCGTGCATACCATCGGCATCACCGGGTATGCCCAGCGGATCTTGAGCCAGATCAACTCGGAACACTGGCCGAACGGGTCCGAGTTGGCCCTGGAGGACGACATCAAGCGCCATCAGACCATGGACGCAATTGCCTCGGTCAAGCAGTACCTGCGGTGGCGGGCCTACGGCGCGCGGATGGACGGCAATCGCATCGCCCAGGTCCTCGCCCGGCATACGGAGACGGGCGAGGCGATTGCCTTCGAAGCGCCGACGTTTATCGATTGCACGGGCGACGGCTGGATCGGCTACTGGGCGGGCGCAGAGCACCGTTACGGCCGGGAGTCGCGAGACGAATTCGGCGAAGGATGGGAGGAACACGGCGATCTCTGGTCGCCCGCCAAGCCCGACCAGCGCGTGATGGGCGTGTCGCTCTTGTGGAACTCCGTCGCCACCTCGGCCCCCGCGGCCTTTCCCGAGGTGCCGTGGGCGGCGGACGTGGCCAGCGGCCACGAGGCGGTCAAGGGCGAGTGGTTCTGGGAGTATTCCAGCAACGAGCTGGACATGATCCGCGACGCGGAGCAGATCCGCGACCACGTGCTGCGGGCCATCTACGGCACCTTCGCCAACGCCAAGAAGAAGCCGGAGTACGCCACGCACGAGCTGAAATTCGTCGGCTACTTGAGCGGCAAACGCGAGAGCCGCCGGCTGGTGGGCGACTACATCTACACCCTCGAAGACATGCTGGAGGGCCGGACGTTTCCCGACGCCGTGGTGACCGAGACCCGCGACGTCGACCTTCATTACCAGCGCGACTACAAAGATCCAAACTACCCCTACGATTTCCTGTCGACCGCGCTGTTCAAGAAGGTGCCGCAGTACTACATCCCGTTCCGCTGCCTCTACTCGAAAAACATCGTCAACCTCTTGATGGCCGGCCGCTGCTTCAGTTGTTCGCACGCCGGGCTCGGGGGGCCTCGCGTGATGAACACGTGCGGCCAGATGGGCGCGGCGACCGGATATGCGGCGTCGGTGGCCGCCAGGCACGGCACCACGCCTCGCGGCGTTTACGAAAACCATCTCGACGAGCTGCTGGCGCTGGTCCGTCCCGACCCGGAGGTGACCACGAGCGTCGAAAGCCTGCGACGATCGCGGATCGTAATCCATGCGCCGGGCGACGCGCTGAGCCGCGTGGTCGGGCAGTTTCCCATGATCGACGCGCCGGAACTGCTTCGAGAAGCGATTCGAACGATCCCGCGCCGAGGCAATGCTTCGCGGCCGGCCGAGGGCTATCGTTTCACGGTGAACGCGCCGGTCGATGTCTGGATCGCCGTGCACGACCGGGGCGGATACGAGCCGCCGGCCGAATGGCGGAAAACGGAAATCGTGGTCCCGTGGGAGCTTGGAAAGGATACCGTCTACCATCGCCGATTCGAGGCAGGCGAAGTTGCGATTCCGCCGCACACCGGCAAGCAGGGGAACTACTACGGATTGCCGCACCTGGGATTTGTCATGCCTGCCGCAGTGCGGCCGGCGGAGGGAATGAAGATCCGAGAGGTCTTGTCGGACGAGTGATTGCGAAGCAGTTTGAGCAGACCTGCGGGCCTCTGCCGGCAACGCTGTGAAGCGTCTTTCTGCGTGGAATGCATGGTTTTCTGAGCTCTCAAACGGGGAGGCGGTTGCCGAGGCCGTCGTCGGCTAATCAGCTCCAATGGGATGACATCGAAGGAGTATCGGGGAGCCTCGTCTTTGGCAATTCGATTTGCGACAGCCCCCTGCCGGAGCCGCCGGCAGGGGTTCGTGGAAAGACCCTAGACCATCTGGCTTTGGCCGCCAGACTCTCTACTACGTGCGCCATCGCCGGTCCACGTGCGGCTCCTATTCATTCGCCGCTGCCAGCTTCTCAACCATCCCCTGGACCGCCGACGTGATGCGCTCCTCGATGTCCGGGCCCCACGTGTTTGCCGGCAGCCCGCAGGCGGCAAAACCTCCCGCCTCGTAGCCCCCCTCGTCGAGCACCCGCTTCGACGGGACGTACGACATCACGTCGTTCGTGTAGCCGTTGACCCACGTCCGCGGACCGTACGCCTTCTTGAACATCAGGGCATAGTCCACCACCGCTTCACCGCCGAGGCTGATCCAGAGCTGGTCGTCGCCCAGCCTCCAGACCTGCACGGGAAACTCCGCATAGCACTTGGGCAGCGGTTCGCCCTTCTCCAGCGATTCCAGGAGCCGTTTTGCCCAACGGCCCTGGTACGTATCCTTCTCGGCCAACGGCTTGAGCTCATCCGCCGTGGGCTGCTGGCCATAGGGCAAATCGATCAATTCGATTGCCGTTTCCAGCCGCGGCGCCATCGGCCGCAGAGGTCCGGCAAGCACGGTCTCGACCGTCTCGGCCAGCTTCCGGCCATACTGCTGGCACAGCTCCACGGTCCGCCGCGGCAGCGGATTCTGGTCGGCGCCGCAACCCTGGTAGAACATGGCTACGGCCTCAGGGTGTCTCTCCTCCAGCGCGATCTGGGTAAAGCCCGGATAATCGCCGGACCATTGGTTGATGCTCAGGGTGGTCGCGTGGCAGGCGTAGCCGAAGACGATCCCCTTGAGGCTGCCCTCCGCCGACTTGACGGCGAGTACCGGAACGGCAAAATCGTTCGGCCCCTTGAGCGATTCGCCCCGTTGGCGAATTGCGGCTACGTCCGTCTCGCGGTTGTTCCGCCGGTTGACGGCGAATTCGGCCTTGCCTTCGCCCGCCCAAACGGTTGCCGGACGGAGGTTCGCCAGGGCCTCGCCGATCTTGTCGACGATGGTTTTCTCCAGTCCCAGCGAGTAGGAGTCGATCCGGGCGATCTGCTCGGCGGTGAGCGGATAACAGTCGTAGGCGATGTCGCGGAAGACCGGTCCCGAATGCGTGTGCGAGCAGGTGAGTTTCAACTGCGAGCGATCCAGCCCGCAACGTTTTTTCACCTCCGCGGCGATGGCGTCGTAGTTGATCTTCGAGAACCCGCAGAGATCGCTGGTCACCACGACGGCACGCGATCCCTTAGCGTCTTCCAGGGCAAGCACCTTGATCCACAGATCGTGCAGCTTGCCTTCGGCCGGCCGGTTGCGGCTGGCATAGCCGGCCATCCACATCGGCTCCGCCGGAGTGATGTTCGCCCGCGCTAAGCCGGCCTTCCAACTCGGCTCGGCGGCCGGGACAACTGCACCTGCAGGCAAGACCGCCAGAATGGACAGGAATGCGACGAACGAAATGCGTAGTCGGTTCACGATCGGGCTCCTGTTGTCAATGGAAGGGGGTCGGAGGTAGGGAGGTGAAAAAAACGCGGTATTCCGGCCATGAGTGTTTCCTCATCATAAGCCTGCACCGGCACGAAGTTCAACATGCACTCCCCCCGCTCGGCCCCGCCGGGCTCGCTTCCGCTTGCCAAGCCGTTTGCCGTCAGCCTACCAGCCGCGGAGCGGCGTTCGGCAATTGCCAGGGGTGTGAACCCCTGGAACGAAGTCATCCAATCGATTCAAGGTATTTCCAGCCGCGGCAGCGGCGACAGACCATCCCGGCCTTACCACCGATCCTCTGCCACTGCCACTCCCGCACCTTGACCGCCCAACTCCCTTCCCCTACACTCGGTGCGTTTGGATATCAAGCTTTCCATCGCGTGCGGCCGGCAGCCTGCCAGGGCGTCGGACGGCTGGGCTGACCGGCAGGCCGGAAACCGCTGAACGCCCGAGGACGACGGTTGGCTGGGACAGCCGACTTCCGCGGCGAAAGGGTCTGGGCAAAAGAAGAGAACCTCGAAATCGCAAAGAAAGAGACGAAACCATGAAAAGCCTGTTTCTGGTTGTGGCGGCTTGCTGCTCCTTGTCCGCCGTCGCAAGCGAGGTGCCGGTGCGGACGCTCGAGCTGCCGCCGCTCAGCGGCAACCCGCGCAATAGCGAAGGCGCCTTCGCCACCCTGAAGGACGGTCGCATCCTCTTTGTCTACACCCACTTCACCGGCGGCGGTGGCGACCACTCGGCGGCCCACCTGGCCGGCCGGTATTCGTCCGACGGCGGTCGGACGTGGACGAAGGAGGACCGGATGATCGTGCCGTACGAGGGCGGCCTGAACGTCATGTCCGTGAGCCTGCTCCGGCTGCAAAGCGGCGAGCTCGCGCTCTTCTATCTGCTCAAGAACAGCGAGCAGGACTGCCGCCCGGTGATGCGGCTCTCCACCGACGAAGGCGCGACGTGGGGCGCGCCGGTCATGTGCATCACGGACCAGGTCGGTTACTACGTTCTCAACAACGACCGCGCGGTCCAACTTGCCGGCGGCCGGCTGGTGCTGCCGGTCTGCCTGCATTGGCCGCAGGGCGCGCCGAAGGCGGACTGGAACGGAACGCTGATGTGCTACCTGTCGGACGACAACGGCAAGACCTGGCGCCGCAGCAAGTCCACTCACCAGGGATACGACACGACAGGCCGGCGCGTCACCACGCAGGAGCCCGGCGTGGTCGAGTTGAAGGACGGCCGCGTGCTGATGTTCATCCGCGCCAGCGGCGGCTGCCAGTACTTCTCGTGGTCGCCGGACGCGGGCGACACGTGGAGCGCGCCGGTGGCGTCGGACATCCAGTCCCCGATTTCCCCTGCCACGATCAAACGCCTGCCGTCCACCGGCGACCTGCTGCTGGTGTGGAACGATCACGCCGACATTCCCGCGAGCCTGAAGAGCCGCCGCGTGCCCTTGAGCACGGCGATTTCCCAGGACGACGGCAAGACGTGGCGGCACGTCAAGGTGCTGGAGGGCAATCCGCGGGGGCACTATTGCTACATCGCGGTCCATCCCGTGGACGACGCCGTGCTGTTGGGCTACTGCGCCATGTCCGGCCTCGCGCACTCGCGCGTCACGCGCGTACCCGTGTCTTGGCTCTATTCCGACGCGCCTCCCGCGACCGCCAGGCCGGAGCCGCCGTTGTTCGAGCAGGCGGCCAATGGCCCGCTGGAGCGGCTGGAAACCCGTCTGGGCGTGTGGACCGCCCAGGCGGGCGACGCCGAGGTTTACACGTACGCCCGCGGCAAGGGCATCCGTCTGCAGGGCGGCGAGAATCGGACGGTCACGCTGACGCTGCCGCGGCCGGTCGGCGCCGGGCAGTTGAAGCTGGGCGTCGAACGCTTCACGTCGCGCGAGCCCTACGCGATGGTCTTGGAGGTCCAGGTCGGCGACGCATGGCAGACGGTGTGGCAACAGGGCGAAAAAACGTCGACCGGGACCCCGCATCTTGTCGCGACCGTCGACAAGGCCGATATCTCCGCTTCGCAGTTCCGTTTTCGCTGCACTTCAAGTCTCGGCGCGATCCTTGTCGAAATGACCGACGTTTGGCCCAACGCGTTTTTCAGCGATTGACGCCAAATGTTCGGCGTGTTCGAGATCGCCCTTTGGGTTAATGACAATATCGGACACTGGGGTGTTCATTCGACCCTCAGTTCTCGACTCTCCTGGCGCGTGCGGATGACCGCCCGGTCAGTTGCCCATGCGCCGACAGCATGGTCGTTCATTGGCCGAAGGCCTCTTGTCACCGTAGCCTGGGGAAACTCCCCAGGACCGATGAAGACCCACGGCCATGTTTGGCCAACGGCCATATTCACCTCCGGATATCGGCCCGGCGTCCGCATGAGGATGGCCTTCGGCCAGGCCCTGAAAAGGCTCCACTCGACAGCCCATGGCGGAGCCCTGGGAACGCTTATCTACGCCCGGAAGTCAGGCCAGGAAGGGATTGCTTCCAGCCCAAGGTCCCCTGCGTCACGGGCGATCTCTTCGACGATCCGGCCACACGCGCGCCCTGCTAGGCAAACAGTGCACAACGCACGGTGCCCCCTGCAACCGGCCCCCTGCCAGCTCGCCTGGCAGGAGCCAGAGATTGCGAGGCTAAGGACGCTTGCCCCTCCACCCTTCCCTTCTTTTTTGCGTTCCGCCGCCACGGCGGCGGAACGCGAAAAAAGAAAGAACAATCCACCGCCACACCACCGCTCGCCGCGCTCCAAAATCAGACTGCGTAGTTTCACCAGCGCTTTTCGCCTCGGTTTCTGTCCCGCCGAATTGCCCTGCCTCAACTGCAAGCCATCCCCTCTCCCGCTTCGCCCATAACGGCTGAGGGGGAGGGCAGTCTGCGGCGCTCTTGGCTCCTCCCACGCGAACGCAATCCAACCCACCGTCCCAAAACTCCCTCTTCACTCCTGCGACACGGTCTGCCCCCCGTCCCCTGAACCTCTCATCCTGCGCTCGTTGCACTGCGGCGCTACTCTGGCGCACGTACCGATCCGCGCACACCAAGAACCGCGCGATGCCCGATTCGTCGCGCCCAACTCGCGCTTGGGCGGCGCCATCGCGTACCTGGCTTAGCCGCGAAGCGGCGCATGATCATTGCCAGCCAGGGGTGTAAACCCCTGGTCTGCAATTGCCCTCTACACCAAACCATGAACCCACCAGTCCATTCCTGTAAGCCTTGAAAAGGCGGCACCGTCGGTCGCCTTTTCGCGCGCTGGTCATTCATTGGGAAGACTGCAAGGACCGTCAAAACTCGCCCAGGGATGGCCGCTCCGACGCCTTGAGTCGCTATCCACGCTGATCCAGCGGTTTCCTGGGCTTCAAGGCAAGTTGGCCGGCTTGATGGCGCGGTGATCGATGCACTTCTCGCAGTTGAGGAAATCGATGCCGCGCGCCGCGTCGCGCAGGTATCGGAACAATTCTTCAAGGGGAATGCCCTCCAGGCCCGCATCGCGGTGTTGGTGCAACAGGTCCAGCAAGCTCCCGTCGGTCGCCAGTTCCCAGCGGGTGACCAGGTAGCCCGCCACCAGCCACCAGTCCATCAGCGAGACGATGTTCGAGTGGTCCGTGACGGTCTTCACCAGGTTGAGGTTGTCGAGTTCTTTGCGTACCGCCGCGTTCTCCCCGTCAAGCGGATCGAGCGAAACCTTCACCGCACAAGGCACACCCTGGGCCGATTCGGCCCGGTAGATCTCGGCAAACCCGCCCCTGCCGATTCGCGCGCCCAGTCTCAGGCCGTACTTGTTTTCGATATCCCCGGTTAGGAGGCACGGACGGTAAAGGCGATCTCCGCGCCAACCGCCGCGGCATAGCGGTAGAGCGTGTCGAGCGTCGGATTCAGGTAAACGCCGTTTTCAAGCCGGCTGACCGCCGAGCGATCCATGCCGCACCGCTCCGCCACGCCAGCCAGGCTCAATCCCTTCGCTTCGCGATGCTTCTTAAGAGCCGCGAGCATTACCAAAAGGTCGACATACTCCCCCTGGGTGACAACCTCCGATATGTCGCCGGACTGTTGCAGCTTCATCAGGCTCGGTCGCTCGCGCTGGAACTTCTCGCGAATCTCCCGGAGCTTCTGCTGCTGCTCAACGGTCCGTTCGATCTTGCGGTGAACACGCTTCGCCATGCTTCATTCCTCTTCAGGCTCGTAGGCCGTCACCGGGTAGACGACCAAGGGGTCTTGCTCAACCACTTCCCACACCACGACCAGGGGACGCCCTGCAGCCGTGTACCCGAAAGTAATGGGCCGACCACTCGAACGGCTGCGGCCTGTGTTGCTGGCCGGGTCGTTGAGGACCTCTTCGACTTCCTCCGGCGCGACGCCGTGCTCGGCAATGTGGTGCAGATTCCCGTCGGGGTCCTCCTCCAGGTCCCAAATCACCTCGATCATTGTCGGCTCCTTACTTCGCCCCGTTGCAATATTTTACAACAGTCCAAGTCAAACGTCAACAGGGAGATTCTCGCCCCGCGGAGAAACCGCGCAACGTTCCATGAATCAACGCCAGCAGCCCCCATTAAACCTGAACTCCGTTGCCGACGTGGTCCGCTGGGTCATCGACGAACTTGGCGCCCTGTGTCCAAGCCCCGAGCGCCTGGCCGCTTACTCCGCCGATCCCCAAGCAGTCGAGCATCGCGACATCCGCTACCATGTGGAAGAGGCCCGCTGCGGGACGTGCCGAGCCGACTTGGAAGCGGCTGCTGCCAAGCAGCAGTAGCGGATTCCAGGTCCCCGTCCTCCGCAACGTGCTCGGACGACCGAAACACAAAGACCGGCAATGCCAGGCTGCGGCTGTCCCAGTACAACGCCCCAAGAAACAAGAACCTCGCGGCCTCCGCCGGGGTTTTTGCAACGCCCCTCTAACGGCCGATATAGAACTTACGTTCCGCACCCACGCCCCAACTCCAAGTCGCCCTGCCATTTACGTCCCAGCGCCTCGTCCGACTTCTTTTCGCAACGCTTCGAGATTGTCGCAAAACCCAGCCCCCTCCTGCCCCCGTCACACCGCCACCCGAAACCCCGTGCGGTGTTGCCTCTAACCTCGACTTTCGTCCCCGAACTTGGTCCTCATTTTTCAACGACCACACCTCCCCGCAAAGCACATCCCACTCTGGCTCTCGACTCTTGACCCTCGGCCCTCGACTCTTTCGACTTTTTCGAAATTCCGTCTCCCGACCCAAGAATTTGCTTGCAATTGGGCCACCTCGTATTCTATACATACGTTCACAAAAACCCACTCTGACCGCAGCCGCGCGAAAAGCCGGCTCGTCAACAGGACCTCACCAACAGCCGCGCAAACCACACCGCTGCGGCGCGGAAAAGCAATGCGATTCCCAGTTGCCACACCTCTTGCGTCACGAGATCCCGCACGAAACGGCCCGCGAACCCTGCCTGCGACTGCGTGTGCAATCCAATCCTGCAACACCCCGCTCCCTGGTGGCGCCAACTACGCAAATCCGCAAAGCCCAACTCCCGATCCCCAAGACAATCATGGCCAGACGTTCTGCCCGAAATCTCGCACCACCGGCGAAGCGCGTTGCGAAATCCCCGCCCCGCGCCACGATTACCCCATTTCGTCCTTCATCCCTGATCTCTCATCCCTCCTCCGTCCGCCAATACTCCGAACCGATGCAACACTCGACCCAAAAGGATGGTTCCACTTACGTCAAACGACCGGGCCCCAACCTGTTCGCAATCAACCACTTACAGCGTCGCGCTTCGCCCTAACTCATGCAACACGATTTCCAGGCTGTTGCGTGGACCGCGACCTCCCCTGCAAATGACCAATGACGAATGACAAAGTGACCATGTGTTGACTCCTCATTGAGGAGCCTGATCTTTGGCAATTCGATTTCCAACAGCCCCCTGCCGGAGCCGCCGGCAGGGGTTCGTGGAAAGACCCTAGACCGTCTCGCATTGGCCGCTAGACTCTCAACTACTCGTCGTAAGGCTGTACTTGCACGAAATTCAACATGGTCTCCTGAAGCCATCTTCTCCAGTGCCGATTCGCGTCGCCGCCGCAGTTGAACATCCGGCAGATGTTGGGGCGAAATTCGTAGTGTTTGCACTTCCGCGTCTCACGGTCGAACCAGACGCACGGTTCACCCCTGGCCTCGAGCCCCAGCGGCGCGAGCCTCGCCAGTTCCTGGATCAGTTCCGCCGGCATGTTCTCCGGCAAAGGAAGCTCATCCGTGTCGGAAACGATTTTTTCCTCGTCGGCGTCCCGAACGACGACGTCAACTATCCGCCCGTCGGCCTTGCATCGGAATGGGGGAATGCCCACCTGAACACAGCAGTTGCCACAGCCCTCGTGTTGATAATCGGCACGGGGCGGTCGTCCGCTTATCGGCTTTACGTTCGCTTGCTTGTCGAGTCTTGCCCAGACCGCGGTATCGTGGTTCTCCATGCTGCACCTCTCTGCCTGCCGGCCTTGGCCAGGAGGGAAAAAGGTTTCGGCCGCCGGCCCTGGAATTCCCCGGAAAGACCGGCGCCGCGACGGTTGTCGGACAGCATACCTCCGGCCAAACCGCGCAGCAACCGGGCGCCGCGAGGGTCCGCGGCAAGATCTTAGAAAGCGAAACGGAGCGGTCAAAGCCTGTCAAGGGAGGCGCCGCAGAGGCGTCAAAGACCCAGTGGGACCGGAGGACGCGTGCGACTCGCGGCGGACGCGAGAGAGGTACTTTTCCAGGATGACAGGCACCTGGTCGGGAGTCACTTGGGCGTGGACTTCGTTGTCGATCATCAGCACGGGTGCCAGCCCGCAGGTGCCCAGGCATCGGGAACCCTCGAGAGTGAAGACCCCGTCGGTGCTCGTTTCGCCGAATTGGATTCCCAATTCCTCGATGAGCTTCTGGGCGACGCGATCGGCCCCCTTGACGTAGCAGGCCGTGCCCAAGCAGATATTGATCAGAAAGCGACCACGCGGCTGGAGGCGGTAGTAGTGGTAGAAGCTGGCGACGCCCGCGACTTTGGCGGCCGGGATCTGCATGAGTTGGGCGACCGCGTCGAGATGGGCTTCCGCCAAGTAGCCGTGCTGCGCCTGGATCTTGTGGAGCACGCCGATCAAATGACTCTGGGGCTCGCTCGTCTGTCGGCACTGGTCGATGTGCGCGACGATTTCGTCGCCTAGGATCCGACGGGCGGTCGTCTCGACTTCGTGCCAGTTGTCGGTGGTGGTGTTCATCGGACGCCTCGGGGGAGCTTGGCGGAATAGCGGGTGTGCAGCAGTTCGTGCGCTCGCTGGGAGCCGGGCCCGCCCAGGAACGCGTCATAGAGCTCCTCGATCGACGGGTTTTCGTAGGACTTGCGGAGCGTCTTGCCGGCGTCGATGGAATAGAGGGCCCCGGCGCGTTTGCGGAGCAGTTCGGGATCGAGCACCTTGACGCCGGTGGGCGGATAGGGCTGCCCGCCGCCGCCGATACAGCCGCCGGGACAAGCCATCACTTCAATGACGTGGAACTGCTCTCTGCCTTCTTTCACCTTGTCGAGGAGCACTTTGGCATTGGTCAGCCCGTTGGCCACGCCGACGTGGACGTTGCGGTCGCCGATGGCGACGTAGGTCTGCCGCAGTCCCTCGACCGCGCGGACCTCGGTGAACTCGAGCCGGTCGGCCGGTTTGCCGGTGACCAGTTCGCTGGCCGCGCGGAGCGTAGCCTCCATGACGCCGCCGGTGGTGCCGAAAATATCACCGGCGCCGCTGGAGAGTCCGAGCGGACTGTCGAACTGGCCGTCAGGGAGCATGCCGAAGGTGAGGCCGTAGCACTTGATCATCCAGATCAATTCGCGCGTGGTGAGGACGGCATCGGTGTAAGGCGTTCCGCCGGGCATGAGGTGCTCCGGCCGGCGCGACTCGTATTTCTTGGCCACGCAGGGCATCACGGCCACCATGTAGACCTGCGAGGGATCGATCCCTTTCTTCTCGGCGTAGTAGGTTTTCGCCAGCGTGGAGACCATGCTCATCGGAGACTTGCAGGTCGAGGCGTGGGGGATCAGTTCCGGATAGAACTTCTCCATGAAGTTGATCCAACCCGGCGAGCAGGAGGTGATCATCGGCAAGGGGCCTTCCTTGAGCCGGGTGAGGAACTCGTGGGCTTCCTCGACGATCGTCAGGTCGGCGCCGAAGTCGGTGTCGAAGACCGCGTCGAAGCCCAAGGCCCGCAGGGCGGTGATCATCTTGCCCGTCGCCGGAGTGCCCGGCGGCATGCCGAAACCTTCGCCGATGGCGGCGCGGATGGAGGGGGCGGTCTGCACGACCACGTGCAATTTCGGGTCGGCCAGGGCCTTCCAGACGTCGTCGGTGCTCCGTTTTTCGAGGAAGGCCGCGGTCGGGCAGACGTTGATGCACTGGCCGCACTGGATGCAGACGGAGTCGTCCATGGCGGCGAGATGCGCCGGTGCGACGACCGTGTGGAAACCGCGGCCGTGCTGGCTGAGGTTGTAGACGCCCTGGATTTCCGCGCAGACGCGGACACAACGGCCGCAGAGGATGCACTTCTCGGCGTTGCGCGCGACCGAATGGCTCGATTCCTCGATGGGGAATTGCTTGCGACGGCCTTCAAAAAGCCGTTCGCGAACGCCCATCGAATAGGCGAGGTTCTGGAGTTCGCAATGGCCGTCGCGCTCGCAGGTCTGGCAATCTTTCGGATGGTTGTCCAGCAGGAGTTCGACGATGTCGCGGCGGGCCTGGCGGATCTCGGGCGAGTTGGTCTGGATGTCCATCCCTTCCCAGACCTCGACGCTGCAGGCGGTCATGTAGTAGCCCATCCCCTTCACGTCGACGATGCAGACGCGGCACGACCCGGCCAGGCTCAGGTCGGGATGATAGCAAAGCCGCGGGATGTGAATCCCCAAGTGTTCGGCCGCCTCCATAACGGTCGTCCCCTGGTCGACCGTCACCGCGGTACCGTCGATGGTGAGTTTGATTTTCTTCTTTCGCATGGTCTTGATGGCGACGTTCTTGTTGGGAGGGAAAGGGGGAAAAAGGGAAAGAGGGAAAGGAAGACGGGAAAGAAACGAAGATGGTTTTGCTATTGTTTTAGTTCGACTCGACGGAAATCCAAAGGGAATTCGGAAAAGTTGGCCAGGAGTCCGACGCTCTTCTTGACGGCTTTCAGGTAGGATCTCACTTGTGCGTAGTGACGTTTGTGAAGCTCTTCGACGGATTTCAGTTCCACCACGATCTGCCCCGCGACAAATAGATCGAACTTGTGCACACCAACCGGCTTGTTCTTGTACCGAAGACGGACTCTCTTCTGCGACTCGAACTCTATCCCGCGTTCCGCCAACTCGATCTCCAACGCTCGCTGGTATACCTTCTCGACATATCCCGGTCCCAATTCCCTGTGAACCTCGATCATCGCGCCGATAACGCTGTGGACCAATTCTTCGTGTGCATCGGGATTCTCGGTCATATCGGCTCCCTTTGTCTCTGAATCATAAGAAAGTAACCAGCCGAACGTACGCGTCACTGTCTTCTCTTCCGTTCTTTTCCTCTGCGCCTCCTTTCTTTGTGCTCAAGGTAGTAAATCTCCGCTCTTCTCATATCGTTCATTCCCTTTTCCCTCTTTCTCTTTTTCCCCCTTTCCCTCCTCCTCCTTCGTTCTCAACTCCGTTTGAAGTCACCTAACCAAATGTCTATAGCCTCTGTACGGCGTCAAATCGACAGACTTCAAAACACCGCCCGCACTTGATGCAACGGACCTGATCGATGATATGTGCTTCGCGGCGGGCGCCGGTAATGCAGGTCACCGGGCAATTGCGGGCACAGACCGTGCAGCCGACGCACTTCTCAGCGCTGATCTCGTAATGGACCAGGGCGACGCACTTCTTGGCCGGGCAGCGCTGCTGGGTGACGTGGGCGATGTACTCGTCGCGGAAGTGCTCGAGCGTGCTCAAGACCGGGTTGGGCGCCGCGCGGCCCAGGCCGCACAGGGACGATTTCTTGATGAGCTTCGCCAGCCGTTCGAGCTTTTCAAGGTCCGCCAGCGTGCCCGTGCCCTGGGTGATGCGGTCGAGGATCTCCAGGAGCCGCGTCGTTCCTTCACGGCAGGGGGTGCACTTGCCGCACGATTCATCCTGCGAGAAGGTCATGAAGAACCTGGCGATGTCTACGGCGCAGTCGTCTTCATCGAGCACGATCATGCCGCCCGAGCCCATGATCGAGCCGGCCTTGGCGAGCGTGTCGAAGTCGACCGGCGTGTCGAGCCATTTTGCAGGGATGCAGCCGCCGGCGGGCCCGCCGGTCTGCACGGCCTTAAGTTGCTTGCCGCCGGCCACGCCGCCGCCGATCTCGTAGACGATCTCCCGCAGCGTCGTACCCATGGGGACTTCGACCAGGCCGGTGTGCAGAATCTTGCCTGCCAGCGCGAAGACCTTCGTCCCGCCGCTGGCCGCCGTGCCGATCCGCGAAAACCAGCCCGCACCGTAATTGACGATCGCCGTGATGTTGGCGAAGGTTTCGACGTTGTTGATCACGGTGGGCTTGCCCCAGAGACCGCTTTCGGTCGGGTAGGGGGGACGGATCCTCGGCTGGCCGCGTTCGCCTTCGATCGAATGGATCAGGGCGGTCTCTTCGCCGCAGACGAACGCTCCGGCGCCGAGCCGGATCTCCAAGTCGAAATCGAAGCCGGAGCCCAGGATGTTCTTGCCCAGCAGGCCGCGCTCGCGGCACTGCCGGATGGCCCCGTCGATGCGGCGGATCGCCATGGGGTATTCGGCCCGGATGTAGAAAAACCCGCGGTTGGCTCCGATGGCGTAGCCGCCGATGATCATGCCTTCGACCACGTTGAACGGGTCGGATTCGAGCATGCTGCGGTCCATGAACGCGCCGGGGTCGCCCTCGTCGGCGTTGCAGATGATGTAACGCGTCTTTTCGGCGGCCTTGGCCGCCATCGACCATTTCTGGCCGGTGGGATAGCCGCCGCCGCCGCGCCCACGGAGCCGGGCCTTCGTCACTTCGTCGATCACCCATTGCGGATCGCCCTTGGAAAGCACCGTGGAAAGGGCCTGAAACCCGCGGTAATGGAAGTATTCGTCGATGCTCTCCGGATCGATGATGCCGTTGTGACGCAAGGCGATGCGGCTCTGGCGGTTGAAAAAGGCCACGTCGCCGTACATCTCGAAGAACTTGCGGCCGACCGTCTTTTCCACCACCTTGAGCCGGTCGACCGTGTGGCCGTGGATTACGTGTTCCTGGAGGATCTCGTCGAGATCGTCTTCGTTGTACACCCGGTAAAGGACCTTGTCGGGCCGGACCAGCATATGCGAGCACGTGCCGAGCTGATTCAGCCCGCAGGCGCCGAAACAACTGGCCGCCGTGATGCGGACCTGGTCGGGCGTGATTCCCAGGTCGCCGAGCCGCCTGGCCAGGGCGGTCTGAAGCGACTCCGCCCCCTCCCAACCGCAGCGGTTGCTCTGGCACGTGAGGATCTCGTGCTGGGAGAGCTTCTCGAGGGGGCCGTCAAGGATCCGCGCGAGGACCGGCTCGCCCTGGAGGATGTGGCGGGTGAAGATCTCGTGGACCAGCGGCCGGTCGACCCGCTCGTACTTCACCGGCATTTTCCCCGGCACGAGGATGCCGACGATCGGCTCGCGGCTGCAACGGCCGGTGCAGCCGGTCCGGCGCAGCACGATGTCCTCGCGGCCGCTGGCGGCGATGTGCTTGCGGAATTCGTCGAGCACGTCGACCGAACCGGCGGCGTTTTCGCAAGTCGCCGAACCGATCTGGATGAGGATCTTCTCACCCGGCTTCTGCCGGTCACGTGCGCGTTCCGCCTGGTCGGCGAGTGCTCGGTATTGGTCGGATACGGTGCTGTTCACGCTGGTCCTGGTTCCTTCCCACGTCAAAACGCCGGGAGAATACTGAGGTGCTGAGGTATTGGGATACTGGGATACTGGGGTATTGGGGTATTGGAATACGGAGGTATTGAGGGATCGCCGTACTGGCCTGTTACCCCATCACCCCAACATTCCAACACTTCACTAACCCATCGCCCCGTTCCCCATTTCGTTGCGGATCGGCCGGGTCAGTCTCTGCCGGCCGTCCAAGCGTTGTCTATACTCGCGCGCGGGTCTGGTACTCGGTGTGCAAGAGATGATGCGATTTCTCCCCGAGCGGCTGCCCGAGGAACTCCTTATAGAGCTGGCGGATCTCGGGATTCTCGTGCGACTTGCGGAGATCCTTGCCTTCGTCTTCGCGGTAGATGGCGGCGATGCGCGCCTGGCGAATGGCGTTGGTGGTAAAGCGGGGCTGGCCGCCGCCGCCGATGCAGCCGCCGGGACAGGTCATCACTTCGACGAAATGATACTGCTTCGCGCCCGACTTGACCGCGGCGACCACCTTCTGGGCATTGCCCAGGCCGTGCGCGACGGCGACGTTCAGGACCGCCCCTTCCAGGAATCTCCATTCCGGCAGCGCGCCTCGGATCTCCAGCGACGCTTCCTTCACCCCCGCCAGGCCGGCGACCGGTTCGACGTGGAGGTTCTTCATCGGCAGCGGCCGGCCGGTGACGATTTCGTGGGCGGTCCGCAGGGCGGCTTCCATCACCCCGCCGGTGTTGGCGAAAATGTCGGCAGCGCCGGTGGAGAGGCCCAGCGGGGCGTCCATTTCTTCGTCCGGCAGGCCCATGAAGTCGATGCCGGCCGACCGGATCATTTTGCCCAGTTCGCGCGTGGTGAGCACGACGTCCACGTCACGGACGCCGCTGGCGTTCATCTCCGGACGCTGGCACTCGAACTTCTTCGCCGTGCAAGGCATGACTGAGGCGACGAAGATCTGCTCGGGCCGTTTGCCCAGTTTGTTGGCATAGTAGGTCTTGGCCACGGCGCCGAACATCTGCTGCGGGGATTTGCAGCTCGACAGGTTCGGCAGCATGTCCGGGTGGAAGTACTCCATAAACTTGATCCAGCCCGGCGAGCAGCTCGTGAACATCGGCAGCGCGGCAGGCTCGCCGTCCAGGAGCGTCTTCTTCAACCGCGTGAGCAATTCCGTGCCTTCCTCGAGGATGGTCAGGTCGGCGGCGAAGTTGGTGTCGAAGACCGCATCGAAGCCGAGCCGGCGAAGCGCCGCGACCATCTTGCCGGTCACCAGGGTGCCGGGCTCGCAGCCGAAGCACTCGCCGAGGGCCGCGCGGATCGCCGGCGCGGTCTGCACGACGACATGCTTGTCCGGGGCGTCCAGGGCGGTCCAGACTTCGTCGATCTCGTCTCGCTCGGTAATCGCCCCCACCGGGCAGATCGCCGCGCATTGGCCGCACTGCACGCAGGCCACCGAAGCGAGATCGAGGTTGAACGCCGGCCCGATCACCGTGTTGAATCCCCGGTTCTGCGGAAAGAGGGCCCCGACGTGCTGGGTCTCCAGGCAGACGCTGACGCAACGGCGGCACTTGATGCACTTGCCGTTGTCACGGATGAGGGCGGGCGTGGAGTTGTCGATCCGCCTGCGGGTCCGCTCGCCGCCGTACCGGACCTCACGGATGCCGAGTTCGGCCGAGAGGGCCTGGAGTTCGCAGTCCTCGTTGCGGTCGCACGTCTGGCATTCGCCGTTGTGCTCGGAAAGGAGCAATTCCACGACCAGGCGGCGGGCTTCGCGGACGCGGCGGGTGTTGGTGAAGACCTTCATCCCCTCGGCCACCGGCATCGAGCAGGAACCGGCAAGGTTCCTCGCCCCTTCCACTTCGACCACGCAGACGCGGCAAGCGCCGATCACCTGTAAGCCCTCGACGTGGCAGAGCGTCGGGATCTTGATCCCCGCCCGCTTCGCCGCGCAGAGGATCGTCGACCCCTCGGGGACTTCGACGGGCACATTGTTGATGGAGAGTTTGGTCATGGCAAGTTTTTCTTGGGACCTAAAACGAAGACGCTCGCACCGCTGGCACTCTTGCTCTTCTTACTCTTAATCTTACTCTTAATCTTACTCTTAATCTTACTCTTACTCTTACTCTTAATCTTACTCTTACTCTTACTCTTAAGAGTAAGAATGAGAACGCCACCACTATTCATGCGCCGAGGCTGTGGCCTCCATGTGATTCCCATTTCCCCGTCGGCCCCAGTCGCAACGGAGGCAGCGGCGGGCCTGGCAGACGGCGATCGACTCGACCCAGGGCTGCTCGACCTCGTCGAAATTGTTACGGCGCCGCTCCAAGGGGATGAGGCGGAGCTTTTCGCGGGGGGCGTCGATCGGCTCGGCGTCCGGATCGAAGTAGGTGTCGACTTGCCTCTCGTCCCGCCAGAACGCGTGCTGGCGGCCGGTAAGGTATTGGTCGATGCCCACGGCCGCACGTTCGCCGGCCGCGACCGCCTCGACGACCGACGACGGCCCGCTCACCGCATCGCCGCCGGCGAAGATCCACTTCTCCGACGACTGCCCCGTGACCGGGTCGATGTGGATGAAGGCGTTCTGACGCGTCTCCAAGTTGATGTCGTCCGTGATCTTCTGCAAGTCGAGCGTCTGCCCGACGGCCACGAGGATGTGGTCGGCCTTCAGGCAGAAAGCATCGCCGCCTTCCTCGGGACGCCGCCGCCCCGAACGGTCGAACTCCCCGAGCCGCATCGGCTGGCACTTGAGGCCGACGACCCGGCGACCTTCCGCCAGGACCTCGACCGGAGCCGTGAGCAGCCTTAGCACCACACCTTCGTGCTGGGCTTCTTCGATCTCTTCCTTGTAGGCAGGCATTACCTCGCGGCTCCGCCGGTAAACGACCGTGACGGTTTCCGCGCCGAGCCGGACGGCGGTCCGCGCGGCGTCGATGGCCGAATTGCCGCCGCCGATCACCACGACATTCTTGCCCACCGGCACCGAGCCGCGGAGATTGTACGTGCGGAGGAAGTTCAAAGCGTCGGTGATCCCTTCGGCATTCTCGCCGGGAATGCCGAGGCGGACGCCCGACGGGGCGCCGACGCCCAGAAACACGGCGTCGCAACCTTCGGCCCGCAGCGATTTGAGGGTGAAATCGACCCCCAGCTTCAATCCCGTGAAAATCTCCACTCCCATCCGCTCGATCATGCGGACCTCGCGCGCGACAACCTCGCGAGGCAGACGGTAGGAGGGAATCGCCTGCACGAGCATGCCGCCGGGGCGCGGTTCGGACTCATAGACCTTCGGCCGGTAGCCCAGCCTCGCGAGGAAATAGGCGCAGGAGAGCCCCGCCGGCCCGGCCCCAATGATGGCGATCTTGCGCTGGGCGTTCTGCGAGTTCTCGCGGACCTCCGGCAACTGGATCGTCACCTCCTGGTCGACCATGAACCGCTTCACGCCGCGGATCGACACGGGCGCATCGAGCGTGGTCCTCCGGCACTTCTCCTCACAGGTATGGAAACAGACCCGGGAGCAGATGGCAGCGAACGGGTTTCGCTCGCGGTGCAACTGCAGGGCTTCCGCATAGCGTTTTTCGGCGACCAGCGAGACGAACCCCGGGATGTCGACATTGGCCGGGCACGCGCTGGAGCAAGGGGCATTGACCAGGGCCGCGCACACTCCGGCCCGGCAACGCTTGTCGCGGATGTGCTCCACGTACTCGTTGCCGAAGTGGCGGATGGTCGACAGGACGGGGTTCGGGGCGGTCTGGCCCAGGCCGCAGAGCGAGGTTTCCTTGATCATCTCGCCCAGGTCGATGAGGCGGTCGACGTCGGCCTCTTCACCCCGTCCCGCGCAAATGCGGTCGAGGATCTCCAGCATCCGCTTGGTGCCGACGCGGCAGGGGACGCACTTGCCGCACGACTCCTCCTGGACGAATTCGAGGAAGAAGCGGGCGACGTCGACCATGCAACTGTCCTCGTCCATCACGATCAGGCCGCCCGAGCCCATGATCGCGCCGAGTTCCGAGAGCGATTCGTAGTCCAGCGGCGTGTTGAGGTGCTGCTTGGGGATGCAGCCGCCGGAGGGGCCGCCGATCTGCGCCGCCTTGAATTCCTTGCCGCCGGGAATTCCGCCCCCGATGTCGTAGATCAGGTCGCCCAGGGCCATGCCCACCGGGACTTCGACCAGGCCGGAGTTCTTGATCGTCCCGGCCAGGGCGAAGACCTTCGTCCCACGGCTCCGCTCGGTGCCGAAGGACGCGTACCACGCGCCGCCGCGGAGGATGATCGACGGCACGTTGGCATAGGTCTCGACGTTGTTGAGCACCGTCGGCTTGCCCCAGAGGCCTTTTTGTGCCGGAAAGGGCGGACGTGGCCGCGGTTCGCCGCGGTTGCCCTCGATCGAAGTCAACAGGGCGGTCTCCTCGCCGCAGACGAAAGCCCCGGAGCCCATGCGGATCTCCAGGTCGAAATCCAGTCCCGTCCCCAGGATGTTTTTCCCCAGCAGCCCGCGCTGGCTGGCTTGCGCGAGGGCAATCCGTAGGCGTTGGACCGCCAGGGGGTACTCGGCCCTGACGTAAATGAAGCCTTTTTGGGCCCCGACGGTGGCGGCGGCGATTGCCATGCCTTCGATGACGCTGTGGGGATCGCCCTCCAGTACGCTGCGGTCCATGAACGCGCCGGGATCCCCTTCGTCAGCATTGCAGACGACGTACTTGCCTTTTCCCTGGGCGTCGCGGGTGAACTTCCACTTCAGCCACGTCTTGAAGCCGGCGCCGCCACGGCCCCGCAGGCCCGAGACCTTCAGCGTCTCGATGACCCCTTCGGGGTTCTTTTCGGTGAGCACCTTGGCCAGGGCCTGGTAGCCGTCGCGGGCGATGTAGTCTTCGATCTTCGTGGGATCGATCTCGCCGCAGTTGCGCAGCACGACCTTGGTCTGGCGGCGGAAGAAGTCGAGGTCCGCCGCCTTATGAACGTTGCGACCGTCGGGCCGCTTGTGCGTGAGCCGTTCGACAACGCGGCCCTTCAGCAGGTGATCGATCACCAGGTCGTGGCCGTCTTCCGGTTGCACGTGCTGGTAGAAGACGTCGTTGATCGTCAGCACCGGCCCGCCGGAGCATGGTCCCATGCAGCCGGTCTCGACGATCGCAACCTGGTCGCCAAGCCCTTGCTCTTGGATTTCCCTTTCCAGCGCCGCTTTGACCCGCTCCGATCCGGAGGCGATGCAGCTTGCTCCCATGCAGATGCGGATCAGCTTCTGGCCGGCCGCTTTCGCTTCTTGCGTTTCGGCCTGCGTGTAAACCCGCAGGGCGTTGAGTTGCTCGAAGTTGGCAATGATCTTCATGACTGCGCCTCCGGGCCGACCGCGGCCGATTCCAAGGTCTCAGCCGCGTGATGGCGGTATTGTTCCAGGATCTTGGGCAGCTTCGTGGGGCGGACGCGCTGGTGGACGTCGTCGTCGATCATGATCACCGGCGCCAGGCCGCAGGCCCCGAAGCATCGTCCCACGTCGAGCGAGAACGTGCGGTCCGACGTGGTCTCGCCGACCTCGACCCGCAGGGCGCTTTTCAAGGCGCTTAAGACCTCCTTTCCGCCGCGGACGTAGCAGGCCGTGCCCAGGCAGACGCGGATCAGGTGTTTGCCCCGCGGGACGCGCGTGAAAAAGGAGTAGAAGCCGACAACGCCGGCCACCTCGCTGTACGGCTTGTCCAGCGCCTGGGCGATTCGCTTCAACGCCGTCTCCGGCAGGTAGCCGAAGATCGCCTGGGCGATCTGGAGCACCGGGATCAACGCGCCGGGCGCCTGGGCATATTCCCGGAGCACGTCGTCCAGTTGGGCGAGCAATTGCTCCTCGGAGAGTTCTTCATGACAAGCACAGCGGGCGGGTTCTGCGGACATCATTGCCCTCGTTTGCAGCGGATGGCTGGACGGTCGCGGTGGAAAAAGGGAGAATCGCCGCGCCGTGGGGCGTTCCCGACGAGCAGCGCTCCGGCGGTTTGGAAACCGCTCCCCTTTGCCAATTCCGTTTGCGGCCCCAAGTTCGATTCCACATCAAGTTTCAGCGCGGTTCAAGAAACGGGAACAGGCACCTCGCCGCACGTGTTCTTCGGGGTGCTTCTGGGTGTCTGGGGCGGTGCCAGGCCCCGTTTCTTGAACCACACCCAAGTTCCGACCAATCCCTGGCAATGCCGGTTCGCTAACGAGCCCAACGTGCACGAGTTCGGCTTGCGCGGCGGAGCGGTAAAGAGCAATATAGTGGCCTCACCGCCGGTAAGACAAGTTGGAACCGCGCAAGTGTCCAAGAAAGGCAAAGATGCGGGCAATTTGCGTAAGGCAAGCTACGGAAAACGACCAAGGGGCGCGTTCCGGCCCTTTTCTTCTTTGCGTCCAATTAGCCCGCATGTTTGGCGTTACCCTTCCAACTGTGGAACAAGGCATGCCGCTCGATCCCCGAGCCACCCGTCCCAAGCTTCTCTTCGCTGTCTTACCTGGATTCCGCACGCGCAAGGGTGGATTCCGGCGGCACCACCGCCGGATTCTGCAAAGTCGGCTAAACCCGCAAAATCGTTTCATCCGATACCGCATCATGAGACTCCGTTCAGAGGCCCTAACCCGACGGGGACAGGCACCCTTGCGCAATCCTTTCTCCGCGACTGCATTGAGAATCGCCGGGAGCCAGTCCCCGTTCTGTCAGGGCCTGTTAGCCTTCACTACGGGCAGGTAATGACATGCGCCGGACAGTCGCTTTAACAGCTTTTCTTGCCTTGGTCGTCGCGTGGGTCCCCACATCGGCACCCGCTCAAGGGGGTGGCCTGCTTGATGAGATCGGGCAAGCCCTTTTCGGACCACTACCTCCCGCCCAGCGATCCAAAGACGGCCGTCCACCGAGCCCTAAGCCGACCGCGCGGCAGTACAGTACCAAGCCCGCAGCAACGTTCGGCTCCCGGCTGCAGAAGAGTCCGGCCGCCCTACCCACGTTGGCCCCGCGGAAGACAGCGGATTCTCGCGCCGGGCAGATCTCCTCGAAATCCCAGAAATCCAATCCAACGGTCGTCAACGACCTGGTCGCCGATCGTGAAACGCTGGAGCCGGCCGCTCGCGCCACAGCTCCGGCTCCCGCGCCGGCGGCGGTGCTGCCTGGAACGGCCCCGCTTCACCAGCGCCTGGCCGCGATGCGGGAGTCCGTATTTCAGGAGATTCCCGAACCGTCTGCGCAGGGAAAGTCATCTACGGCAGCCGTTGGTACTTCGGTCACACCGGCCCCGGCGGCTGTATCGCCGTCTGTTACGGGTATCCAGTCGCCGGAGCCTGCCTATGGCAAGTATGCGAAACGAGGAGATCGGAGCGGGTCAGGTTCTGTCGTTTCGAGTGTCCCTGGAACTCGCGAAGCCTCATCGCTTGCAGACTCCTCACCGAATCGGCCCGCATCGAGTGCTCCGGTTGCCGATCTCGCCGGGTCGGCCGAGGAAACGAACTCGTCGCCGCCTGCGTTCGATCTATCCGCGCTGCAACCGGCCGCCAGTCCGTCTTCCACCGCTCCACCCAGTGAGACACTGAAACCGGCGTCGGAGGCGAACGCCGTGTCGCCGGTCGCTGATGCCGGCATACAGACCAGGGCGCCCGCCGGTCCTGCTGCGACGCCTATTGTAGCCAGGACCGATACGGCCGCGTCGGCACAGCCGGGCGCGGACGCGGAGGTTCACCCCATCGCGGCCAGCGGAACCGATGCAGCCTCGCAGCCGGGACCGGCGAGTGGGCCGGACGGATCCGTCGATGGCGCGAACGTGCTCTTCGCCCGCCAAAGTCCCATCCTGAGTGTGGAGACGTTGGGACCGAAACGGATCGCCGTGGGGAAGCAGTCCACCTATGAAGTGTCGATTCAGAACGCGGGCCAGGTCGCTGCCGACCAGGTGGTGGTCACCGTGGATCTGCCCGGCTGGGCCGATGTTGTCGGGACCGATGCCAGCTCCGGCTCTACCGAATCGATTCCTCCGTCCGCCGATGCGCCGGGCCGGTTGCTCTGGAAAGTCGGCCACCTGGACGCCAAGGGAAGTGAGCGGCTCGTACTGAGGATTCTGCCTCGGGAGAGCCGGCCGTTCGATCTGAAGGTTCAGTGGGACGACACGCCGACCGAGTCACAGGCGGCCATCGAGGTGCAAGAACCCAAGCTGGCCATGGAGTTGCAGGGGCCGCGGGAAGTGGTTTATGCCAAGCCGGAGGTCTACCGCTTGGAGATCACCAACACCGGCAATGGCAACGCGGAGAATGTCGTTCTATCGCTCTTCCCGATGGGCCCGAACCAGAGCCCGCCGGCATCGCACCCAATCGGCATCCTCGCAGCCGGAGAGAAGAAAGCAGTTGAGGTGGAACTCACCGCCCGGCACACCGGCACGCTGACGATCAAGGTCGACGCACAAGCCGACAACGGCGTCGAGGCGCATCTGGCGGAAAACATCCTCGTCCGCAGGGCCGGTCTGGCCGTGGCGGTGGAGGCCCCGGCGGTCCAGTACGTGGGCACCGAGGCGACGTATCGCCTTCGCGTCAGCAATCCGGGCAACGCCCCGGCCAAGAACGTCCAGGCAACCGCCACTCTGCCGGCGGAACTGAAGTACGTGTCGAGTGTTCAGGGCGGTCAGCCCGACTCGGACCGCAAAAAGGTGACCTGGACGCTTGAGAGTCTCAGCCCAGGCGGCGAGACTGTGCTGCTTCTGACCTGCAATCTCCATGCTGCAGGGTCCGGCCGGGTCAACGTGCTCGTCAAGGCCGACGACGATCTAGCGGCGTCGGCCGAGGCCACCACCCAGATCGAGGCCATGGCCGACCTGACGTTGAGCGTCAGCGATCCGTCCGGCCCGGTGCCGGTAGGACAGGAGGCCGCGTATGAACTCCACATCCAGAACCGCGGCAGCAAAGATGCGGAGCACGTCGAGGTTGTCGTGTACTTCTCGCATGGCATCGAACCGGTGGCGGCCGAAGGGGGCCGGAACCGGCTTGGTCCAGGGCAGGTGGTCTTTGAGGCCATTCCCAGCGTCACTGCCGGCCAGAACCTGATGCTCAAGATCCGTGCCCGCGCCGACGCCCCCGGAAATCACATTTGCCGGGCGGAAGTCCACTGCAAAGCTTTGGGGACTCGGCTGGTCAGCGAGGAGACAACGCACTTCTACAGTGTCGCAGGCGCCCCGCCCGGGGCCAGTCCTCCAGCAGCGGAAAGCCAAGGGACTCAACCGGATGAGCCAGGCCGGACCGCCGATCGTCGCAAGCCGATCACACCTGCTGCCGACCAAGAGCCGTCAACAAGTCCCCCTCTGGCGAAGTAGAGGATCCCGGCGGCCGATACGGCCCGGGCCGAATGGCTGGACGGCAAACGCGGCATTCGCCACCTCGGTTCGGCAGGGAAACGTGCCTACCGGCGACATCGAGTCGATAGCGCATCTTGTTCCCAGACAAAAGCTTGCGCGGATTGGTCCTTCGTACTCATACGGCCGAAATGGATGTTTCGTGGGCGGGCAGGTTTCGCTATAATCCCGCCCCTTGATCTCGGCTCCTCTGCGGTCGCTGAGCCGGGCGGGGCACCAATTCGACGGATAGGAGGGGACGGCGAGACGGAGCAATGCAAGTCCATTGGTTGGCGATATCTCTGGCGTTGGCGTTTTGCGTGGGCTGTGGCACCACGAAGTGGAGCGACACCGCCCGAACCGCTACCGAGCAATTGCTGATCAGCGACGCAATGGACCGGGCGGTGAGCCAATTGGATCTCCGGGCCTTGGCGGGCAAGACGGTGTTTATCGACGAGTCGCCGTTGAAGGGAACGGTCGACGCGTCTCCGCAAAGGGGGGTGGTCGACTCAACGTATCTGGTCAGCACGATCCGCCAACACCTTCTGGCCAGCGGTTGCATCCTCAAGGAAAAGAAAGACGACGCGGAGTACGTCCTGGAAATCCGGGCGGGCGCGGTGGGAACCGATCGGCACGACGTTCTTTTCGGCGTTCCGGCAACCAATATTCCGACCGTGGCCGCAGTGCCCGGTGTGCCGACCAGCATTCCCGAAATCCCCTTGATGAAGAAGACGGAGCAGCAAGCGCTCACCAAGCTCGCGGTATTTGCGTACAACCGAAAGACCGGCCGACCCGTGTGGCAGTCGGGAGTCGTACATGCCGAGAGCAAAGCCAAGGATTTCTGGGTTTTCGGGGCAGGGCCGTTTCAACGGGGAAGCATCTACGAGGGGACCGAATTCGCACCCACGGGCGGGAAGTTGGACATCCCGCTGGTTGATCTGAACAAGAAAAAGCACGACGCCCAGGAAGCAGTCTCCGTTGCCGACGAGGCCTATTTTGTAGAACCTGCAGAAGGCAGCGAGCCACAAGTCGCCCAGCAGCCGACCAACCAGGTTTCGCAGAACGAGCCCGCAAAGTCTTCCCAGGAAGGCAAGAAGTCGGCGGAGCCGGCGGCAGCGGCTGAAAAACCGGCCGTGGTTCCGGCGGGCCATACGAGTCCGGCGCCCGAGGCAGCGAAGCCCGGCATGTCCCCGGCTGCTGCCCCGCAAGGATCTGCCTCGCCAATGCCTTCGGCAGCCCCAATCCAGCCATCGTCGGGCCAGGCGATTCAGGTACCGTTGATCAACACGCCGCCCGTGACCTCGCCTCCACCGGAGGTGATGGGGCCGTCGGCGCCGATCCCCGGACCGTCTTCCAGCGTTCCGAACTCAGCGGTCCGTCCCGGGCAGTCGGGCATGGTCGTGCCGCTTCCGCCGGTCGCTGCGGATCCGGACGAGCCGTCTGGACCAACGGTGCTTGAAAAGCTGCTCCGGTTTCGACAGTAGCCGCCGACCGGCCGTCGCTTTGCCGCGCCGGCCTGTATCGCTTCTGGCTCACTTGGGCACGGCTGTCCTCGCTCGCGCTTCGAGTTCTTGTATCGGCGCGGTCGCCGGATGTCATTTCCGGTGGCGGGCAGCCTGGAAAAGGCGGCCACTGCGTGGCAACACGCCCTTGGAAACACGAAAGCTCGTCCGCCGGCCGACGGCAGGGGACGGGCTACTTGATTTCCCGGAGGTAGACGTTCTTGAACCAGAGCGTGTTGCCGTGGTTCTGCAGTTCGATCTGACCGGTCGGATAAATCGGCTTGTCGCGTTCCCAATAGTTCTCCAGAACCACGTTGTCGACAACCAACTCGCCATTGAGCCAGACGGTCACCTTGTCGCCGACCATCCGGATACGGAACGTGTTCCAGTGTCCCACGGGCTTATCGGCACACTTGAGCGGCTTCGCGGGGTGGGTCTGATTGTTGAACAGCCCGCCGGAGCCTTCGGGGCGGTCGGCCGGGTCCCAGATCTGGACCTGGGGGCTTCCGCGGAGATAGATGCCGCTGTCGCCGTGAGGCAGGATCTTCCAGTCGACGTACATTTCAAAGTCACCGTAATCCCTGGCGGTGCAGAGGCTTTGCCCTTTGCCGTCGAACTCCAAGGCGCCTTCGACTACTTTCCAGTGCGCCCGCATCTGCTCGTCGGCCTTCTTCTGGGCTTCAGTGAGTTGCTCGGGACTCATGGCGGCGCGGGATTTCGGGTCTCCCACCAGGCCTTTCCATCCCGCCAGATCCTTGCCGTTGAACAGGGCAACAAATCCTTCGGGTGGAGTGTTGTCGGCCGACCGCGCGACGTCGGTCGCCGACAAGAATGCTAGTGTCGCCAGGGCAGACAGGATTGTGCTTTTCATGGCGTTGGTCCTCAGAAGGTGCAGTAAACCGTGCCGTTCAGGTCTTTCCGCTCGGTGACTTCTCCTTGTCGATTATACTTCAGTTCCATTCGGTCGTAAATCCCGTCCGCGCCATCCCCGGGAGGGTTGGTCGCGTCGTCCGAGTCCGGATAGATCGTGTCCTTTCGGCAAGCCCTCTTCAAGGCCCGTTCACATAGGTTGTTGTCCAGCGGTGCACCCGCATTGCGCAGGAACAGCGTCATCTTCGCCCAGTACTTTAGCAGGTAGGCGATGGCTTCTCCCAATCCCGAATTGGGCTCGACCAGTCGGTCCTCAATCTGCCGCTGGAGCCAGACGTGAAGTTGCTCCATCGTCGGTCTGCTGTGGGTCTGGTGGAAGTACAATCGTGCTTCCGGCGACAGGTTCTTCTCGTGTGCTTCAGCGTCGTTCTTGTAGATCACGCTCAGGGATTCCACGACATACCGGCACTCTTCGGGAAAGTGCGCCGCCGCATCCACAAACTCCCGTCGACTGTGAGCGATACAGCGGGAAAGAAAGAGAAAAGGGGATAAGTGAAAGCGCCGGTCAAAGCCGGCAAGGAGTAGCGGATGAAAGAGCCGCACGGGAAAGGGCTAGCGACCCGTCCCGGCCCTGAGTTATGCGCCGGCCATGGTAACATGGCGGGTGAAGCGTTGACAAGAGAACACGCAGGCCAGCGATTGAGCTCCGAAATCACCACTTCGGCGTGCCGACCTTGTGCTTATATGGGGAAGGCGACATGAGGGGCGACGTCAATCGCAAGCCGCCACTTAACGACGCGGAGTCGAAGACCCTGTATCAACTACGCCGCGGCCTGGGCCGGCGGCTTCCCGCAGAGCCGATCGACGGCGGTGAGATCGTTGATCAGGCAGGGATGCTTGTACTGCTCGATGCTCCCGCCGAGGCGGGAGATCCGCTGTTGACGCAGACGGTCCCAGGTGCCGGGCGGGACCTGGCGAGGGCGAAGCGGGCGAAGTCTCCCCGATCTCAGCCGCTCGGCATACTCGCAATTCATGCCGGCCAAATGCAAGTCGATCCTGCGGGCCAATTCCTGCTCGGCCGCCGGCCCGCTCTGCGACTCGATCAAGAGCTCGTAGCCGGGCGGATCTCCGAAGACCGGGGCAACGCTGAAGATCTCGATGGGGCGGCCCAGTTCGGCGAAGGCGCGGCGCGCGGCGGAGACGACCTGGAATTCGCTTAGTTTCTCTCCGGTGAGATTGGAGAAATTTGCTCCCTTGTTCAGGAACTCGAGCACCGGCACCGTGCCCTCAAAGCCGACGCAGCGGGTCAGGTCGTGGATGTCGTAGCGGTACAGGCCGCTGGAAGTCGTCAACACGATGTAGTAGTTCCGGCCCTCCTCGAGTTCGTGGGCTTCCAGCACGGCGGGGTCTGGTCGCCCGTGCTCGGCCTCGGGGATGAACTCGAAGAAACTGTGCGTGTAGTCGATCATGCCGGCGGACGTGCCGTCGCGGAAGGGCACGGTCATCCGTCCCTCGCTGGCCGAGAGGCCGTGGTCGCGAATGGCGAGTTCCCCGTAGTATTCGCGCACGCGAGGAAGGTATGCGCCCACCGAACCGCCCGTCCACACGGCGAGGACCGACATCTCCGGCCAGAAGTCGCGAGGAAAGAGCGTACCGGTCCGCGCGGCGATCCGCTCGAGTTCGCGGGCCCGTGCCGGATGCCGCTGCGCTATCGTGCGGCGGAGGGCATCCCGGACCTTGCCCGGCACCGGGACCTGCTCGGAGAGCGTGCCGTCGAAGAGATCGCGAATGAGCGATTCGCGACGGTGGTCGGCCAGGCGGGCCAGTTCGACCAGCGT
>JABWBD010000244.1 GCA_013360685.1 Pirellulales bacterium
CCCACAAAGTCACCGATCAGCCCCGGGATCGCAGGCGCGTTGAGTTTGGTTTTGAATATCTCCTCAAGAGAAAAGCGAATATTATATCCTGCGATACCCGGAATAAACAGGGTATTTCTCTTTCCAAATAATCCAACAATACCATTGACAGCAGGAACGATCCCGCCAAAAGTCTCGAAGCTGTAGCCTTGTTCTTGTGGATTAGAGATCGTCGTGTCCAATCGAACATAATTTTGACCGGGTGAAAGCGAATACTCCATGGTAAATTGGAGGCGATTCTTTCCTCCCATAAACGTGATCAAGTTATTGAGCTGCTCCGTCAACGCGATAAAGCTTGCGCCTTGTCCTGTGATGCGGATCTTTGCCTCTTTTCCGTCCCGACCATCTTGCAAGATCTCCGCGCTTTGCGTATCGACCACAGAAAGAAAAAACAAAGGAAAGAACTCAACGAGTGTATCAAATCCACCCCCACCCGTACTGTTTCCCTGCCCGATACCTGCCCGAACGCGATCCGCGTCCATCAGGTTCCCACCAAAGAATCCAAAAGCCTCCGAGATCCCCGGTCGCGAGATGATGGCACGGATCTTTTCGTTCTCGATCAAAAAATCACCCAGATTCCCAGCCGCCATCGGTCCACCGATTAAGCTTTCGCGTTGCGTGATGGTTAGCGCACGCGCCCCAACAGCAGGTCTTTCCTCGCAAGCGCTGAACAAGCTCAACGGGAGCGTAAATAAGCTAAAAAGGCCAAAAAGAAGAAAGAGCTTTCGATATCTCACGGCTCATGATCCTATAATCGGTATTGCATCAAAAGATGGAATTGATCGTTGTTGAGAGTGCGATCAGGTGTCTCTTCGAGCTTGATGGTGTAAGAGGCGCGCAAGATGATCTCGTGATCCTTGAGGAAGGTAAAGTACCAGTTGAGTCCGATGGTGATATAGATCAGTTGATCGTTGTTAAACTGATCCGAAGGATCGAATAACTCGAAACGAACAACTGGTTCCAAATTGACGATCGGGATCCGATATCCGATATCTGCGCGAAAACCATAAGAGAACGCATTGGGTTGATTGACGGTAGGAAAGGAAGTGGTACGGCTCGCAAACTCGCCCTCCAAAAAGAATCCTGCAAAAGAAAAGCTGATATCACCACCAAAGGCCAAATCAACTTCGTCGTACAAGTTCGGCTCTTCACCCACTCTTCGCGCATTCCAAAGGACGCTTCCACCCAACTTCAAAAAAGATCCGATATCGACTTGTGCTCGCCCTGCGACAGCAGGAAGATCAGAGTCGTTGCCAAAACGTCGTTCCCCGTTCCCGTTATAAACCATCGCCCGAAGATGCAGGCCGATCAGTCCGCCGAGCGCCTCGGCGGCATAAACATACGCAGTACGGCCGCGATCGCTCAAGCCCAGCGGATCGAGACGGCCCACGACGGCGAACACGAGGGATGCCGCGATCAATCCCGCAAGCGCCGCCGCCACGATGGCAACGCCGGGAATCGCCAGCGGCGCGCCCGTGCCCGGAACGTAGAGGACCGCTTCCTGGATGAGCACGGCTGCCAACGAAGCCAGGGCCAGTCCACCCAGGGCGGGCGCCATGCGGCGGGCCACATCCCTCCAGTCGCTCTCCGGCGACGCAAGCCGCGGAACGGCGAGCCCAGCCACCAGCGTCATGGCCACGGCGGCGACCATCAGGACCACAGTCCGGTGCAGCCACGGGGCCGGGATCGCCGGATCGAGCCATGCCCAACCCAGCTCCGCTGCCAGCAGCAGCCCCAGGCAGAAGACGATCGTCTGCCATGCGGCGCGCCCTTGCTGACCGGCCCAGCAGATCGTCAGCAGGGCAGCGGGTAAGAGGATCGCGACGGCCAGCGGTCCCGCCGGCCGGCCAACCGGCCATGCCAGCGCCGGATTGGCCACGGCATGGAACACCGAGTCCAATGTGATCCAGAGGCTGAGGCACGCCGCGGAAACCGTGAGGATCATCTGTGCCGCGGGGAACCACTCGGTCGGCCAGCGACCGGCGGCCGATGGAATCCGCAGTAGAGCGCCAAGCGGATGCGCTCTTGGTAAGAGCCAGGCAATCCAAGCAGAAGCCAGAGTAAAGCCGGCCATCGCAAGCACTGCCGTCCACGCCAGGGCATGGGGAGTCAATTGCTGCACGCACAGTGCCACGGCAAGGCCCGCCAATGTGGCCCCATAGAGCGAAATGAACGAGAATCGTGCGTGGACGTCCCAGAGGAACACGACGGCAGCCAAGGCGGTCGCAGCCAGGGCAAGCCAGGCGATGCGATCGGGCGCGGCATGCGCAATCCTCATGACATCGCTTACCACGAGGGTCCAGGCGTAGACGCCCAACAACACCAGACCGACCTGGGCCGCCAGGTGGGCGACGGGCAGCCTGCGACCTTCGAGAACCAAGGCTGGCACGCCCTCGCGACGCGTATGCTCCAAAAGCGACCAGAGAATCGCCGCCACGGCGAAGGCCAGGATGTTGATCGCCGCCAGGCCGCCGGGCGTTGCCGCCGTGGAGGTCCACCAGTAGACCGTGCCCGCGACGTTCAGCGACAGCGCCGAGGCCAAAACATGGCTCGGCAGCCGCAGCCACATCCCGAGCACGCCTGCCATCAGGCCCGCGCCGGCAATCGCTCCCAGCGACCACCAGGGACGCGCGGGATCCGCATCGCAGTGGATCAGCCCGAGCGCCAGCACGGCCGCGGCAATCGCGGTCGCCCAGCCTTGCACGAAACCAGCCGGGACGAGGGGCTCGCCGGCGGAGCCGACTGCACCAGGTTCGATCATCGCGCGGCCGGGGACGCGGAGGTTTTTGCCGAGGATCCCTACCGCCAGCATGATCAGACCGGCAGCGGCCCACGCCGCCGTGAGCACGTGATACGCGGTCCAGCCGCCCGCCGCACGGCAGGCAAGCAGCACACCGCAGCCCAGAGCCAGCCCGCCGAGCACGTCGATCGACTGATGCGGCTTCACCTGCCACAAGTACCACGCGGCAACGGCCCCGGCAATCGCCAGAGCAATCCATCCCGCCGGGTCGGCAACCATCGGCAGCCACTGCGGCAGGGAGTCCGGATCATTGAACAAGGCAAACAGCGGCGGCGTCAAGAGAGCCGCGTTGCCGACCACGCCCAGCGACGTCTGGACGCCCAGAAGCGGGCTGGTGCGGATCGAAAGCTCGCGGAGTTCGTAGAGGCGTTTGCGAGCGGCGAGCCAAACCAGGGCCACCGCCATGCTTGCAATCACGTTGGCCTGCCCGAGGAGAATCAGCCATGCCTCGGTGCTGAGCGGGCGCCCGCCGGTCGCCTGCACGTACCAGACGACGAGCGAGGCCGCCAGGTTGACGCCCGGCGCGGCCGCCAGTGCCCAGCCTTCCTCTCGCCGCCAGAAGGCCATCGTCGCTCCGGCAAGGCCGGCCACGGCGATCGCCGCAGCGGCCCAGAGCAGTTCGGCATAGGCCTCGTGAAAGAAAGCGGCCTTCAGCCCCAGGGCCACTGCCGACAGCCCGGCCGTGGAAACCCACAGGGAAGCGGCGCGAATCAGGGCCTGGGGCGGTCCCTGGGCGTCCGGCAGAGTCCGCAGACCGGCTACCCACCACGTTGCCAGGACCGTCACCAGCGAATAGACCGCCCAGCCGAGCATCAGCGTCCGGTAGCCCCACTCCGGCTCGGGCATCAAGGCCCGGACCGTGCATGCCAGCAAGGCCAAGGCGGTCATGCCAACCAGCCCGGCAAGGTTCGGCGACACCTTTCCACCGGCCTGGCCCTGGTGGAGCACTACGGCCGCCACGGTCAGGCCGAGGGCGATCCAGCCCACCCACGACCCGGCAGCCATCGTCCAAGCTTGCCAGTGGTAAGGATAGAAGATCAGGGCGAACAAGGCCGGCCCCAGCAACACGATGTTGCCGAACACACCCATCGCCAGTTGCACGCGCATCAGGGCATTGGCCGAGTCGGGGCGCGGACCTTCACGCCAGACGTCGACCCAGCGTCGCGCCACGAGCCAGAGGATCGCCCAAACGGCCGCGGTGATTGCCGCCAATTGCACGACCACGGCCAACTGGGGCGTGTCCAGCGTGCGGATGGTGAGCAGGTAGCCGAGCACCACGGACAGGTTCACGACCAGGCCCGCCGAGAAGGCATAGCCCGCGGACGATTCTCGCAGCGCGAACCCGACCATCCCGCCGATCAGAAGCACGAGCGGGACCAGATAGGAGATCTCCGGGCCGATGCGATCGAAGAACGTCTCGGCCAGTGGGCCGCCCGCGCGGGCGCCGAGGAGCCGAAGCCCCGCGGCAGCCAGGGTGAGAGCGAGGACGGGCAGGACGGTCGTCGAGAGCAACGTCGTGCGAGCCATGGAAGGGGCCAACGGAGTCAGCTCTACCTTGGCGCGGATCGACTGTGCGAGCTGGAGGAGTTGTCGCCGCTTCCAGACGGCGGGAGCGATCGCGGCGAAAGTTGCCGCTAGTGCCCAGCGAAGCGCCGAGGCCGTGGCCAATTGGCCGCCGAACATCCCCGCAACCAGCGCCGGCGCCGTCACTGCCACCAACAGACTGCTCACCATCTCCGCCTCGCGCCAACGGTGCCAGAGGGCCGCTGCCAATCCGATTCCCAACACTCCCAGCAGGAGCCAGGCGGCCGGCCCGAAGGCTTCCATCGGCACGCCGCCCGCCCGCCGGACCAGTTCGGCGCCGCAGCCGGGCAAGAGGTTGACGGTGACCACGAGGAGCTGGAGGACGGCCGTTGCGTGTCCGACCGCCCGGTCGACGCTCGGGCCGCCGTAATCCAACAGTTGCCGTGCCGTCGCGCTGTTGCCGAGCAGCATCCGCGCGGCGAGCCAGGCCAGCGTGAGCATCGCCAAGCCGATCCCGTACGTCTGAAGCACGCGAGGATCGGAAAGATCGACCGGCCGAGCCGCATTCCAGGGGTGGCCCTCAAGCCAGGCGGTTGTTCCGGTGAGCACGGCCGCGGTCAGTGCCACTTGAGCCGCGGCGAGCATCGCCGGCCAGCGGTTCATCCAGGCGATCACCAACCAGATCGCCGCCAACCAGGCGAGACATCCGGCCATCCAGAGCGTCTCTCTCCAAGAGCCGAGGAAGATCGCGGGAATCGCCAGCGTGGAGGAAGCCAGGGCGATCTCGCCCAGCGGCTGGGTGAAAACGCGGCGGATGTCTTCGCCGACGCTCTCCAAGCCGCCGCTTTCGAGCCACCACCGCAGCGCCAGCCCGGCGACGACCGAAACGCTCGCATGCACCAACAAGGCAAAGAGCCACGGCTGCTCGACCCACTCGGTGTAGTTCAGCACGAACGTGTGGATGAGTCCGGCCAGCGCAACGAGCGAGGCAAGATACGTCCGCGAGGGCGAGCGGTAGCCCCAGGCCAAGAGCACCCAAACCAGCGTAATAAACAGCGCCGCCAGCGCCGGTTCGGGCGACCCAACGATGGCCACTCGGTGCGACCAGGCCGTCCAGACGCCCGCCACGACCGCCAGAGGCGCGAGCATTTCGGCCACGTGCGCCGCCGGCAGGCGGTAGACTTCCAGCAATCCCGTGCGGCCCGACTCGCCAGGATCGACGTTCCACGCCGTGCTCGGCGCGCTAGAGATACGATGCAGAATCGCCGAGATCGCAGTCAGCAGGAGTGCTTCGGCCGCCAGATAGGTCGCCCAAATCGGCGTAATCCCGCCGATCTTCCACCGCATGGCCCAAACGCTGGCTGCGGCCAGCATGCCAAACCCGAGATACGTGAGCACCGGATGCCGAACGCGAGCGCCGGCGGCCAGACTTCCCGCCCCGTACAACCCGTACAGCACGACGGCGGCCGGCAGGGCCCCTGACGTGCCGTGCAGGGCGTGGCCAGTCACGCTCAGCACACTGACCAGCGCGACGAGGCCGCAGCCCGATGCGTAGACCGCCGCGTGCTCACGCCGGCCGAACCACTCCAGCAACCCGGCCGCGAGTCCCAACAGAACGGCCAGTCCAGTGAGCGCGGCGCCGCTCTGGACCGTGACCGCCAGACGAAGCATTTCCCGATCCGCGTGTTCGCCCGGCAGCCAGGACAGGTTCTGCGCCAGAAGATGATATGCGGTCAAGTAGACGACCGCGAAAGCGGCAACGGCGCCGGCGTGAAGCGGCGCCAGGTTGTAGCGGAACGCAGTCCATGCCAGAGCCGCCGCAGCAAGTGTGCCGGTCAGGAGCACGGCCAGCGGGTCCGGCCAGGCCAGGCCCACCGCCGTTACCATCACGAGTGCGCCGGTCAAAGCGACTGCGGTCCCGGCGGTGCGATAGGGCCCCAGGGCCTTGTCTCGCGTGGTTCCCCGCATCACCGCCAGCCCGGCCGCCAGCACCGGGATTGCGGAGAGGACCAACAAGAGCGCGGTACGGTCGAGGGTTGAGACAAGGTCCGCGGTCCGTGCGCCCCGTTCCACGAGAAGCCCCAGGGCAACCGCCAGCGAAAAAGCAGCCGTGCCCAGCAAGGTGAATAGCGCATCCGCGGCCGGTTTGTCCAACTCCTCTCGCCCCGTCAGTCGCCAAAGGTAGAGCATCGCTGGCGCGGCAAAGATCCCAACCGGCACGAGGCCGATGGCGGCAAGCGTCCAGCCCTCGGCGCCCCATCCCGTGAGACGCGCGACCAGCAGCACCGCGGCCGAGTTGCCCACGACGGCGGCGGTCTGGTGCCATCGGCCGTCCGGGATGAGCGTCCGGCCGGCCAACGAAACGAGCCAGGCAAAGATGCCCAGGGAGAGAAACTCCGTTGCCAGCGTCATCAGACTCCAGTGCTCGCGCGAGAGGCTTGCCATCGCGAGGAAATTGAGCGGCACCAACAGCGCGGCGATCCAGAGCAGGACTCGCCCGATCGATTCGAGCTTCCAACGGCGGTGGCAGAGCAGACCGACGCCGAAAAAGGCAGACGAGTACGCCACGAAAATCGAGAACTTCAGGTACGGCGTTTGTTCGAGGGTCTCCCAGAAGCTGATCACCAGGGCGATCGAAGCCCCGACAATGACCAGGCCGGGGATGAGCACACAGACCAGTTCGGCCCAGTGGATGTTTCGCTCTTCGAGGAACGCCGCCAAAGTTTCGAGGAAGGGTTTGCGCGGCGGCTTGGGCGGAGCGGCCGGTTTGGGAGGCTCGACGGGCTGCGGTTGGGCGACCGAGGGGAGGCCCGCGGCCAGTCGCAGGCCCGCCGGCGATGGTTCCGGCCGGATCGCTTGCGGGGCCGGTTGCGGAACCGGCGGCAATGCCGGCGCATGGACCGATTCGGCCAGGATGATCGGTTCTTCTTCCGGCAGGTTCCGAGCCGGTTCGGGCAGCTTGACGGGTTGACCGGCGGCAGCCGGCAGCCTTGCTTCGACCGCGGCACGCTCGCCGGAGCGGCTCTCGATCGTCCGCCGGCGGTCTTGGGCCTTTGCCTGTAATTGCTCGATCTGGGCCGGTTCGAGCGTTCCTTCGGAACGAAATCGCCGGAGTTGCCGCTCGAAAACCACGAGATCGGCCAACTCGTCGGCTACCGGCCCGTGGAGCTCCCGGCCGCACCAGTCACAGCGCGGCCGGTTGCGCGAGGTCCATCGCTCGCAGCGGCCGCACTGTACCTGCCGCGCCCGATCTATCGTCTCGGCAGAACCGGTCAGACCGCGGAACAGCCATGCCAAGGCGGACCATATCCCATGTCCCACGACCGTAATCACGGTGAGAACGACCAGCAACACCAGAATGACTTCGGCCATGGGAAAACCTCCCTACAAGTCAGGAAGTCCAAAACCCAAGCAGTCCGGCCGCTTATCCATTGGATTTCGGCAGCATCGCCCCGTCAATCGCCGGTGGCCCGCTCGCGGTTGAGAATGGCACAATTCGATCCTGCCTGTCATAGGCAGCCGTGAGCGGCATAGCGGCCGGGCTGCTTTGCGTTCTCGTCGGCACTGTGTCCAACAACCAGGGCTCCGTTCGGGGGCCAATATAACGTTCCGGGAGCTCCGAGCGGACGTCGCGTGGTGGACGCGACCACACGCCGCTTTGGATACGATGATGAAATCCCCGCAATTGATCTATCAATAGTAGGTTACCGCTAACAATGCCACCCGGCAGGGTGGTGACGAGGCGCCTTTGCCGGTCGAACGTGCAATTTCGCGCCGCCGCTCCGATGCCATCATTGCAGAATCAGAGATGCGCACGCGAGGCACGGCCATGGTTCTCGGGATCGAGCCGGAAGTTGCCTAGGCTTTCAAGCGTGTCTTCGCCGGCAGGCGGACCCGTTGGAAGCAGAGATGTTCCGCTCGTGACCGACGCTTAGGCGATCGGCAGAAGCAAGAATACCCGTAGGACGGCCTTCCCAGGCCGTCGCGACGGCCTGGGAAGGCCGTCCTACGGGTAAGTTATTTCCTGCCGGTCACCTTATCCCCGCCACTGCCCAATCTGGTCCCAGACCATATCGAGATTCCGCGCGGCCCGCGGCAGGAAATAGGGTGGTCGGCTGTCGCATGTTCGGCACTCACCATCGCGGTGTGCTGAAAAACCATCCTTCGGTGGGGTTCGTCGGTCAATTTGGTGGGATACCGCGACTCCTCCCCGTCCAGATCTACATTGTCGCTGCTCAGCACCACGGCTACAATCGCGGTCCCACATTCTCGATCCTCCGTTTGTCAAGGAAGACCGGACGATGAGCATGGACGCCGCGCGCCGGCCAGCCGAGCTGACCCCTTTCGAACAGCTCCGCTTCGCCCGCCATGTCGTTCAACAGGAAAGTCGCGCCCTGGCCGAGCTGGCCCGCCGCCTCGATAGCCGGTTCTGCCATGCCGTGGAACTCGTCTACCGCTGTCGGGGAAGTGTCATTGTGACGGGCATCGGCAAGGCCGGGCTGATCGGCCAGAAGATCATGGCAACGCTGGCCTCCACGGGCACGCACAGCCATTGGCTCCACCCGGCGGAGGCGGTCCACGGGGATCTGGGCCGAATCCACGCCAGCGATGTTGCCTTAGTCCTGTCTCAGAGCGGCGAGACCGAGGAAGTTGTGCGATTACTGCCGTCGCTGGGTGAAATGCAGGTCCCTGTTCTCGCCGTGACCGCAAGCGCCGACAGCACCCTGGGCCGTGCGGCCACGGTGGTCCTGGAACTGGGACGGGTGGATGAGGCCTGCCCGCTCGGTCTTGCCCCCAGCACGAGCACAACCGCCATGCTGGCCTTGGGCGATGCGCTGGCCTTGGTGGTCAGCCGGATGCGGGACTTCGGCCGTGAGGATTTCGCCCGGTTCCACCCCGCAGGCAGTCTCGGCCGGACGCTGAGCCGCGTCGAGCACCACCTGCGTCCCCTGGAACAATGTCGCGTGGCAAGTGAGTCAAGAACTGTCCGCGAGGTCTTCGTCGATCTTCGCACGCCCGGCCGCCGTACCGGGGCGATCATGCTGGTCGACGGCGATGGCAAGCTTTCGGGGCTCTTTACCGATAGCGACTTGGCGCGGCTATTTGAGCGCCGCCGCGACCGCGAGCTGGACGGCCCGATCCGAGACGTAATGACCCATGGCCCGCTCGTCGTGCCGCTGGGTACGAGGATGTCCGACGCCGTGGGACTGATGGCCCGCAGGAAGATCAGCGAGCTTCCCGTGATCGACGGCCAGGGCAGACCGGTGGGATTGATCGATATTACGGATGTGGTGGGGGTACTTCCAAGCGACGGCGCAGATGGGGAAACTTGTCTGGATGGTCCGAATGCGTCCGCGCAGGCATCCCCCGCCCCATATAGGGTAGTCTGCGAACTCGAAGACGACCTGCGGCCGTAGTGTTAGGGGAGCACGGAGGAAATCTAGGGAAAGTTGACGATGACTCTGGAAGAGCGCTGCCAACCGATTGAATTGGTCCTCGCCGACGTCGACGGGGTCCTCACCGATGGCCATCTGGATTTCGACAACCAAGGGATCGAGACCAAGCGCTTTCATATTCGCGACGGCCTGGGGATCAAGCTTTGGCAGAAGGCCGGCTACCGTTTCGGCATCATCACGACGCGGAGTTCGCAGATGGTGAAGCAGCGGGCCGGCGAGTTGGATATTGAGATCGTCCGCCAGGGCGCCGGTGACAAGCTGGCCACGGCCCAGGAGATCCTGTCGGAGTTGAAGATCGCACCGCAGGCAGCGTGCTACATCGGCGACGACCTGCCCGACATGCCGGTGGCGCGGACCATGGGGCTGGGAGTGGCCGTGGCTGATGCCTGCCTGGAACTTCGCGAAGTGGCCCACTATGTTACCACGGCGGCCGGCGGGCAGGGCGCGGTCCGCGAGGTGATCGAGATGATTCTCCGGGCCCAGCGCCGCTGGGACGACGTGATTCAGACGTATCGGGTGTAGCGGTGGACGGCCCATCGGCACCCTAAAACCCGTGACCCCCGTCATTGCCCATGCCACGCATCCTTCGCATCGCCGGAAGCTTTGCGATTGTGCTGGTGGCCTATTGGGCTTATGCCCTGATCGCGGTGCCGCTGATCGAACCGTCGGTCGAGTTGAACCAGGCGCAGCCGCTTACCGAGGCAGATCGCCGCGGGGCGATCCGCGAAGCGAACCATCGCCTGGAGATGTTGAGGCCGCTGTTCCGGCCGGGCGTCGATTGGGAACTCGATAACCCTTGGATTCTCGAAAGCGATCAAGTCAAGCTCCTCTTGCGGAAATACACCAACCTGGGCAATGGCCGCGTCGAAATCGACCGGTGCACGCTGGTCTACACGCCGCTGGAGCCCGCTGCCGATCCGGCGGAACGGGTTCGCCGCTCCGTGGTCCTCCAAGCGCCGGAGGGCGCCCTTCTGGAATTCGACGACGAACTCGACCTGCGGCGAGGCAGGATCGGCCGGCTCGTCTCCGGCCGGCTGGACGGTCCGATCACGATCCGCAGCGACGGCCGGGAGCCTGGGCCCGCCGACGATCTCTCCATCGAGACCCGCGACGTGCTCGTTTCCGAAGACCGCATCCAAACCAACCAGCCGATCCAATTCCGCTGGGGGCCGAACTGTGGCAGCGGATCCCAATTGCAGATCGATCTGGCGCACGACGCCGCTGCCACGCCCTCGGGCAAACACGGTCCGAAGATCAACGGAATTCAATCCTTCGAGATCCGGCGTCTGGACCGGCTGCACCTGGAGTTTCCCGAACGGCGGCAGGCAACCGCACGCGCGACCGTGGCGATGCCCGTCGATGCCGAGGAGAATCTGCCGATCGAAGTGACCTGCCGCGGCAGGTTCCGTTTCGACGCGGTGGAACGGGTGGCGAGGTTTCACGATCAAGTCGATGTGCTGCGGATGCATCCCAGCGGTCCCAGCGACCAGATCAACTGCGAGTTGCTATCGATCTATTTCGCGCGGCGGCGGACCGGTCTGGGAAGGCCCGCCGAAGGGCAGCCGGCCGAAACCGGCGAATCCTCCACGCTCGATCTTCAGCCGCGACGGATCGAAGCCACGGGCAATCCGGTCGTAGTCCGCGCGCCGAGCCGGCAGTTCCAAGCGTGGGGCGAGAGACTCGAGTACGACGCTTGGAGCGGGAGGATCCTTCTGGAGGGCAGTCAGGAGGTGTTGATCCAACAGGCCGCCAACGAGATCCGCGCCCGCGAAATCCAGTATCAACCGAGCCAGGCGGGCCGTCTTGGCCAGATCATTGCGACCGGACCGGGACGGCTCCACGGACAGGCGGACGATCGGCCCGACCAGCAGCTCACGGCACAATGGACCGAGCAACTCCACGTTCGCCCCGTCGACAACCAGCAGGTGATCTCTTTGACCGGCTCGGCCCGCCTCGCGTTTGCCGGGATGGGAGACTTGGGCGGCAAGGAGATCCATTTCTGGCTGTCCGAAATCGCGGCGGCGCCCGCCGGCAAGACTACGCTCCGCCCGGACCGGATGCTTGCACGCGGCCAGGTCCAACTGGCGTCCGCCCAGCTCTCCGGCGCCGTCGAACAACTGGAGGTTTGGTTTGAGGAACCTGCGGCGGGCGCGGGGACCGCCGGTCCGGCAGGCGAACCGCCTGGGATGATGGCGCGGATCGGATCGCAGATGGAGCGGGCCCAGGTGGCTATGGAGTTGGCTCGACGGTTTCCCCTGGTGCCCCAGTCCGCCCGCCGCCCGGCAGTTCCCGGCCCCGAGGCAATGCCTCCCGGGAGCGTGAATCCGGCCCTGCAACAGCCTGGCCTTCCCAATCCCGGGACGGAACCTCCCTTGGTCGCACCCGAGGATCCGGCGGCGAATCATTTCGAGATCGTCGGCGCCCGGCTTCGCGCGAAGCTTGCACTGCGTGGGACCGAGTCGCAGCTATCCGAGTTGATGGTCGACGGCAATGTCCGCTTTGCCCAGACCCCGACGGCAAATCCGGAGGAACGCCCCCTGGTCATCACCGGCGACCAGATCCACGTGGTCGACGCCGCCGAGCCCCATGCCGCGGTGACCGTCACCGGCAATCCGGCCCATTTCGAGGGACGCGGATTGGGACTCACCGGATCGAACATCAACCTGAACCGCGGCACGAATCGCCTCTGGATGGATGGTCCCGGGCAAATGGATGTGACGCTGGACCGCGACCTGGAAGGGCGTCCGATCCGCGACGCCGGCCCCCTGGCCGTCACGTGGCAAGAGAAGATGAGCTTCGACGGAAAGACGGCCCATTTCGAGGAGGCCGTGGTCGCCAGGACGGCTACCCAAGTACTTCAGACCGAGACCCTCGACGTCATTCTCAAACGGACGATTCGCTTCGCCGACCCGCGCACTCAGCCCGAACCGCAACTCGAACAGATCGTCTGCCGCGGCGGGGTGTTCCTGGAGGGCCGGGACTCCGATCCGAATGGTCTCCTCTCGCACAACCGTATGCAGATCAACGACCTGGTGATCCACTTGATCAGCGGCGAGATGACGGCCAACGGTCCCGGCTGGCTGACGACCGTTCGCCGCGGCTCGGGCGACCTCTTGCCGGGCCTG
>JABWBD010000560.1 GCA_013360685.1 Pirellulales bacterium
GCCGGCCGCGTCGCCTGTTTTGGGGCGGACTTCCGGCAGCCCGGCGAGCCGGCGGCGCTGGCGCGCCAGGCCGCGGAGTTCCTCGGCGGGGTCGATGTGCTGGTCAACAACGCCGGGATCACGATGAACCGGCCCTTCGATTCAGTCACCGCCGAGCAGTTCGACACGCTCTACCAGGTCAACGTCCGCGCGATGTTCTTCGTGACCCAGGCCCTTGTGCCCGGCATGATCACGCGCGGCGGCGGCGTGGTGATCAATCTGACTTCGGTCCATGCCTTGGAGGGAATGCCGGAACACACGGTCTATGCCGGCACGAAAGGGGCGATTGTCGCGTTCACGCGGTCGCTGGCCATTGAGCTGGCTCCTAAGGGGATTCGGGTGAACGCCATCGCGCCGGGCGCGATCGAGGTGGAAAATTATCGCGTGGCAATGCCGGACTACGATGCGGACGCCCTCGGCCGGACGATTCCCTGCGGCTTTGTCGGCATGCCCGCGGATGTGGCCAAAGTGGCCGTTTTCCTGGCCGGTGACGACGCGCGCTATATCGTCGGACAGACGCTGGTCGTTGATGGAGGCACCACCTCGTGGATGCCCTTTCATGACGGATTCCGCCGGCCGCTCGGCGGTCGGTTCGGCCAGGGATACGTGGATTAGGGACGTTCCACGGATCCGATCATCGTCCCTGCTCGGCGGCGACCTTGGCATGCTCCGCCACGAAGTGGTACGAGTACATCCATCCATTCGCCACGTACCAGATGTCCTTGCGGTTGGCCACGAACGCCAGATGCTGCATGAGCGTTGAGCCTTGCACGCCGTCTTTCCCCGGGCGGGGATCGTAGAGGACGCTGTTCTGGAACCGATCGGGATGCCAGAGCGCGTAGAAAATCCCTCCGGACTGGCGAGTCTTCTCGAATCCCTGGTTGAGATCTGCAACGTCCTCCGCAGAGAATCGCCCCTTGGGATCGCGGCTCTCGAGTTTCGTGTCATAGCCCTTGGTGTTTAGTCCTCCCACGCCGTAAAGCCGGTGCTTTTCGTCCCAGGGCGCGAAGTCGGTGCTCGCGGGGTTGTCGTTCCAGTTGAAGCCGCGGACGAAGAGGAACTCGCCCGCGTCGGTGCTCAGAATGGCATCGTCGCAGTAGCCGTGCGTCAGGATATGTTCGAGGGTGTGCTGGCCAAAGGGGATATTCTTCAGCCGGCCGAGGATATCTTCGCGGCAGCCGAGGATTTCCTGCCGGTAGCCTCGCACGGCATAGGCCTCCGCATTCTTGGGATGGGTCTGGCCGTGGACGGCGGGCTCCCAGCTCTGGTCGCCGCGGTCCAATTCCTCCTGCATCAGCTTCCAGGTCGACTCGCCGCCGGCCGACCGGCTGTTGATGGCGATCGTGACCGGAAGGTGGAAGCTGCGGCAGACGTGCAAGGCCGCCTGGTAATTGTCCGACTCGTCGTCGGTCGGGCCCCGCCAAGCAGCGCCCGGATGGGCCCAGGGATTGCAGCCCCAATTGTCGAGCGAAAGGGTATAAGCCGCCTTGCGGTTGTCGTAGTAGCGGGCGATGCCCTCGAATTCTGCCGATGCCGCCCCGGCGAACTTCAGCTCGATTGTGTCGGCGTACTGGAAACCGACGGAGACATAGGCCCTCTTCGCCGCCGCATCGAACCGCACGCACTGGATGCCGTTGAAAAACTCCTCGGCGGTCTTCTTCGGCAGACTCGCCCACATGGGCGAGTCGCCGTCCCGGCGATGGACCTCCACGTTCGGCGGCAACCCGGCGATCCGGAAGATATACGTGGCCGGATACTGAAATCCGAACTTCTTCCAGGCCGCTGGGTCGATCGAAATCCTGAACGTCGGGGAATCGCCGGCCGATGCGCGCTGGATCGGGACGACGGCCAGAGGAGCAAACAAGCCCAGCAGGACCACTCCGAGAACTGTCGCACCACGTCTCATGAAAGCCTCTCCAGGAATCTCGCGCATCGCCGCCGGCGGGAGCTCGCCCGCCGCGGACCTCGCACCGGCCGTCCAGAATAACAGGCCAGGGCGGTGAAGAGAAGCAGCAAGTTCGAGAGACAACCTGGAAAGAGACTGCTGAACGTGTCAGGATCGGCGGATGAAGAAAGTTACCGCGTCCGACGGGGCCGGGGGGAATAACTCGTCGTGCCAGCCACAGATCGCGGAGAGTCGAGAGCCAAACAAATTGGCTCCGGACGTTCGAGTCTCGCGGACCGTCCGAGCAAAGGCTCCCGACCGCTTTCGCCGTCGTTGGCGATTTGGGAAAAGAGCCGAGGCGGCCGGAAGGCAATCTTCCCGCCGCCTCGATTCGGTAATGCCAG
>JABWBD010000245.1 GCA_013360685.1 Pirellulales bacterium
GCCGGGGCGGCTGGCGGCGACGAAGAATGGACGGGATACGGTCGGACAAACCCGTGCTAAAGCACGGGCCTCGACCGCCTTCGGCGGAACAAGGGGCGTGAACGCCCCTGCTATTCCGCTCTCCAATCGAATGCCAAGTTGTGGGTAATGACAAGGGCGGAGCCTGGGAACGAGTCGCCAGAGCGTGGGGTTGTGCGAAGGGGGCTGGGTTTTGCGACAATCCTGATGAGGTGTTGCATAACTTCGGGCGAATCGCAGGGGCGCAAGTGCTGTACTGGAAGTGCGTTGCGATTCCTGTCGTGAGCGCAAGCCGCGATTGTCGAATGGTTGGGGTGTTCGAAAACCCGGCCGTGTTTCGGAACTGGGCATTCGAGGCTGGACGCGTCGCTGGTTCCGGTTTGGCGGACAACTCTGCAATTCTCCGGATTTCTTGGAGACCATCACCGCTCGGCGGTGTCGCGGGGCGATTGATGGTTGCGCTCGAGTGCCTCTGTGTTCCGGAAGAAAACGCCAGCGGAGTTTGTCAACACGCTTCGATGGGCGTTGAGAAATCTTCGACGAGGCGTCAGGACGTAACTTTTGAAACGGACAGCACTTGTGATTACCAAGCGAGGCGCAAGTGCCACAGTTCTTTCGGAGGGGTCGTTGAGAAATGGCTCTGCGTGCTGCCCGGAAGAGGGTGTGCGCAGAGGATGCGATGGACGATCCCATGGTCGGATTGCTCCCGAAGAGAGCCGGCGTGAGGCCGCTCTGTACATGTTGGCGGAGCATAGGTCACCCTTGGATGAATTTCGGCGGCCAAGAAAAAAGCCCGTCGGCACCGGTTGCGATGGGTGGATCGCGACCGTGGCGACGGGCTCGTGGGATACCGGGCATCGAGGCCCGGCTCTGCGGATACCTATACTAATGTATACATTATTCTTTGGCCCATGTCAAGGGGGTTGGGGCGGATTGAGGTGTGGCGGGGAGGACTTCGACGGGGAATCTGGAGAACGGTGATCGCGAGGGCACCGGGACCCGGGGGAAGTTGGAGTGCGCACGACTTGTTGTCGCTTTCCGTTGGGCGAGCAGGAACGGTTCTTGCGTGGCGAGTGTGTGCGGTGCAAACCGATTAGTGTCGGGCAGGCGGTGAGCGGGACAGCGACGCGAAGCGTCCGGATCGCGTTACGACGCAAAGCGTCGTAACGATGGAGAAAGCGTCGTAACGATGGAATGATGGAAGTGCCGATGGACAACAGGGAAGCCGAACGCCGCTTTGTTGATCCGCGTGCGCAATCGTCGGACCGGCGATCGCTGCTGAGGTCTGGAGGGGATGGGGACGCGAAGCGTCCAAACGTGCGTTCCCACGCGAAAGCGTGGGAACGATAAAACGTGGGAACGATAAGGTCCGCGCGCAAACTCGGGGGTCTCGCCGATCCGGGCGATTGACACAGGCACCGCCGCCTGCGACGATCAAGGACGCTGGCCTCGCCGGTCAATTCCGGGCCAATGCAGAAACCCAGAAGGCTCTCTGCCCATGCAGTCCAATCCCGGTAGTTCCACCTCGCGCAGCCTCCTGGAGCGGGTGAAGAGCAACGATGCCGATGCCTGGACCCGTCTGGTAACGCTCTACGCCCCGCTCATCTACCGCTGGGCCCGACAGGCCGGACTGCAGGACCACGACGCCGCCGATGTCGGCCAAGAAGTCTTCCGCACCGTAATCCAGCGGGTTTCCGAGTTCCACCGCGACCGTCCGGGCGACACCTTTCGCGGCTGGCTTTGGTGGATCACGCGCAACAAGCTCGGCGACCGCTTCCGCTGCCTGGCCAACGAGCCACGCCCTGTCGGAGGCACCGGGGCGCACGAGCAGATCGAGCAAGTCGCGGCCGGACTGCCGCAGGAGCCCGACACGGATGCTCAATTCGATCCCGAACGCAGCCTCCTCCACCGGACGCTTGCCTTGCTGCAGCGGGAGTTCGAATGCACCACCTGGCAGGCATTCTGGCGGGTCGTCGTTGATGGGCAGTCGGCAACCGACGTTGCCGCCGAGTTGGGGATGACTGCCGGGGCCGTCCGCCAGGCGAAGTACCGCGTTCTCGCGCGGCTGCGTTGCGAATCGAGCGACCTCTAGTCGGACCGAGCTTGTTGCCGGATCCTCTTTGTCGTCAACGACTTGCGGCGAACGGCCGACCGAGGATCGGCTCTCTGTGGAAAAGTCGTGTGACGCCCCGACAATGTACTTCTTGACGGGACCCAGGATTGGTAAACCAACGAATGCCGCAAGAAAAGTAGCAGGCTCGCTCCGCCGTGCCGCGGCGGACGGCACGGCGGAGCGTGCCTGCTACCTTGTCCTCATCCACTGCCCCAAGGAGCACGCCATGCATCCCAGCCGCGACGAGTTAGCCGGATACGCCCTCGGCACGTTGGACGGACCGCGGGCCGAGTCGGTCGCCGAGCACCTGGAGAACTGCCGGGATTGCGAGGCGACGATCGGCCGGTTGGAGTCGGCGTCCGACACCATGCTCAGCAAGCTGCGGTTGGGCCCCCCCGACGACCCCTATGCCCGAGAGGAAGGCTGCCGCCGTCTGGTTGTTGAGGCGGCCCGGCTGAAAACCGGCCGCTCCGAAGCGCCGTCCGCCGAAGCGACGGACGTCGACAAATACCGGCCGCAGCACCTTGGCGAGTACCAGCTTCTCGAAAAGCTGGGGCAGGGCGGAATGGGAGTCGTCTACAAGGCCCGTCACACTCGGCTCAAGCGGATCGTGGCGCTGAAAATCCTGCCGAAAGAGAAGACGGAAGACAGCCGTGCCGTTACGCGTTTTGAGCGTGAGATGGAAGCGATCGGCCGGCTCGATCATCCCCATATCGTCCGGGCCTACGACGCTCGCGACATCGAAGGCACAACCGTCCTGGTCATGGAACACGTGGATGGGCTGAACATCAGCCGGATCGCGCGCCGCGCGGGATTGCTGCGCGTTGCCGATGCCTGCGAGATCATCCGCCAGGCGGCACTGGGCCTTCAGTATGCCCATGAACACGGACTGGTGCATCGCGATATCAAGCCGTCGAACCTCATGCTCGCACGCGGACCGGCTCCCTTTGCACCCGGTCCGGCCCTTCGGCCGGATTCCGCCCCGGTGGCAAGGACGTCGGGCCAGGTCGGCGTGGTGAAGATCCTCGATCTCGGGCTGGCGCTGCTCAATACGGGCGAGCCGGACTTGGCTGGGAAGGGAGAACTGACTAGCGCCGGAGTGGCGATGGGCACCGCCGACTACATGGCGCCGGAGCAGGCCGGCGACAGCCATCGTGTGGATATCCGTGCCGACATCTACTCGCTGGGCTGCACGCTCTACAAGCTGTTGACTGGGCAGGCTCCCTTCAGTGGGCCGGCCTACAAGACAGCCCTGGACAAGTTGATGGGCCATGTCCGCGATCAGGCACGTCCGGTGCAACTTGTCCGCACGGACGTTTCCGACGCGTTGGCGGCAGTGATCGAGCGGATGCTGGCCAAGGATCCGGCCGCGCGGTTTGCCACGCCGATCGCGGCAGCCGAGGCCGTCGCTCCCTTTGCCGCCGGGTCGGACCTTCTGGCGCTCTTGGACGGAAATCCGGTGCCGTCGGAGCCACAAGAGGCGATCGGCGACGCGGGCGAATCCGCGGCATCGGCGATGGTCGGGACCCAGCCGGACCCGCCGGTTCCCGCGATCCGACCGCAAATCGCCGTTCGCGCCGGGCAGTCCAGGCCGTCTCGGGCGCCGCGTCCTTTACCGCGATCGCGGCGGCGTTGGCCGGTCCACCTGGGAGTCATGGCCGCGGCGGCCGGGGCTGTGTTCCTCTTGGCCGTTGTCCTGATCATCCGCGACCAATGGGGCCGGGAAAAAGCCCGTTATGAATTGCAGCCGGGGGACACGCTGGGAATCCAGGAGGAGGCGCCTGCGGGCGAAACGCAGAAACAGGCGGTTCAGCCTTCGGCGGCCGTGGCGGTCCCTCGCCCTGGAGAACGCAGTTCGGCTGTCGCTCCGGCGAAGCCCGTGCCGATCCAGATTACGCCGGAACCGTCGGACTCACCGGCGGGCGCCCCGATGAGCGAGATGGCCCTGGTCGCTCAGCCCGCGGCCATCCCCGGGGTGCGTTCGTGGACGGTCGAGACGATCGGGCACCGGCACGCGGTCCGCGCTGCGGCGTATCGGCCCGACGGCCAGGTGTTGGCGACCGCGGGTGACGACGGCGCCGTGCGGCTATGGGCTCCCGACACCGGCAAGCTGCTACAACTACTGGCCGGGCACGACCGACCGGTCAACGGACTCGCCTGGTCGCCGGATGGGACCTGCCTGGCCTCGGCGAGCGACGATCAAACGATTCGATTCTGGGACGTGCGATCAGGTCGGCTGCTGCGATCCGTGCGGAGCGAGGGAGGCGCGATCGCAACGGTAGCATGGTCGCGCGACGGCATGGCGCTTGCCTCGGGCGATGGCGAAGGAAATATCCTGCTTCTGGATCCTGCGTCCGGAAAGGCGCTCCGCACATGGAAAGGTCACAACGGGGCCGTGCTGAGCCTCGCGTGGCTTCCCGACGGAACAATGCTGGCTTCGGCGGGCATCGACAAGACCTGGAAGTCTTGGGATGCGAAATCCGGCGAGATACAGCACACTCTGGCAATGGCGGAGGCCGTCTGGCCCATGGCATTGTCCCCCGATGGCAAGACCCTCGCGGCTCTGTTCGTCGAGGGAGAGGCGGGAAAGGTCCGGCTGCTCGACGCGGCGACAGGCCAGTTGAATCGAGAACTCGTAGCACCGACCCTCCAGTTCAGGTCAGGGAAAGTCCACATGCTGGCCTGGTCGTCGGACGGCACAACCGTCGTCGGCCTCGCAAACCTCGAATCAAACTCCGTTACCCTGTACGGCTGGAGCGCGGAAACAGGCAAACTGACGTTCACCGAGGAGAAGTACCGATCGTGCGTCATGGTACGAGCCCTCGCCTATCGCGCTGACGGAAAACAGTTCGTCATGGGAAGCGAGGAGGGATTCGTCGAGCTGTGCGATGCGTCGTCCGCAAAGCGCTTGATGCAGACCCCTACGCCGGTCCTTCGACTCACGTGCATGGCCGTGTCCCGGGACGGTAAGAACTTTTTCGACGGACAGTGGAGTAGCCAAGAGTCCACCGTGCAGTTCCGCGCTCTCGACTCGGGCGCCTTGATCAATGAGCTTAGCGTCTCTCAATGCCTGGCGATGCCACCGACGGCCATCGCCGAGTCGAGCGACGGAAAGGTGGCTGTCCAGGCAGGCGAGCTAAGGATCTGCGACCTGCGCGAGGCGCGTCCTTTGGCTACCGTTGCGTTCTATTGGTGGGAAAGCGCATTGACGTGGACCCCTGATGCAAAAGGCGTCGTGATGAGGAACCAGGTAATTGATGCGGCGACGGGCAATGTGATGGGTTCGCTTCCGGGTTGGATGGCGGCCTGGTCTCCTGACGGCAAGCGAGTAGCATTTCCCGCCAACGAGAAGACCGTTAGGGTTTTTCAGACCGATACGTACACGCATGAGACGTGGCTTGTCGGCGATCAGCCGTGCGTCGGCCCCCTCGCGTGGTCGCACGACGGAAAGCGGCTGGCCGCTGGATGCGCTGACAAGGGCCTGCTGGTGTGGGATGTTGATTCAGGGAAGGTGCTGGCGTCGCTCGTTCCACCCGAGGAAAATCGGGTGTCCCTGCGGTGGCAAAACGAACTCGTGTGGAATGCCACCGGTGCGTTTCCCTGCCTTGCGCCCGAGAAGGACAACCTCATCTGCTTGAGCTGGTCCGACGACGATCAGACCCTCCTGGCCGGCAGTTCCGGCGCGACTTGGGTGTGGGACGTGAAGTGGCGCAAGCTCCTGCGGACGATCCGCGACGAGGGCACCGCCTTCTCTCGCGATGGCCGAATCGTCGCTTCGCGCGGCCCCGGCATCATTCGGCTGCGGCAGACCGAGAGTGGACAGTTGATGCGAACGATCCTCTGTATGCGCGACAAGCAATACGCCGCGATCAGCCCCGACGGCCACTTCCGCGGCTCGCCGGACGTCGAGAAGGAACTTGTCTACGTCGTCCAGACCGATCAAGGCCAGGAGACGCTTTCGCCGGAGGAGTTCAGCAAGAAATATGGCTGGAAGAACGATCCGGGCAAGCTGGAAGCGGCTGTGACAGACCAATAAGGACCGGCGATGTCACACCCCATCACACCACCACACCATCGTTCCCACGCTTCGCGTGGGAACGCCCGCTTCCGACGCTTCGCGTCTCTGCCTGCCCCGATTCTCCCCTTCATAGACGCGACCATCGCATCGGTGATCGACGCTCAGCCGTAGATTCACAGGAAATGCATCGTTCCCACGCTTCGCGTGGGAACGCCCGCTTCCGACGCTTCGCGTCTCAACCTTGTTTTCCCCTTTTGAAATCCACCCCACGACGTTCGGGCAACGTATTCTCTTACGGCCTCGAAGGTCGTCGGCCGCCGTCATTTCAGACCCTTACGGGCTGATGCCCTTCTCATCGGTCGGCGCCTGGGAACGCTGGATCGCGTCGTAGACTTCACGGCGGTGGACGGTCACTTCCTTGGGCGCTTGGATGCCCAGTCTTACCTTGTCGCCTCGGATCTCCACGATCGTGACGATGATGTTCTCGTTGATGACGATACTCTCGTTCAACTTGCGCGCGAGAACCAGCATCGTGTGACCTCCTTGCCCGCTTCTGGCGGCACTGGCCAGGTGCGAGAATACTGGGAGGGAAATTGGGAATCTGCCGTGCAACCGGAGCAGGGCCTGTCCATCCAGTTTAATCACCCGAACCGACTTGTCGCTAGGATTTCTCTCCCACACCAGTCGATCCACTCCGCGAAATGGTCCGTTTGTATCGACTGGGCAAATCTTGCCAGGCGGTCCTTGCCGACACCTCATCACTCGTCCATTCGCCGGTCCCTTGCCCCGCCGACGCGGCAAATGGTCGCACACCCCTCCCCGTGCAATAAAAAACCTCGCGCTTATTTGGATTTCCATTGACCCCCGCCTGGACAGCCTACGTAGAATCCCTGGAGGGACAGTTCGGCAGTCTCTTGACGAGGCGATTCATGAACATTTATACCCGTACGGGCGACCTGGGAGAAACGGCGCTGATCGGCGGGCCTCGCGTCGGGAAGGACATGGCCCGGATCGAGGTCTGCGGAGAGGTCGACGAACTGAACTGCGCCCTGGGAGCGACCCGATCCGAGACACTGCCGGAAGAGGTGGACCGCGTCCTGCACCGCTTGCAGAACGAACTGTTTGAAGTCGGAGCCGAACTGGCAACGCCCAACCCGGTGAAACACGGCACCCGCACCATCGGCCGCCAACACGTCCTGGCGCTGGAGTCCGAGATCGACGCATTTTCCGCGACCCTGCCCGAACTGAAACAGTTCATCCTGCCCGGCGGCATCCGCGCGGCGGCCTCCTTGCACACAGGGCGGGCGATCTGCCGCCGGGTGGAACGTCGGCTGGTGGCGCTGGTCCGTGAAAGCGAGGATGAGGTCTCGCGCGTCCTCCTGGCCTATCTGAACCGGCTCGGCGATTTGCTCTTCGTGCTGGCGCGCGCCGTGAACGCCAAGGGAGGCGGAATGGACGTGCCGTGGGAAGGATCGCGCAAGCTCTGACACTTGCGCCGCAACGAACATCGATCGACTGCCCATTCGGCGGTCACAGCCTGCGCGGGGCCTGAGCAGAAGCCCGCGGCATCTGTCGCGGCGTCCGACCGCTCTGGCCGCCCCCGCTTTTCCTAACCCCTTGTGCTGCAACCGCTAGCATTCGCTCTTCGCTGCGATGGCAGCGTCTTGGCACGGCCATTGCTTTTGCCCCCGGAAACGGTCCCTCGGCCGCCCGGGGATTTCGACCCGTGCCTCCCCGCGCGCGGCCCATCGGGGAGACTGCTGAATTGCAGCCGCGACACTCCGTGGCCCCGTAAACCGTCCAAAGCGGCCTACACGGTGGCCCGCCTGCACGCGAAACACGCGGTTTTCAGCAACCTCTCTGGACCCTGTCGTGAAAGGTGGTGCGGAGCATGAACTTCAAAACCGTCTGCGCAATCGCCCTGTTGTTGGGCTTCGCGATTGTCCCGGGTCCGACTTCACGGGTTCTGGCCGAAGAGGCTGCCCAGACCGCCGCGACCCCCGGACCGCCGGCAATCAACTCCGGCGACAACGCCTGGATCCTCACCAGCTCCGCGCTGGTGTTGATGATGACCGCCCCGGGCCTGGCGATGTTCTATAGCGGGCTGGTCCGTAAGAAGAATGTCCTGGGAGTCATCATGCAGTGCGTCTTCCTGATGAGCATGATGACCGTGGTCTGGGGACTTTGGGGCTACTCGCTGGCGTTCGGCGGCAGCGGTCCGTTGTGGGGAAACGCGGATTACCTCTTCATGAACAACGTGCAGGCGCGCCTGGAGAGCGGCCAGTCGTACATCCCCGTTCATCCGACGCTGAAGATCCCCATGCTGACCCACATGCTCTTTCAGGGGATGTTCTTCATTATCACTCCCGCGCTGATTTGCGGGGCCTTTGCCGAGCGGATGAAGTTCAGCACGATGGTGGTCTTCTCGCTGCTCTGGGGAACCCTTGTCTACTGCCCGCTCTGCCACTGGGTCTGGGGCGGCGGGATCCTCGCCTACGGCAGCGACCATGCCAGGCTTTTCGCCGGCGGCGCGCTCGACTTTGCCGGCGGAACGGTCGTGCACATCAGTTCGGGCGTCTCGGCCCTCATCTGCGCGCTCTTGATCGGCAAACGCCTCGGCTTCGGCAGTGAGCCGATGCCTCCGCACAACCTGACCTACACGGCCCTCGGCGCCACCATGCTTTGGGTCGGCTGGTTCGGCTTCAACGCCGGCAGCGCCCTGGCCGCCGACGGCATCGCCGCCAGCGCATTCTGTGCAACCCACTTCGCCGCCGCCGCCGGCGGCTTGGCTTGGGCCGCGGCGGAGTGGATCACGCGCGGAAAGCCCACTGTCCTGGGCACCTGCTCCGGCGTGGTCGCCGGACTGGTCTGTATCACGCCGGCCGCCGGCTTTGTGCAGCCGATGTCGGCCATCCTCATGGGCCTGGCTGCCGGGATCGTTTGCTTCCTCGCCTGCACGACGCTCAAAGGCAGATTCGGCTACGACGACTCGCTCGACGCCTTCGGCGTCCACGGCGTCGGCGGTACGCTCGGAGCGATGCTCACCGGCGTGTTCGCCACGCGCGCGGTCTGGGACATCGGCGCCGGCAAACCCCTGGGCCTCGTCGAAGGCGGCACGGTGATCGTCGGGCAGGCCGTCGCCGTCCTGATTACTTGGGCCGTCGCAATCCTCATCACCTTCTTCCTGCTGAAGATGTTGGATGCTACGATGGGATTGCGCGTCGCGAAATCCGAGGAAATCCAGGGGCTCGATTTGAGCCAGCACGGCGAAGAAGGCTATATTTTCATCTAAGCCCGACGGCTACATCGGTTTATCGAACCAGGGATCCAACTCATGAAAAAAGTGGAAGCGATCATCCGGCACTTCAAGCTGGAAGAGGTCAAGAACGCCCTGACCGACCACGGGATCCAGGGGATGACCGTCACCGAGGTCCGTGGATTCGGCCGCCAGAAAGGCCACACGGAGATGTACCGCGGCACCGAGTACACGGTCGACTTCGTGCCCAAGATCAAGATCGAGGTTGTCGTGGCCGACGCCGAATTGCAGCCGGTCCTCGACACGATCCTCCGTGCCGCCCAGACCGGCCAGGTCGGCGATGGCAAAATCTTCGTCGCCGACCTGTGCCAGGTGATCCGCATCCGGACCGGAGAGCTCGACCAGGACGCCCTATAGCCCACCCCGCGCCGGCAACGGACGAGCGGCAAACGGGGTACTGGAACGATGGGCCCATTTCCATCTTCTTTCCGATTCTCAGCCCGGACATGGACCGGGTCGTCTTCAAGCTCGCCACGCCGGCCGGCGACGACTACCGCAGCAGCCACCTTATTCAACGTCAATAGCACCGCCTGGACCGAGCTCTACGTCGCCCAGTCCGGCAGAGCACGTCCGGCGGAGCACCGTGAGCCGCGCTCACCGTTGCGGGTGAAGCGGCCTCTTGCGCGGATGCGTCGATCGGTGCGGCCACCAGAACAGTTCACCGCCGCAATTGCGAACGAAATGTTCCCGGCAGAAAACGGCCAGGGCGGCTCCGGCCAGCACCCACAGCACCACATCCCCGGGGGCAATGCAAATCGCCAGCCCTACGCCAAGCAGAAAAGCCGCGATCGAGACCAGCGTCTGCTCGATCCGATACCTTCGCATCGTCCACCTCCTGGCGATCACCCGATAGAGTTATCCAAGAGAGAACCTCAGTCCCTCTTATTCTAACCCGCCCAACCGCCCAGCGGAATCCGTCCTGAATGGGGTGCGTTCGAGCGATCTCGTCCTGAGACTTCGGGAGTTCGGCGTTCAGTCCCCCAATGCCAGCCAGAGGCCCCACAAGGCTGCGGGCAGGAGCGTCAGACCGGACATCGACCAGAGGACGCCGGTAATGCCCAGCGGAGACTCCAGTGCCATGCCGGCCACGGCCGGACCGGCCGCGGCCATGAGCGTGAAAAAGGCCAGTTCGGTGGCAAACACCCGGCCTCGCATCATTCCGGGCACGCTCTGCAGCAGGAGTTGCGTGGAGAAGACCCAGATCATGCCGTTGCCGACTCCGCAACAAAGGGTTCCGGCAAGCACGGCGGCGAGGTTCCACAACGGCGCTGTGACCGCCAGCCCCGCGGCGCCGGTGAAGTAGGCCAAAAGAATCGCCGCCCGCAGCCGTCGGCTTTCGTCGCCGGTGAACCGCCGGGCAAGGATGGGACCGATGCCGGTGCCGACTCCCAGAATGCCGAACAGGAAGCCCAGGCTGAGACCGCTCTCCTTGCCCAGCGGGAAAATCCTGGTGGCGATGGCCACCTGGACCACTTGGAGCGTTGCGCCGAAACAGACCGCCAGCGCGGCCTTGTGCAGCGCAACGAAAAGCGTATCGGCGTGGCGCCGCAGATACTCGAGCGCTTCCCCATACTGGCCCAGCGCCGCGGCGATGCTCGAAGGCGATTGGGCCGGACCTGCCGCCGGTCCCAGCCGGATTTGCCCGATGAAGAATGCCGATACGAGGAACGTGATCGCGTCGATGACGAACGCCGGATAGATGCCCCACACGCCCGACACGATCCCTCCCGCCGCGGCCCCGAATGCCAGCATCACGGACCAGGTGACCGAGCCGATCGCGTTGGCGGCGCCGATCGCGCGCGGCGAAACGATGTCGGGAAGGATGGCGTTGCGGGCCGGGAAAAAGAACCCGCTGATGCCCAACTGGATCGCCGTCAACACGTAGAGAAGCCAGACCTGGCTGGGATGGCGGACCAGGAGAAATCCGAGCACGGTCACGGCCCGGGCCAGATCGGCCAGGATGAGCACGTGTTTGCGGTTATACCTGTCGGCCGCCACTCCCGCGAAGGGGCTGATCACGAACGGCGCCAGCATCCGCACCGCAAACAGGCCGCCCACGGCCAGTTCCGACCCGGTGAGCTTTGCCACCAGCGCCGCGGAAGCGACCATATTGAACCAGTCGCCGAGCAAGCTGACGATCTGCCCGATCCAGAGAGAGCGGAAATCCGCGTTTTCGCGAATCAGCTCCAGGTACCCGGTGGGTGTTTGCGTCTCGGCGGCGGTCATGCCCAAGGGAGGACCTCGGCGGGTAAGGTTGCGCGGCGGGTCACCGAGTAGTTTGCGCGGAATCCGGCCGCTTCGCAAGATTCGAGGCAAGTTCGTCGATCCGGAGCACGGGCCGGCAAGCCTGCGGGACCAGGACTGTCGACGGACGGCACGGCGGATCGTGCCCGTGATCTTCCGGCCAATCAAGTCGGTTGTGTCTAGGTGTCCCGGCAAGGAGCCGACCAGCCCGCAATGGCCACCGGCACGGGGCGTATGTACAATGGATTGGCGGTCTCAAACGGTCTCACGTGCGGTGGGACCAGACCAGGCGAAGTGTGACTTCGTGAACGGGATTACGGACCGGGTACGGACGATGTAATTGTGTTTCCGGTGAACACGTGATGCCAATCAGGACGTCCTTTCCTCGAAGACCAACGCCATGCCATCACAGTTTCGCGATGTCGATCCCCGCGAGTTGCGGGTTCCATTTTCGCGGCGCAGCGGCGCCGACCCAGTCAAGCTGCAGCGTCAGATCGCGCGTTTTGGCGCGTCGTCGGCCGGGATGCCTCCGCTGGTCGTTTACGAAGGGACTGACGGCGTGCTCGTCGTGTATAATGGAGTAACGCGGGCGACCCGAATCGCCAAGCTGGCCCCCGGCGACTTGGTTCGGGTTGAAGTGATCGGCCGGCTCCGCCGGGCATACGGGCCGGACCCCAAGATTGGAGATCTGCTGTTATGATTTCGGCAACGCGAAGTGAGGCATTGGCCGTATTGGCCGAGCTGTGCAACCTGTCTCCAGACGTCCGGCTAGGACAACTGTTCGCTCACCTGGGCTTTCTCGGGGAGGACCAGACCGGGCGTAGTTTATGGGACATTGATGACGAGCAACTGCTAGCGGTTCTTTACCATCACCGAGCCGAATTGGCCAATCGGCACGCTGCCACGCCAAATCAGATGTTGCAGCCAACGGGGGCCGATGACTTGGGCTCCCAGGTAGCCACGCGGCAGTGACGAGCCGGCGGCGCGAGGTTATCATGGGTCTTGTACCTTCCGCTGAATCACGCTCACTCGAGAAACCCAAGCCATGACCGCCCAACTCACTCGA
>JABWBD010000561.1 GCA_013360685.1 Pirellulales bacterium
AGAGTGCCGATTTTGTCCACGAGGCCGAGGTCCAATGCCTGTCTGCCGGTGAACACGCGCCCGCCTGCCAACTCGTCGATCGGCTTCCTGAGCTTCTTGCCCCGCGCGGCCGCCACATGCCCCTTGAAAACCCCGTAGATGTCGTTCATCCAGTCCTGCATTTGTTTCCGCTGGTCGTCCGAGAAGACGGCCTCGCTGCTGAGCAGGTCCGCGTTGGCGCCGCGGTGATCGGCATCCCAGATGATCCCGACCTTGTTCCAAAGATCGGTGGTGGCAAGCTTGCCGCCGACCACACCGATCGAGGCGGTGATCGTCGTGGCGTCGGCGAAGATCGTGTCGGCGCCGCAGGTGACGTAATAGCCGCCGCTGCCGGCCACGCTCCCCATGGACACCGCGAAGGGCTTCTTGGCGGCCACCTGCCGGGTGGCGTTGAGGATGATCTCGCTGGCTACTGCCGAGCCGCCGGGCGAGTTGACGCGGAGCACGACCGCCTTGACGTTTTCGTCCGCGGCGGCCTTGTCGAGGGCCTTGCGGATCGTGGTGCTGAACGCGCCGGCGTCGCCTCCCAAGACGCTCTGTTCGGCCTTGCCCGGCACGATGGGACCGTCGACGTAAACGATCGCCACCGAATTCTTCGGCAAGGCCTTTTTCTTGCCGCCCTGAAGGATTTCCGCCCACACCTTGAACAGGGCCAAAGGCGACGACAGGTCGATCTCCTCTTCGCGCTGTTTGCCGTAGTCCTTCTTGAATTGGAGATCCTGGCCGTACTTGGCCCTCAGGCGGGCTTCGAAAGCCTCCCGGTATTCGACCTGGTCAATGATCCTCAGCGTCTTGGCCTTTTCGGGCGTGTAGAGCCCCTCGTTGATCCATTGGCGGACCTGGTCGACGGGCGCCTTGCGGCCTTGGGCGATCGATTCCAGACAGCTCTGGAAGAGACTGTCGAGGAGCCATGTCTGCATCCGCTCCGCGGCGGGACTGGGCCCTTTCCGCATGAACATTTCGGCGGCGGTCTTGTACTCGCCGCAGGCAAGGAAATCGGGCTTCACGCCGATCCAGTCCAAGAGCCCCCGCAGATAGGGCGACTCCGCCGAGAAGCCCGTGATCATGATGATCGCCGTGGGGGTAACGCTGAGTTCCGACGCGCCGGCCGCCAAGGCGAAGTTCCGCGTTTCGAGCAGCGCGTCGACGTGGGCGTAGACCTTCTTGCCCGCGGCTTTGATGGAATCGATCGTCTGTCGAAGTTCTTCGACTTGCGCCAGGTCCACGGCCCCTTCGTCCACCAGGAACACCACCGCTTTGACCTGCTGGTCGTCGCGGGCCTTTTCCAGGCGCGTCACGAGTTCTTTCAGCGTCTTGGTCCCGGGTTCGGCAAGCGGGAAATCTTCCTGGAGCGGTTTTTCGACGATCGGCCCGTCGAGCGTGAACACGGCCACGACAGGCTTCGTTTCGGGTTTCTTTTCCTCCTTTTTCACCGCCTGGTCCGGGGCCTTCTTCGCGTCGTCCGCCCTCGATTCCGCTTTTTTCGGCTCAGCTTTCTCGGGGTCCGGCTTTCTGGTATCCGCCTGGCCGGGCGCCAGCGACGTCCAGACGAGCCCAAGGGTCAAGACAGCAATCAGCACGGCGTTGGACCTCTTCATGGATCGAGCCTCCTCGTTTGCCGAGTGGGGTGATGGAGTAAATGGAGTGATGCGATGGTGGAGTGCTGGGGAAACCTGGCAATGGTTGCTTTTCGAGGAGGAACACGCCGCAGGCGAGTAAGCCTCCCTGGGTAAGGTCATGGTTCTCCCATAAGTAAGGCCGGATTATTCACGGCCCCGGCGCGTTCGCCACAGAGTGCCGGCTACTAACCCGAAGCGCCAGCGACGGCAACTCGTTGCGCGGCCCTCGCTGGCGCTTCGCACTTAGTTTGGGGCCGCGAATAATCCGGGGTAAGAGTCCAGGGCCGCTACCCTATAGTGTACGGGTCGCGCGCTGGAGCACAATACGTGCCGGCCGAATCCGGGCGACGAATCGGCGCGATGACTGCAAGGCGGCGAGCGACTTTGCTATGGCCCGTTCCGAACGAATTGCAGCATGAGGTCTGCGCGTTGTCAAGAAGAACAGGCAGAGCCTGCAAGATAGTGCGTGCCCAGGCGGAGCCTGGGCACGAGTGCCGCAGCAAGTTGCGATTGAGTCGTGCGACGTAAGTGGAACCGCCCTTTTGAAACGAATGTTGCATCGGAATTGGTCTTTGGCGCCTGGTGGCGAGGGAGTGGACAAAAAAGGGCCCGTCGTCTCGCGCGGTGCTGGGTTCGAGCACGGCGGAGGC
>JABWBD010000246.1 GCA_013360685.1 Pirellulales bacterium
GATCGCCTAGGTGCCGGGGCGATTCCGCTGGGTTGTGGCGGGCTTGCTCTTCTGCGCCGCCGCGCTCAGCTTCTTTGATCGCCAGGTGCTGTCCGTTCTGGCGCCGCGGATTCTGGCCGATCTGCGCATCGGCAACGTGGAGTATTCGAACGCCGTGTCTGCCTTCACGCTCGCCTACAGTGTGATGTTCACGCTCGGCGGACGCATGATTGATTTCTGGGGAACGCGCGCCGGGCTGGGTGTTGCCGTCGCTTTCTGGACGCTGGCGAGCCTGCTGCATGCTGCCGTGCGCGGCGCGGGCGATCTCACAGTGTACCGGTTCCTGTTGGGCGTGGGCGAAGGCGGATGCTTCCCAGGCGCGGCCCGCGGCATTCTCGAATGGTTCCCGGCGCGCGAGCGTGCATTGGCCATGGGCATCGCCACCACCGGCGGCTCGGCGATGGGGGCCGTGCTTGCGCCGCCGCTGATTGTGTGGGTGTCGACGCTGGTGGGTTGGCGCGGCGCGTTCCTCGTCACTGGCGCCATCGGTGTCATCTGGGTGGCTGCGTGGTTCCTTCTGTATCGCACACCAGCGGTGTTGCCGGCCGCGGAACTGGCCGCCGAGAAACCCTGGCCGATGGCCCGGCTTGTGGCGCGCCGCGAAGTGTGGGGCCTGCTGCTTTCGCGATTCCTCTTTGATCCCGTCTTCTATTTCTACATGTTCTGGATCCCCAAATACCTGAACCAGGAACGCGGCCTGTCCCTGGAAGAAATCGGCCGGTTGACGTGGATCCCCTTCTTCGCCCTGGGGGTTTCCAACGTCGTGGGCGGATGGGCCTCCGACCGGCTGATCGCCGCGGGCGTGGCGCCGAGCAAGGCCCGCAAACTCGTAATGGCCGCGGCGGCCCTGCTGACGGTCTCTTCCGCGGCGGCCGCGTTCGCCGGCAGCGCCGTGATGGCCGTGGCTATCATGTCCGTCCTGATGTTCGCCCACGGTTTCTGGATCACGAACTACGTCACGGTCATCAGCGAAACCTTCCCGAAGGGCGTGGTGGCCACGGTGATGGGGCTGGCCGGCATGGTCGGCGCGTTCGGTGGGATGCTGGCCAATACAACGATCGGTTTCGTCGCCGATCAGTTCTCGTTCCTTCCGATCTGGATCGCTTCCGGCTGCCTGTACCCTCTCGCCCTGGTCGTCCTTCTGGCCACCGTTCGCGAGGCCAGACCGTCCGAAACTTGAGTTCCAAAGAATACTCCGATGAATGCTCCCAACACAGGTCCTGTCGTTCGCGTCCCCCGCCGCAAGCCGCGCGCGGCGAATATCGGCATTTTCGGCGTCGGCCATCACACCTACTGGAATCAGTTCCCGGGCCTCCGCGGCGACATGCTCGCCAAGATCGACGCACTGGTCAAGAAGGTCGAGGCCGACGAGGTGAACGTCGCCAATTTCGGTCTGATCGACAACGCCCAGGGGGCCTACTCCCTTTTGCCCAAGCTCAAGGCGGCCAATCTCGACCTCATCTTCTGCGACATGGTAACCTACGCCACCTCGTCCACCTTCGGTATCCTGATCCGCGATCTGGACGTGCCGGTGGTCCTGGTCGCCCTGCAGCCGCTCAAGGCCATGGACTACACGAAGGCGTCGACCTACATGCAGCTTTCGAACGACGACTTCTGCTCGGTGCCGGAGTTCACCGGCGTGGCGATTCGGATGGGCCGCCGCGCGCCACCGCTGGTCCTGGGCACCCTCCACGATGATCCCGCGGCCGACGCGGCCCTGGCCGAATGGTGCGACATCGCCAAGGTCCTGCACGACCTCCACGGCGCCCGCATCGGCCATTTCGGCCACGTGCTGGAGTCGATGCTCGACATGCACTCCGACCCCACCGCCTTTACCGCCGCCTTCGGCTGCCATATCGTGCAGACGGAGGCCGACGACCTCGTCCGCCTGCACCGCACCGTGGAACCCTCGGAGATCGAGGCCAAGAAGGCCCAGATCCTCGACATGTTCGACACCCCCGACCCAAAGTCCGACCCCATCACCCGCAAACTCACGCCCGAGGATCTCCAGGCGGCCGCAAAGATTGCCGTGGCCCTGGACAAGTTCGTCGAAGAGAAGCAGCTCGACGGCCTGGCCTACTACTATGAAGGCGAGCCGGAAAGCGAGATGCGCCACGTGGTGACGAATCTCATCGTGGGCAATTCGCTGCTGACGGCCGCGGGATTCCCCATGTGCGGCGAGTCGGACCTCAAGACCTGCATCGCCATGCTCATCGAGGACCGTCTGGACATCGGCGGCAGTTTTGCCGAGTTCCACCCGGTCGATTTCCAAGAGGGCTTCGTGCTCGTCGGCCACGATGGACCGCACCACATCAACATCGCCGACGGCAAGCCGGTGCTCCGCAGCCTGCTGAAGTACCACGGCAAGCCGGGCTCCGGGGCCAGCGTGGAGTTCAAGATCAAGGAAGGCCCGATCACCATGCTCAGCATCGGAATCACCGCCGAGGGCAAGTTCAAGTTCGTCATTGCCGAAGGGGAGTCGGTCCGCGGGCCGATCCCGCCCACCGGCAACACGAACACGCGAGGCTTCTTCAAGCCCGACGTTCGCACGTTCCTCCAGCGGTGGGTGGCGGAGGGACCGACACACCACTTCGCCCTGGGCATCGGCCGCCACGCCGGCACCATCCGGAAAATCGCCGACGCGCTGGGCATCGAAAGCGCGGTTGTTTGCACCGAGTAAACGGCAACTAGTTTCTGATAATCTGGACAGTCCTGGGAGGAAAACGACAGTCGTGTGGCATCGCTGCTTGGAGTTGGATCGGTTCTCCATCTCGATCGACTTCTCCACAACTCCAAGCAGTGTTGGTGATCGGAACCCGGCGGCCATTCTCACTGCTTGTGATTGTGGCAGATCCTTCACTCATGGAGGATCCGTCCAATCACAAGCAGTGCCACACCGCCGCCTGACAAACACTCGAATCGACTCAGGTGAACCATGAGCATGAACGACAGCATCCAGCCGACTTCCTCCGTGTACTCCCCGTTTCCGCTGCTCAGCCGACTTTCGCTGATGATGTTCCTGCAGTACTTCGTGCAGGGGGCCTATCTGCCGATTGCGTCGGTCTACGTGCAAGACGCGCTGGGGTTCACCAGCATGCAGGTCGGCATTTTCAGTTCAGCCCTGGCGGTTGGCCCGTTTCTTGCTCCCTTCGTGATCGGCCAGATCGTCGACCGGATGTTTGCCACCGAGCGCGTGATGGCGTTCTGCCACCTTGCGGGCGGACTGCTGATGCTGGCCATCTACACACAGGCCCAGGTCTGGCCCGTGATCCTTCTCGGCACCGCCTACTCGATCCTCTACGTACCGACGATGATGCTCTCCAACTCGCTGGCCTTTCAGCACCTGAAAAACAGCGACATGGAGTTTCCCTGGGTCCGGCTGTTCGGCACCCTGGGATACATCATTCCGGCCTACGTGATCGAGTTCTGGTGGCTCCGCGGCCTTCAAGGAGAGTCGCTCGATCGAGCGAGGGCATTTGCCTTCGCCCTTTCCGGAATCGTCGGCGTCCTGATGGCGATCTACTGCCTGACCTTGCCGCGTACGCCCGCGCAGCAGCGCGAAGACCGCAAATACGCCCCGGGCGTCGTGATCTCGATGCTGCGGAGCCGGCATTTCTTCGTGCTGATTCTCGTCAGCTTCTTCATCGCCATGGCGCACCAGTTCGTGGTCGTCTGGTACAGCCCGTTTGTGCGGGCGATCCTCGACACGGGCGATTGGGGCGCCTACGAACAGAGCATCAGCTCGGTCGGGCAGATCTGCGAGCTGGGGGTGCTGGCGGTCCTGGGGCTTCTGATCAAGCGGCTGGGATTCAAGTGGACGATGCTCCTGGGGATCACCGCCTACCTGCTCCGCTGTCTGCTGTTTTCCCTGGTCTTCGGTCTCGACCTCCCCTTCGCCGGCAAGCTGGCCCTGGCTGCCGCCGGCCAAGCCCTGCACGGTTTCTGCTTCGGCTGTTTCCTGGCGGTCGCCTACATGTACGTCGACCGGATCGCACCGCGCGACGTGCGGGGAAGCATGCAAACCCTCTATGGCACCTTTGTTATCGCATTGGGGTTCTTCGCCGGCGGCATGGTAAGCGGGCAGATCGGCGAGTGGTTCACTAGCGGAGCCGGCGAGGCGATCCGGCGCGACTGGACGAGCATCTGGTTGAGCTGCGCCGGGCTCTGCGCCGCCTGCCTCGTCGTTTTCGCAGCGTATTTCCCCAAGAAACTGCCCGAGACGTCTGAGACGTGATTTTCTTCCAGGAGACCACCACGATGAGAACCCTTCTGTTACTGATCGCCTGCCTTGCCGGGCTAGTCCGGGGAGCGGCCGCCGAGCAGAACGCTGCCCCGGTCCCGATTGCGGTGGAGTCGCCGCGTTGGAATCTCGAGGAGCTGGGCAAAGCCCCCAAGACCTATCCGGCCGCGGACATCACGGCACCCGAGGTGAAGTCGCTCTTCTACGACGGGCTGCCGCACCAAGGCAAGCCGACGCGGGTCTTCGCCTTCTACGGCGCCCCGGCCGCAAGACCCGGTGAACGATTGCCCGCGATGGTCCTCGTCCACGGGGGCGGCGGCACGGCCTTCGACCGCTGGGTGCGGCTGTGGAACCAGCGCGGCTATGCGGCGATCGCGATGGATCTCTGCGGCTGCGTGCCGGTCGGCAGCTACGGAAAATGGCAAAGGCATGAGGCAGGGGGCCCGCCTGGCTGGGGCGGCTTCGATCAGATCGACGCGCCCGCCCCGGACCAGTGGACCTATCATGCCGTCGCCGGCGCGATTCTCGGCCACTCCCTGATCCGGTCCTATCCCGAGGTCGATCCCGGCCGCATCGGGGTGACCGGGATCTCCTGGGGCGGCTATCTGACCTGCATTATCGCAGGCGTGGACCCCCGCTTCCGCTTTGCCGTGCCCGTCTACGGCTGCGGTTTCCTGGGCGACAACTCCGCCTGGGTCTCGCAATTGGAGAAGATGGGCCCGGAGAAGGCGGGCCGGTGGCTGCGCTGGTGGGACCCCTCGGTTTACCTCAAAGACGCCAAGATGCCCATGCTCTGGGTTACCGGCACGAACGACTTCGCCTATCCGATGGACTCCTTGCAGAAGTCCTACCGGCTGCCGGCCGGCGAGCGGACGTTGTGCGTCCGGGTGCGGATGCCGCATGGGCACGGGGCGGCGGGCGAAAACCCTGCCGAGATCCGTGTCTTTGCCGACAGCATCCTCGCCGGGGGAATGCCGCTGGCCCGGGTGGTCAAGCAAGGCCGTGAAGGGGACCGTGCCTGGGTGGAGTTTGAGTGCAAGTCGCCGATCCAGCGCGCCGAGTTGACCTACACGAGCGACGGCGGCACGTGGCAGGACCACAAGTGGGAAACGGCGCCCGCCGAACTCGACATGAACAACCATCGGGCGGCCGCCGCCCTGCCGGCCGGAGCGAAGGTCTATTACTTCAATCTGTTCGACGACCGCGATTGCGCGGTGAGCACCGAACATGAGGAAATCGGCAATCCGTGAGGGCCGCTGCTGTGGACATGTTCGGAACACGGTCGCCGTCGTTTAACCGCCGGCCCAGCGGGCCGCGTGTGCCTCACACGGAACACAAACATCTACTGCAGCGGCGGACAGAGAACCCAGGCAGCGTGCCAACCAACGCGCGGCCCGCTGGGCCTGCCGTTAAACGAGCTTTGCAGGGAGTCGCTGCTTTGTCTTTCCATTCGACGAGGAGTGTTGTCATGACGTATCGACGATGTGCCTTCAGCGTCTGGTTTCTGGTACTTTCCCTTGCCGCGATCTTCATCGGCGAAGTTCGCGCCGAATCCAGCGGCTCAACTCCGGACCGACAGCTCCGGCAGCGGATCGAACGTTCGTTGGACCGTTGGTGCCGCTGGCTGGCCGGTTATCTCCAGCCCGTGGCCGACACGGAATACTACACCATGACGCCGCGCGCCAACACCGGCCGCAACAAGTACCGCGACGTGGCCGGCAATCAATTCGCCGCGGCGGCCGCCGGCTACTGGCTCGCCCACGCCAGTCCCGCCGAGGATCTCGCAAAGCCGCTGCGCGGGCTGATCCGGCTCTCGCTGGACAGCCACATCGCGATTGGCAAGCTCGATCGGCCTGAAGGGCCCCGCTGGGGCGCGAGCCATTCGTATGCCGACAACTGGCATGCCGATCTGTTTGCCGGCACCTCGGGCATGCTCATGCTCGACGCCCTTGCGCCGCCCGACCGCGAGAAACTCCTTACGATCCTCGCCTGGGAGGCCGACAAGCAGGTCGAGTATGGCATCGCCAAAGAGCATGGTTCCATGCCCGGCCACTGGCCGCAGGGTTCCGTGGGCGAGTCCAACGCGTGGAGTTGTGCGCTGATCCAGACGGCGCGCCGGGCGCTGCCCGACTCGCCGAACCAATCCGCTTGGCGCGAAGCGGCCATCCTCTACTCGCTCAACGCCGTCGGAGTGCCCGGCGACGTCACCTCCGGCGAGGTCGTCGCCGGCAAGCCGCTCAGCGAGCGCGTGAAGGGGGCGAACTTCGAGCCGGGAGGCATCCAGGAGCATCACGGCTTCTACCATCCCGGCTACATGGGTTGGCCGCTGGCGTACCAGGCATTCGCCGCGGTGATCGACGAGGGCCTGCCCGAGCCGCAGCGCAATCCGGACGTTTACCTCCGCAACTGGCGTCTGGTCTTCGACCGGCTCAAGCAGGGCTCGTTCGCCAATGGGCGGTTCATCTACTGCGCCGGCGACGACTGGAACGCCTATGGCTACGGCAATGCCCACATCCTTCCGATCGGCATTTTCGCCGCCGCGAGGTTCCGCGATCCCGATGCCTCGCGGATGGCCCATGAGTGGCTTGGACTGATGGAGCGCGAGCAGGCCCTCGGGGACGGCAGCCTCCAGGGCGTGCGGCTGGTGCGGCTGAAGAACAACTACAGCAACGACTTTGCCTGGTACGAGGCGATCAGCGGCGCGAGCCTTGCGCACGCGCTCTGGGTGATGGACCACATGGACACGTCGGCCATGCCCGCGCCGTCCAGCGAAGAGCAGTACAACGCCCGCAACGTCGGCACCTACTACGAACCCAATGCCCGGCTCGTCTGGCACCGCACGGCGAACCACTGGGCCTCGTTCTCCTGGCGATCGGCTTTTGGGCAGTGGCAGGCGATGGTGCAGCCAATCGGGCTGCCGGACCTGTTGAAGCAGAACCACAACGGCATGGGAATGCTGGAGGCCGCCGGCGCAACGGCGAAGGCGGCCCTTCGCTCATACCAGATCGGCACGTTCGATGGCGGCGGGTTCTGGTCGCTGGGAACGATCGATCGGCTGGCCGCCGGCGACGGCAAGACGTTTCCGCTGGTCCGCCAGTACCAGGCCCTGGTGGCGCTGCCCGAAGGCCCGTCGATTTTCGTGGACTACTGCCAGGCCGCCCAGCCGATCGAGGTGCGGCGCAACGGCGGACTGGGGCTGCGCCTGGCTGCCGACATTTTTAACGACAACCGCGTGCGCCTGACGACCGCGCGGGGAGACCACGTGTTTCACCAGCATCCGGACAAGGACACCTGGCAGCCGCTCCATGCGAAATCGGTCACGATCGAGGACGCGATGAAACTCTCGGTAGTTGCCGGCGACGGATCGTTCCAGATCCTCCAGAAACGAAAGCGGCCCACCGAAGGAGACGAGATGATCTATCCCGCGGACCGCTTCGCCGTCGAGGAATCGCTGGTCAGCCACGAACTCTACTTCGGTCCGCCGGTGGACGCCCCGCCTCGGAAGTTCGGGGCCGGCGAGTGGATTCGGGAACTGGTGGCGGTGATCGAGTGTGATCCGGGCACGAGCCCGCAGAAATGCACCGCGACGGTCACCGGGTCGCACCCATGTCTTGGCATACACCTGCCCGAGACGAACCGAACGGTGGCAATCAACTTCAGCGATGCCGAGCAGACCGCCGAATCGAAGGCGGGGCCGGTCCGGGTTGGGCCCGCGAGCGTCCGTGTGGCGCCCTGAAGAAGACAAGGAGAAAGGGAGAAGGGGAGAAGGGAGAATAATGCTGGGCGTTGAGCAAGCATTCTGCTCCCCTTCTCCATGTCTCCCCTTCTCCCTATCATGGACTTTATGGAAACAACCAGTTCGCTGCCAACTTGAGGAAACCCAATGAGGCTTGTCACTTACGAGAGCGCTACCGGCCCGCGCGTGGCCGGATTGCGGGACGGCATGGTCGTGGATTTGAATCTCGCGGATTCCCGCGTGCCCAGTTGCGTCAAGCAACTGTTGGCCCAGGGCCCGGAAGGGCTCCGCCGGGCCGAGGCCGCCCTGGCGGCCGGCCAACCGATGGCCTTGGAATCCGTGAAGCTGACCGCTCCGATTCCCCGTCCGGAAAAGATCATCTGCATCGGGCTGAACTATGCCGATCACGCGCGTGAAGGCGGCCATGAGCTGCCGCCCGTGCCGGTGGTGTTTGCCAAGTTTTCCTCCGCGGCCAGTGCCCATGAGCGCCCCATCGTGCTGCCTCGGGTCAGCCAGGAGGTCGACTACGAGGCCGAGTTGGTGGCCGTGATCGGCGTTGGCGGGCGGTATATCCCCAAGGAAGAAGCGCTGGCGCACGTGGCCGCCTACTGCTGCGGCAACGACGTCTCCGCGCGAGATTGGCAGCTCAAGCGACCCGGCGGCCAGTGGCTCCTGGGCAAGTCGTTCGACACGTTTGCTCCCTTCGGGCCGGCCCTGGTCACTGCCGACGAAGTGGCCGACCCCGGCAACCTCCGCATCCAACTGCGGCTGAACGGCAAGGTGATGCAGAGTTCGAACACGAACCAGTTGATCTTCCCCGTGGCCGAGTTGATCGCTTGTGTCTCCAGCGTCTGTACCTTGGTGCCGGGCGACATCGTCTTTACCGGCACGCCTTCCGGTGTCGGTTTCGCGCTTGCGCCGCAGGTGTTTCTCAAGCCGGGCGACGTAACGGAAGTGGAGATCGAAGGGTTGGGAGTGCTCAGGAATCCGGTCGTGGCGGACAAGTAATGCCCCGACGGATGGTATCGGGGACGCGGCCAATGCGGGTCTGCCGCCTTGGCCGGATGGCGTGGCGGTCCACCGGGCGTATAATGAAGTGATCCACCGCTGCGCTGCGGACCGCGAGTCGGTCCACATTGTGCCGATGTACGAGGCGTTCTTGGGCCACGGCATTCACTGCCGCCAGTTCTGGCGAAAGTGCTACCGGCCCGAGGACCCGCACTACTGGTATGCATCCAATCTGGAGGATCCGAATCTTCGCGGCTATGATGCCATCCGGCGGTTGTTTCTGAATGAAATCGTCAAGATCGCTGAGAAACTGAAACGGACGGAGGGCAGTGCCGTGAACTCGACGTTGCGGCAAGACCGGGCGCGGCTCGCGGGGCTGGCTGTGCTCGCGGTGACCCTTGTGGGAGGAGTGGCAATCATGTTCTCGTGGAGAGAAGCAGTGGAACGAGATCGTGCCGCGACCGCGCTGGCTGACGAGCAGCCTCGCGAGAACGCGGAACCTGCGAGCGAGCGGTCCGGCTTAGCTGCCGCCCGCAAGCAAATGGTCGACGAGCAACTTCGCGGACGCGACATCACCGACGCGAAGGTCCTCGAGGTGATGGGCCGCGTGCCGCGGCACCGGTTTGTCGCCGAGAGCCAGCAGGACAGCGCCTACGAGGACTACCCGCTGCCGATCGGCCACGGCCAGACCATCTCGCAACCCTACATTGTCGCGCTGATGACCCAGTTGGCCGTGCCGAAACCGGAGAGCCGCGCGCTGGACATCGGCACCGGCTCCGGCTACCAGGCTGCCGTGCTGGCGGAACTCTGCAAGGAGGTTTACAGCATCGAGATCGTCGAGCCGCTGGCCGTGGAAGCCCGCGGGCGTCTGGAGCGTCTTGGCTACAAGAACGTGACCGTCCGCACGGGCGACGGCTACCGCGGCTGGCCGGAAAAAGCACCGTTCGACGTGGTCCTTGTCGCCGCGGCGCCGGAACAAGTCCCAGAGCCGCTCATCGAGCAATTGGCCCCCGGCGGCCGCCTGGTGATCCCGGTCGGCGGCTTCTTCCAGGAACTGCTCGTCATCGAGAAGAAAGAGGACGGTAGCATCGAGCGGAAATCCGTCGCGCCCGTCCGCTTTGTTCCCATGACCGGCGAAGCGCAGAAGCGGCAAGAGTGAGGCCGAGCCGCGGCCAGAGGGGAGTGTTGCCTTCCACGGTGGACGTATTGCTGTTTTCGCACCTCCAGAACTACTTCAGAAGGCCTACGGATGGCAGCGCCGGCCCACGGATAAGGACAGAAGCGAATATCCGTGGGCCTTTCTGCGCTCTTGAACAAGTCTGGATCAATCGACCTCACGCCGCGATTCTGGCCATTACCCTACGCGAATGGTGTACGCACTCGTGTGCGGAATTTGACCCATTCGCAACAAGTTCCAAAGATCAAGCGTTACGTAATCAATGGGACTGCATCACCGGAGACACACACCATGCGAATCATTGGATTGCCGATACTATTGCTGGTACTGTCCGCAAGTAGTTCGGCCGCTCAGGACGCGGCTTTGACGAAGATCGATCCCCTGATGCGGGCCGTGGACCTCAACGTCGGCCAAGAACAGGAGGTCGCGCTGGCCGACGGCAAGAAGGCCGCGGTCAAGCTTCTCGACGTCCAGGAACACCGCGACCGCGTCCGCGGCGCCCTGCGGCAGGTGCGGGTGGTCGTGGAGGTGAACGGCCAAAGAGCCGAGCTCGTCTCCGCCACGTATCACCTGCCGATCACCGTGGCGGGCGTCCAGATCGACTGCCCCATCACAAAGGGCTACCTGGAAGGCGGCGACCACTGGGGGCTCGAAGCGGATGCCCGCCTGCGGCTCTGGCCGGCCGGGTCGCCTTGGATCCGCCCGGGCACGTTTTCCTATCCGGTCGACCAGCGATGGTTCGCGGGCGGCACGCTGATGTCCAACGAGATCGGGGACGACGAGCGGCCCGAGGACAAGACGTTCTACTATCACTGGGGGCTCGATTTCGGCGGCGCGGAACGCCTCGTGACCGTCTCGGCCGCGACGGACGGCATCGTCGTCTCCGCCGGCGAGAAGGTCTTGGAGGGAGAACAACTTCCGTCGCTCGTCCGACCTCGTTACGACGTGATCTATCTCCGCGACGGCCGCGGGTGGTACTACCGCTACAGCCACCTTGACTCGATCGATCCCTTGGTTCTTGTCGGGGCGCGCGTGAAGCAGGGGCAGAAGATCGGCGCGCTCGGTAAGGAAGGGGCCAGCGGCGGCTGGACCCACCTGCACTTCGACATCGTCGGCCTCCAACCGAGCGGGAAGCATGGAGTGATCGACGCCTACGCCTTCGTCTGGCAGGTCTACCACGATCAGCACCCGACCGAGGTCGAGGCGGTCGCTCGCCCCCGCCAGCTCGCCTGGGCCGGGGAACCGGTCATGCTCGACGGCAGCCGCTCCTGGTCCAAGCGCGGCCCGGAGCACATCCAAAGCTACGAGTGGACGCTTTCCAACGGCCAAACCGCCACGGGGCCGAAGGTCGAGATCCGCTACGACCGGGCGGGCAACTACAGCGAGATCCTCAAAGTGACCGACGATCAGGGCAATATCGATTACGATTTCGCACGCGTCAAGATCGCCCAGCGCGAGCAGCCCGAGCAGCATCCGCCCGGTGTGCACGCCGCCTACTGGCCCACCTTCGGCATCAAGCGGGGCGATGAAGTGACGTTCAAGGCCCGCAGTTTCGCGGTGGACCGCAACGACGGCTGCGAAGCGTGGGACTTTGGCGACGGCAGCCCCGCGGTCACGACCCAGTCCAACAGCAGCGGCGATGCCCATGCGCCCGACGGCTACGCGATCACCGCGCATCGCTACCGCGAGCCGGGGCACTACCTCGTCTCCGTGCGGCGGACGAACCAGCGCGGGCAGTCCGGGACGGACCATCTCCACGTCGTCGTGGAGCCGTAGGCGTAGGCATTTGTCGTTTAACCGCTGTGCCCAACGGGCCGCGCGCCGAATTGGAGGCGGGGCGGACATCACTCTCAACACCGCACGAGCGTTCTGCGCCTCCTCCACCGCAACACGCGGCCCGTTGGGCACAGCGGTTAAACAACCTCTACTGTCGCGCCTCACCGCACGAGAATCTGCTTCTCGATCTGTTCCTGCAACTGTTTCTCAAGCGGCGCTTGCTTGGTCGCAGCCCAAGCGCCGGCCACTTCTTCCACCTTCGCACGGTCGAAGTCGCCTTGCGGCAGGTTCGCCTGGAGATGGGCGAGGCACTCCTTGTGCAGGGCCTCGTATTGCGACTGGTAGGGTTGAGGTTCGGGCGGCTTTGCGGCGTTGGGTTCTGCCGCCTCCGGGAACTTGCCCTGCGCGAGCGATTCGATGAGCTTGGTCGCATCCGGGGCGCTCGCCATGATCGCGCCGGCGGAGTGGGCAAGGCGGGACTGGTCGTCCAGCCGCTTCGCCGTCGCCGCCGCCACCTCCTCCATCCACTGCCGCTTCTGCTCGGCCGAGACACTCGGCGCCGGCGCCGCGGCCACCGGTGGAGGAGCCGGGGCGGGAGCCGGCTGCTTCCTCGAGTTGATCAAGTATTGCGCGAAGATGAAGGCGGGTATGGAGATCACAACCAGCGCCAGCACGATTCCCGCTGCCACCAGAGGGCCTTTGCGCTTCGGGGCAACGTCGGGCGTCGCCATTGCGGCCTGAGCCGGCCCGCCGCCCGGGGCCTCCCCTTT
>JABWBD010000247.1 GCA_013360685.1 Pirellulales bacterium
CCAACTCCCAACTCCCAACTCCCAACTCCCAACTCCCAACTCCCAACTCCCAACTCCCAACTCCCAACTCCCAACTCCCAACTCCCAACTCCCAACTCCTGACTCCTGACTCCCATCGATCGGCCGAACACTCTGGAAAGGGCATGTCATGTGCAATTCATGCGGGTGGATCGCGTGTCGGGTGAGTCTGCTCGTTGTCCTGGCGCTCTTGGCCCGTAGCGGCCCTGCGCCGGCGGCCGCGCAGGGCCTGGAGCCGCTGCCGGCGAAGATCGTCCAAGCCGGCACGGCCGGCGACTTCAACCAGTTCCGTAAGATCCTGGCCTCGCCTACCGTCAATACGCCGGAGCCGTTTCAGGGATTTGGCGGCTGGTGCGGCTGGCCGGACGTTTGCCGGCTGCAGAACGGCGATCTGTTTGTAGCTTATTCCGCCGGCTACTGGCACGCGTCCTGGCCCACGCCTCTGGATATGCCAGCGGGAATGGTGGCCCAGTGGGGGGTAGGATGGCTGGCGGAATGGAACTGTCCGACGGGTGGAAAGATGGTGTGGATCCGCAGTCGCGACAACGGCAAGACGTGGACGCGGCCGAAAGCCTTTCCGGTCGTGCCGGGCTGCTATTACGTCTCCGACATGCTCCAGCTTCGCAACGGCGCGATCCTGGCCGCGGCCGTCCGGCACACGAACTACGGCTTCTGGGACCAGATGCCCACGACGCCTTTGGAATACGCTCGCATGGCGGCCAACCGCTTTCCCATCCAGAACATCCTCTTCCGCAGCGACGACAACGGGGAGACGTGGCAGGAGACCGGCCGGATCACCGAGCTGTCGTGGGTGGACGCGATCTATAGCCTGATCGAGTCGCCCGATGGGTCGCTGCTGGCCGTCTACAACGCCTGGCCGCTGCCCAGGGCTCGTGCCGTGACCGTGGTGGCCCGTTCTCAGGACCAGGGCAAGTCGTGGTCGACCCTCTCGGTCTTCGGGAGCAACGACTTCGATACGCTGGAGTCGCTGGTCGGTTACCTGCCCGACGGCAGTCTGGGGTGCATCGCGCGGCCACACTCCACCTGGTATCAGTCGTTCGACCACGGCCGCACCTGGTCCGCCCCGCGGCAGTTCAGCGCCGGCAGCGGCCACCTGTTCAGCCGCGGCTCCATGTCGATCACGCCCGACGGTGTGGTGGTCGTTGCGTATTGCAGCGGGCCGGATGGCCACGGCCGGGTGGTCTACAGCCGCGACGGCGGCAAGACCTGGATCCGCCCGGGGCCGGGGCTTGGCTTTGCCTTCGACCCGCTTGCCTATTATCCCGATACCTGCGTGCTGGCTGACGGCTCGATCTTTGCCGTTGGCAGCCATGAGGGGCTTGGGAAAAACGAGTACGGCCCGGCCGGCGCGGAGGTGACCGCGATGCGATTCCGCATCAAGAGCCAGTCGGAAGGCGAAGGGATCGAGCTGCTGCCGATCGACGGGCCGCAGGGGAAGTAGAAGTAGCTAATTGGCAAGTGCGTCCCAGGAGGTGTCCTGTGCGTATGGAAATCCTCGACGCGGGCTTCGTCGCCCAAGTCTCCGCCAGCGAGCGGTCCGATTCGATTGCTATCGGTTCGCGAGTCGTCGTGCTCCCCAACGGGGAACTCTTGTGCTCGTTCATGCGGTCCGCCAAGACCGCGACGAACGATTTCACGCCCGTGCTGCATCGCTCGTGCGACCTCGGCCGCACTTGGACCGACGAAGGCCCTGTCTGGCCGCATCTGCGAGACCGCTGGTCGCTGTTCGTCAGCATCAGCCGGGACGCGGCAGGCAGACTCTTCCTCTACGGCGCCCGCTCGGCGATCGACGTCCCGGGGGAATCCAACTGGAGCGACGCCACGCAGGGCCTGAAGGCCAACGAACTGATCTGGTCCCGTGCGACGGACCTGGGCAGGACGTGGGAGGAGCCGGCCGTGATCCCGATGCCGATCGCGGGCTCGGCCGAGACTCCGGGGCCGCTGTTGGTGACGCGGTCCGGCCGCTGGCTGGCCCCCTATTCGCCCTACAACACATTTGATCCGCAACTCACGGTCGATCGCAGCCAGGTGGTCGTTTTGTGGTCCGACGACGAAGGCCGGACATGGCGGCACACCTCGATGCTCCGCTTTGCCGATCCCCAGACCAGCGCCGCCGAGGCATGGATCGTGGAACTCTCCGATGGCCGGCTGCTGGCAACGTGCTGGCACATCGCCGACCGGGGCGGGGAACTGCCCAACGCCTTCGGCATCTCACGCGACGGCGGCGAGACCTGGAGCCCGACGCGATCCACAAGCATCCTTGGCCAGACCACCGCCCTGGCGCCGTGGACCGAGGGCCGTGCCCTATTCCTTTACAACCAGCGGAAACACGGCGAACCTGGCGTCTGGCTGGCGGTTGTCCGGCCGACCGACGACGATTTCGGCATCGAGCACAACGCCATCGTCTGGAAAGCCCAGACCCGCACCCGTTCCGCCAGTTCCGGCGACCTGTCCGATTGGAGCGACTTCTCCTTTGGCGAGCCCAGCGCGGCCCTGCTGCCCGACGGCACCTGGCTGGTTACGCTTTGGTGCATCCAGCCGTCGGGGACCGGGATTCGGTACCTCCGGCTGAGAATCGAGTAGGAAACCGGCAGGAAATAACTTACCCGTAGGACGGCCTTCCCAGGCCGTCGCGACGGCCTGGGAAGGCCGTCCTACGGTTATTCTTGCCTCCGCCGATCGAGTAAGCAATCGCCGAGAGTTTTAGTGGCCGCCGGGGGGCCTCGTCGGGTAAAATCAATCGGAACTGGATAGCCCCCTCGACGAGGCATGGCCTTGATGACCCGCAATCGGCTCCTTTGGTTGGCGTTTGCCGTGGTAGGCGCGGCGGCGTTGTGGATTGGACTCCGCTCTTGGCCGGCACGGTCGAAGGCCGTAAATGTCCTGCTGGTTACCCTCGACACGACGCGGGCCGACCGGATTGGCTGCTACGGCCACCAGGGCGCTCTGACGCCGGCGATCGATGAACTGGCCCGGCAGGGGGTTCTGTTCGAACGGACCTACGCCCCCGCGCCCATGACGCTGCCGGCCCATGCCACCATCCTCACCGGCCTGCTGCCGCCCGAACACGGGCTGCGAACCAACGGCCTGAACCGGCTGGCCGACCAGGTGCCCACGCTGGCGGAGGCCCTTTCCCAACGGGGATACTCCACGGCCGCCTTCGTTGCCGCTTTCGTCCTCGACTCCAAATTCGGTTTGGACCGGGGATTCCAGACCTACGACGACGACTTGAGCGACGCACCGGAGGCGGACCACCCCTTGCACCGTAGCCGAGGCGGGGACCGGGTCGTGGACCAGGCGCTCGCGTGGTTGGATCGCAATCGCCGTGGCCCGTTCTTTTGCTGGGTCCACCTCTACGAACCTCACTACCCTTATCTCGGCCACGAGGACCACTTCGGGACAAAATTCGCCGGCCGCCCTTATGACGCCGAGATTGCGTTCGTGGATTTACAGGTCGGACGGCTGACGAAATTCCTTTCGGACCACGGCCTCGACACGCGGACCGTCGTCGTCGTTGCCGGCGACCATGGCGAGGGGCTGAACGATCACCAGGAGAGGACCCACGCCTACCTGCTCTACAATACCACGATGCAAGTCCCGCTGGTGGTTTCCCACCGCGGCCGATTTGCCGCCGGCCGGCGCGAGCGGGCCGTCGTGTCGTTGGCCGACTTGTTTCCCACGCTCCTGGATTGTCTCGGCTTGGCACCGCCGCGGGCGGGAACCGGCCGAAGCCTGCTTCCGGCACTGCTGGGCGGGTCTCTGCCGAGTTCGGTCTGCTACGGCGAAACCGACGAACCCTACCTGGATAGCGGTTGGGCTCCACTGCGGAGCCTGACCACGGAGCAATGGAAGTACATCCGCACCACGCGCCCGGAACTGTACGATCTCCAGCAAGACCCGGCGGAAACCCGCGATCTTGCCAGTGCGCATCCCCCACGCGTGGGCGAGATGGAGTCTCAATTGCGCGGCTACGAGAGCCGGTTGACGGCCCATCCAGCGCCCGCCGCACAACTGTCCGATCAGGACCGCCGCACACTGGCCAGCCTCGGCTATGCCGCGGGGGGCGGAGCGGCCGCCAAGCCCTCCCCCTCGGCAGCCCTCGCGTCGCCCGAGCCGTTGCCCGACGTCAAAGACAGGATCGTCTACTACAACAAGCTGGAAGAAGCACGGGAAATCATGGGGCGGCGCGATTACCGCCAGGCCGTCGAAGTGCTGCTGGAAATCGTCGAGGCGGTCCCGGACTATGCCCGCGCCCACGGCCATCTGGGCGTTTGCTTTGCCGAAATGGGCCGTTTCCCGGAGGCGGAGCGCCACTACCGCCGCGTGCTGGAACTGGGGCGCGATTTGGAGAGCGCGCAAATGAATCTTGGCCTTGCCTGCCGGGCACAGGGCAAGATCGACGATGCCTTGGCGCAATTTGAGACGGTGCTCAAGACCAATCCCCAATCGACTGATGCGCACTGGTATCTGGCAACCACGCTCCTGGAGCGAGAACAAGACCAGGCCGATCTGGAGAAAGTCAAAAAGGCCATCGTCCACTATTCGGCAGTGGTCCGGCTGCGGCCCGACGACGTCCAGGCGCTGGTGAACCTGTCCTGGCTCTTGGCCACGCACGAAAAGGCCGAAATCCGCGACGGCTCCCGGGCCGTCCGCCTGGCGGAACAGGCCTGCAAACGGACGGATTACCAGGCCCCTCCGGCGCTGGACGCCTTGGCGGCGGCCTACGCGGCGACGGGGAAATTCGACGACGCGGCACGCTCGCTCGAGCAGTGCCTGGCCCTGCCCGGCGTTGGCCAGGACCCGCAGATGGCCGGCGCCCTGCGCTACCGTCTGAGGCTGTACCGGTCTGGAAGCCCCTATCGCGAGCCACGGTAGATTTGCGTATGCCCATCTTCGTTCAGGCTCCGCCCGGCAACCAGAGATAAGAAACATCGACACCCTGCCCGCGCTGCTTAGGTTCCCCATGGAGACTGCACTTTCCGCTGCCGGCATTCTGACGTTGGCCTATATTGGGCCGGGGGCGGGATTCACGGTGCTCAGTTCGTTTTTCATCCTGCTGATCACCCTTGTCCTGCTGTTCGTCACCATCTTGACCTGGCCTCTTCGCTTCGCGGTGCAACTGGTCCGCGGTTTCTTTCGCCCCACTCGGGGCAAAGTGGACCGGGTGGTGGTCGTCGGATTGGATGGGCTGGACCCTGGGCGCGTGCGCCGGCTGATGGAACAAGGACGGCTGCCGAACTTGAAGTCCCTGAGCCAGCAGGGGACGTTCACCGAGTTGGCGACGACGCTGCCGCCGATCTCGCCCGTCGCCTGGTCGACGTTCATGACCGGCGTGAACCCGGGGAAACACAACATTTTCGATTTCCTCAACCGGAATCCGCGGACCTACTTGCCGGAATTGTCGTCGGCCCAGGTTCGGGCCGCGGGCCCGGCAAAGTGGCTCTCTCGACGCTGGGACCAGGTCCGGCTGTTGCGGAAGAGCCAACCGTTCTGGCGCCTGCTGGGTGAGCGAGGCATCTTCAGCACGATCCTCCGCGTGCCGGTCACGTTCCCTCCCGAGAAGTTCCATGGCTTGTTGCTCTCCGCCATGTGCACGCCCGATCTCAGGGGCACCCAGGGAACCTTTACGCTGTTCACCACCGACCCTTCGGTCGGTAAAGCGGTGACCGGAGGGATGTGTGTGTCCGTCCAGCGCCGCAACGATCGTATCGAGACGTTCCTGACCGGTCCTCCGGATCCTCGCGGCGGAAATTCCGCCGGCCTGCAAATCCCGCTGGTCATCCAGTTGGATCCACGGCGCGACCGGGCCGAGGTCCGGGTCTCCGGGCAGCGGATCGCTCTGGACCGAGGGAAGGATTCCGATTGGGTGCGGGTCACGTTTCGAAGCGGCTGGTTCACCAGGATCCACGGCATCTGCCGATTCCGTCTCCTCGAACTCTCTGGGGAGTTCCGGCTCTACGTTTCCCCGATCCACCTCGATCCCCAACGGCCTGCGATGCCGATCTCGCATCCCCTCTACTATTCGATGTACCTGGCGAAGTTGCACGACCGCTTTGCCACGCTGGGCCTGGCGGAAGACACTTGGGCCTTGAATGTCGGAGCCATCGGCGAAGACGCGTTTCTCGAGCAGGCGTGGCGGATCCACGGGGAGCGGGAGCGGATGTTCTTCGACGCGCTCCGCCGCACCCGCCGGGGTTTATGTGTCTGCGTGTTCGACGCGCCGGACCGGATCCAGCACATGTTCTATCGCCACACCGTCCCGGGCCATCCTGCCTCCGGCCGCCTCGGCCGGACCGACCATCCGGAAGCCATCGACGACATGTACGTCCGCATGGACGCCCTCGTGGGCCGCGCCGCTGCCGAAATCAGCGCCCGGACGGCGCTGTTCGTCCTTTCGGACCACGGGTTCTGCGATTTCTCTCGCGGCGTGAATCTGAATGCCTGGCTCCGCGACAACGGCTACCTGGCGTTGCACGACGGCCAAACGCCGGGTGATTATCTGGCCGGTGTTGACTGGACGAAAACCAGGGCCTATGCCGTCGGTCTCAGCGGCATCTACCTGAACCAAAAGGGCCGGGAATCGCAGGGGATTGTCTCGGACGGCCCGGAAGCCCAGGCGCTGAAGGCCGAAATCGCCGGACGGTTGCGCGAGCTCTCGGACCCCGACGCTTCGCGGCCTCCGATCAAGGACGTTTACGACAGCCGGCAAGTCTACTCCGGACCCTATGTCGAGAATGCCCCCGATCTGGTCGTGGGCTACCACCGCGGATACCGGGCTTCCTGGCAGACCACGGTGGGATCGACCGCCGACGGGCCGTGGTTGGTCGACAATACCAGGCCGTGGAGCGGAGATCATTGCGTGGATCCCTCCCTGGTTCCCGGCGTGCTGTTCTCCAATCGCAAGCTTCTCGACGAGCACGCGTCGATCCAGGACCTCGCCCCCACGATCCTGAAACTCCTCGGCGTCCCGGTCCCCTCGTATATGGACGGCCGGCCGTTGGATTTCACACCCCACGGACAACCATGCACGACCGCAGACTGAACCAATCGCGACCGGGCTCATGCTCCGGTTCGGAGTCTTCACGCCGCGATTTTCTCAAAGCGGCGGGTGCGGCTGCGCTGGCCGCCGGTTGCGGCAGGTCCGGGCCGCCCCACCGGGACTCCCGCTCGGTCAGCAACATGATCATCCTGGGCGTCGACGGGATGGATCCCGTCCTCTTGGAGCGGCTTGTCCGGGAAGGCCGGATGCCGAACTGCCGGCGACTGATGGAAAATGGCTCTTTCCACCGGCTGCGAACCACGGATCCGCCTCAAAGCCCGGTGGCCTGGTCCACGTTCATCTCCGGCACGAACCCCGGGGGGCACGGTATCTTTGATTTCGTCGCCCGCGATCCGCGGACGATGCTCCCCTTCCATTCGGCAGCCTGTTCCGACGAGCCTTCCAACTCGCTCCGCATCGGGCGATGGAAGCTCCCGCTCTCGGCCGGCCACATCCACAACCGCCGTCGCGGCCCGACCTTCTGGAATGAACTCGAGCGCCACGGCATCGACTGCACGATCTTCCGCATTCCCGGCAATTTCCCCCCCACGCAAACCGAGGCCGTCACACTCTCGGGCATGGGCACTCCGGATCTGCTGGGCACCTACGGCGACTTCACCTTCTTCACCGACGATCCCTCGCAGTCGAGCCGGGATGTTCCGGGCGGGCGGATCCGCCGCGTGGCGGTCGAGAGGAACGTCGTCGAGTGCGACCTCTTCGGACCGGCCAATCCCTATACCGATCCGAAAGAGAACACGCGCGTGCCTCTGCGTGTTTATCTCGATCCGGAGGCGAAGCTGGCCAAAATCGTCATCCAGCAGACCTCGATCCTGCTGGCGGAAGGCCAATGGAGCGACTGGGTCGTCGTCAAGTTCACCTTGTTGCCGCTGGCGGTGGAGGCTTCGGGCATCTGCCGGTTCCTGCTGAAGCAGGTCCGGGGCGGTTTCCGGCTCTACGCGTCTCCGGTGAACATCAATCCCGCGGATCCCTCGCTGCCGATCTCCACTCCGCCCGACTACGCGCATCAACTGGTGCGGGAACTGGGATTCTTCTATACCCAAGGGATGATCGAGGATACGCATGCCTTGTCTTCGGGCGTCCTTTCGCCCGGCGAATACCGGCAACAGGCCACGTTTGTGCTCAACGAACGGATGCGGTTCTTCGAACATGAACTTGGGCGTTTCCACGGCGGACTGCTGTTTTTCTATATCTCGTCGTTGGACCCGAATTGCCACATGTTCTGGCGGACCTTGGACCGCGATCACCCCTCCTGGTCCGACGCATTGGCCCGAGAACACGGCGACTTCATTCCGGAACTCTACGGCCGCGTGGACCGGGCGATCGGACAGGTCCTCGCCCGCGCCGGCCGGGAAACCCTGGTCTGGGTCATGTCGGACCACGGGTTCACCTCGTTTCGCCGCCAGTTCAATCTGAATTCCTGGCTGATGGACCACGGCTATGTCGGCGCCAAGGACCCGGCGGCGCGGGGAACCGCCAGCTACCTGCTCGACGTGGACTGGGACCGCACGCTGGCCTACGGGCTGGGAATCAACGGTCTGTATCTCAACCTGAAGGGGCGGGAGGCCCACGGAACGGTCGCGCCCGGCGAGCAGTCCGAGGCCTTGACCGACGAACTGATCGCGGCCCTCAAGACGGTCCGGGATCCCGGCACGGGCGGTCCCGTCATCTCCAACGTGTTCCGCGCTGGCGACCTCTACTCGGGCCCCTACGTTTCCGAGAGTCCCGACTTGATCGTCGCTTACCACAACTACTATCGTGCTTCCTGGGACACCGTTCTGGGCGGATTCCCCGAGCAGCACATCCTCGACAACACCGACGCCTGGAGCGGCGACCATTGTGTGGACTCGCGGTTCGTGCCCGGGGTGTTGCTGAGCAATCGGCCCATGCCCTTCCAGGATCCGTCCCTCGAAGACCTGGCGCCGACGATCCTGACCGCGATGGGGGTTACCGTGCCAGCCGGAATGACCGGCCGCGTCCTTTGGAAATCGTAAGGTGGAACGACCGCATGCTTGGGTTCAAACCGAAAGTGACCATCGATCCCGCACTGTACGCCGGCGTGAAACAGGTCGCCCAAGCGGCCGGCTATGCCACGGTCGACGAGTTCGTCACGCATCTGCTGGAGAAAGCGGTGGCTGACGTCCAGCGGGCCGAATCGGAAGCGGAAGTCCGCAAGCGGTTGCAGGGACTAGGCTACATCGAGTGAGGCATCCGGGGATGCGGTACTACAACTGGCTCTCCAACCACGTCGCCGACCTCATGCTCGGCCCCCTGGGTTTCGAGTCGCCTTGGCCGGGATTGATCGCCGCCTCGATCCTGACGACAGCCGTTCTCCTCGTGATCTTCAAGAAGTTCTCCAACCAGGAGCGGATCCGAAAAAAAAAGGCGGTTGCCATGGCCCGCGTGATGGAACTGCTGTTGTTCCAGCACGACCTCTCGGTCAGCCTCACTGCCTGCGGCCGGATCCTGGTTGCCCAAGTCCTGTATCTTAAGGAGTTGCTTTTGCCGTTCGGCATTGCGGCCGTCGCATGCACGCTGGTTCTCATTCAATTGGCATGCTGGCTGGAATTCCGCCCGTTCCGGCCCGGCGAACCGGTCCTCCTGGAGGTCCGGTTTCGCGGCGAAGTGCCTGCGGCCGGACAGCTTGTCGTGAGTTCGACGTCCGACATCGTGCACGTGGAGACGGGCGTCCTGCGGATTCCCACGACCCCGGAGGCCGACTGGCGGCTGCGCGCCGTCGCACCCGGCGCCGGCTGGGTCGAGGTCCGCGCCGGGCGAGACGTGGTCCGCAAATCGGTCACGGTGGGCCAGCGGCTGCACAAGGTATCCCGCGTTCGCAGCCAGACCGGCTTCTGGGATGCGCTGCTGCATCCGGTCGAGGAGCCCATCGATCCGTCGGCTGCCATCCGCCGCGTGGAGATCCATTACCCGAAACGGCAAATCTACGTCGGCTCCACCGAAGTCGACTGGCTGGTGGCCTTTTTTGTCCTGACGGTTCTCTTCGGACTCGTCTTGAAAAGACCGATGAACGTCGAGTTCTAGCCATGATCACGATCGTATCCGGGCTGCCGCGGTCCGGCACATCCCTGATGATGCAGATGCTCCAGGCCGGCGGCATGCCGCTGTTGGTCGACGACTCCCGGCCGCCCGACCAGGACAACCCGCGCGGGTACTTTGAGTACGGACCGGTCAAGTCGCTGGAAACCGACAACGCGTGGTTACCGCGGGCGGAAGGCAAGGCCCTCAAAGTCGTCTCGCAGTTGCTGTACCATTTGCCGCGCCGCTTCCACTACAAGATCCTCTTCATGAGAAGGGATCTCGACGAAGTCCTGCGCTCGCAAGAAGAAATGCTCCAGCGCCGCAAGACGGGCGAAGGGCCGCCGCGCGATCTCATGAAAGCCCATTTCCAGCACCACTTGACGACTCTGGACGGCTGGCTCTCGACGCAGCCCCATCTGGCAGTCCGCGATTGCCATTTCCGGGAGCTGGTCCAGACCCCAGAGGTCGCGATTCTGAGCGCGCTCGAGTTCCTCGGACTGGACCTGGACCCAAAGGCCATGTCTGCCGTGGTGGATCGCTCGCTCTACCGGCAGCGCGCGCGCTGATCTCGCTCCCCAGGCCGTTGGCTTGGGCCGACCTGGCGTTGCCACGTTGTGGCGACACCCCGCTTAGTCCCGAAGGAACGGCCCCATGTCAGCCCAGGCCAACGGCCTGGGAAAAGACTCCCGACCCCGTCTAGCGGACTCAGGATTTGCCGGGAGGCAGTTGGACCGACGGTTTGAGCAGGTCTCTGCGCGGGGCGCCGTGGATGGCGTGGCACGTATTGCACGAGCCCAGGACCGGCACGCGATGCGATTCGACCGCCTGCACCTTGGTTTCGGTGTGGCACGACGTGCAAGCGTCGTCCGAGGGTATGTCGCCGACGGCAACGAGGCCGTCCTTTGCCTCCGTGTCATGGCAGGCGCCGCAGCGGTCGTCGCCGGGTTCGATCGGATGGAAGCGATAGATCTCCCAGTCGCGAGGGCCGTCGTGTTCCATTTCGTTCAGCGCCACGACAAACTCGGTCCGTTGATCGCCCACGCGAAGTTCATGCACGCCTGGGTCGAGCCAGACGCGTTTGACGCGAACGGGGCTGCGAAACGGTTCGCTCTCGCAGGGTTCCCCGTCCAGAACGAACTTGCCGTCAGGCGCTTTCGCGATCACCTCGAACCTTCCCGACAAGAGCACGGCGTGGTTCGGCGGCGAGACGATCCGGACCTCGTTCGTCGGTTGCGGGTCCGGTTTCGCGGCGAAGACGTATCCGACCGTCACGCAGGCGAGGATGGCCGCAGCCATCCATCGCCACTCGCGGTGGTTCTGTCTCAGCATCCCAGTGGCTCCCTACGTTGCGACGTACCCTATTGGCGAATGTAATCACCGTTCTAAGATAAGGCAAGAGCGGTGAGCGGGGCCCGGCCAAGACGCGCAGAATAGTCAACCATTGACCGGACGCGGCTCCGCCTCGTAGAATTGGGGCCGTCCGCCCGGTTTCCGGGCAGGGCTCGAAAGCAATTCGAAATCAAACCATTCCAGGTTTCGCACCACCCAAGGGAGATTCGTCATGACCGGCCGACCCGAAGATGCGTCCGCCCTTCGTTCCTCCAACGGTCTGAGCCGCCGGGAAATGCTGGCGTACACGGCTGCTTTCGGCAGCGCCCTGGTCGCCTCGCAGGGGCTGGCCGCCGAAGGCGCGGGAGGAGCCAAGCCGCAGCCGGCCACCGGCGCGAAGCCCGCGAAACGCTACGACATGAAGAAGTCGATCAATCTCTGGGCACTGCCCTATCCGGACAAAATGAGCCTCAAGCAGTGTTTCGAGATCTGCAAGGACGCGGGCTTCGACGGCGTCGAGGTGAACTATGCCCTGGAAGGCGATCTTTCCCCCGAAGCCGGCGACGCTCATCTCCGAGAGTGCGGAAAGATGGCCCGCGATGCCGGTATCGAGATCAGCGGCGTCTGCTCTTTCCTGTTCTGGCCGTACACGCTGACGCACGAAGATCCCCAGCGGCGCAAGAAAGGGCTCGATCTGGCAGTCAAGATGGTCCGCGCGGCAAGGCTCTTGGGCACGGAGAACCTGCTCGTCGTCCCGGGAGCAACGTATGTGCCGTGGCTGGAAGACGTGCCGCCCATTCCGTTCGACGTTTGCGACCGGCGAGCCAAGGAGGCGATGCGCGTGCTGATCGCGGAGGCCGAAAAGGCCGGCGTCTACCTGAACGTCGAGAACATCTTCGTCAACGGCTATCTCCACACCCCGCAGGAGATGAACGATTTCGTCGACAGTTTCCAGTCGGACCGGGTCCGCGTGCACTTCGACACGGGCAACATCATGTTGTACCACTTCCCGGAACACTGGATCCCGATGTTAGGCAAGCGGATCAAGAACGTGCATCTGAAGGAATACAACAAGAAGGTCCACGAGTTCAACCTGCACACGTTCCGGCCGCTCTTGGACGGCACCACGAACTGGCCCGCCGTGATGGACTCGCTGGAGGCGATCGATTATCACGGTTATCTGACGTTCGAGTATTTCACGCCGTTTACGTACTATCCCGAGTCGCTGGTCTACCAGACGTCGGGCGCGCTGGATTGGATGCTGGGCCGCAAGGCGTGAG
>JABWBD010000248.1 GCA_013360685.1 Pirellulales bacterium
CCTTGTTTCTTGATGAGATCGGCGACATGACCCCGCTGATGCAGAGCAAAGTCTTACGAGTACTCCAGGACAAGCGGTTCGAGCGCGTCGGCGGCAACGAGACGATCGAAAGCGACGCATGGATTGTCGCGGCCACGAACCGCGATCTGGACGCGATGGTTGGCCAAGGCCGGTTCCGGTCCGATCTCTACTATCGCCTCAATGGATTCCCAATTCTCCTGCCGCCGCTCCGCGAGCGCGGCAGCGATATTCCGCTCCTGGTCGAACATTTCCTCGCCCTCTTTGGCCCGGAGCTAGGCAAGACGTTATCCGAAGTCTCCTCGGATGCGATGGACCTCCTGGTCGGGTATTCATGGCCGGGCAACGTGCGAGAGTTGCAAAGCGCGCTCAAGCAGGCAATGTTGCAGGCGACAGGGCCGGTCTTGCTGCCGGAGTTCCTGCCCGTCGAACTGCGAGCTGCGGTCAGCGGCACGGCGGCCGAGCTGCCGGACCAAGACAGCCCCATGAGCCCGTTCTACGGCTTTATCCATGACCAAATCCGCGAGGGCACACAGTCCCTTTATGCCGACACCATTGCCTGTGTCGAGCGCATCTTGTTGACTAGCGTGCTCAGACACACGGGAGGAAACCAGACACAAGCGGCGCAGATGCTCGGCATGACGCGGGGCTTCCTGCGGAATAAAATCCGGGAGCATGGCATTCGCATCACGCATTCGGCAAGCCTGGAAGACGAGGACGATGAGGCCGAGACGAGTCTGTGTGCACCGCAAGCGTAGGATCGCTCACGCTACCAATGACGGAGGGTTCCTTTCTCTTTCCGAGCAGGCATCTGCGGGGCAGTCCTGTCGGAACAAACGATGGAACCTTCATCCTCTTCGGCCCGTTCTTCAGCTTCGAGAGCCATTTGGGCGAGCAAGTGCAATTCGCTCGACATGGCCGTGCGGAAGATCAGCAGCTTCGACTGGTGCGCCACCTCGCGGAAATCACGCCGCTGGTCGATGAAGCGACTGTAGATGTTGGTCAGTACGGCCAAGCCGGACGGGTCAACAAATAACCCGCCCACGGTCCAGCAGCTTATCGAGGAGGTCGTAACTGTGTGGGTCTTCGGGCGTTCCGTTGAACTCCTGCACGTTGCGGCGAATGAATTCGGCAACCGCCGCTGCGCGTTCCGTCAGCATACGGAGCCGGCCCTTAATCACCTCATTCTCTCGCTGCCGTTCGGCGACGATGCCAGGCTCGGTCTCCGTGCGTTCGGGCAGGTGCTCCAGCGCGGTGACAATGCTCTCCAATTCGCGCAGTTCCGCGGAGTCGTTTGGCTGGGCCTCCCTCAGCGCAGGCAGCCCGTGCGTCAGAATCATTCGGTATGTCCGTGAGTCGATCGGCAGAAGCGACTGGTAGTACCGCAAGCAAAACGCCCCTTCTCGATACTCCCGCTTCAGTTCACCCGATTCAAGAACCTGCCCATATTGATCTCCCAGGATGGGTAGAAGGATTCTGTTCCGCAGTTCCTCTTTGACCGGGTGCCAATTAATATCAAAGTAGGCGGCGTGCGGCGAGCCGGGGCCATTCTCCAGCACGTCGCTCCACCAAAGGTTTTCGGCGGGGGTCGCGCTCATGTGATTGGACACAGCACTCCACACTCCACGCTCCTCCCAGCCCGACAGCCACGTCCGAAAAACTGGAGATTCGCGAGTTTGTCCGCCAAATCGAGGAGGCCGAAGGACCAGAGTCGATGGTCCAGCATGCCCGAAGCTTCGGCGACGAGAAGCCGTTCTTGAACACCCCCACCTTCGGCGAAGCCGCGCGTCCTCGCTGATCCGCAAGCGCAAGTGCATACCACCACGGTGTTTGTCACCACATGCCTCGCCCCGGCTAGCACGCAACACCACGAAACTCGTTCAAAAACGCCCCCCACGTTCCACGCTCCACGCACTGTCCTTGGCAAATCCCCGCCGACGTGGATAATGGCGTATCTTGCGTTGCCACAGCCAGTTAGGAAGGTTGCGAATGACTGCGTCGCCTATGGAAAAAGCGGTAATCCTCGCGCGCGGGCTTGGCACCCGCATGCGGAGGCAAGATGAAGCGGTCCGTCTCGATGAAAAGCAGGCGAGCATGGCCGAGACCGGCGTGAAGGCGCTGATCCCTATCGGCCGGCCGTTCCTCGACTACGTGATTTCCGCCCTGGCCGACGCGGGCTACCGCCGGATCTGCCTCGTCGTGGCGCCCGACCACGACGCGATCCGGCAGTACTACCAGGAGCAGGTCCGCCCGGCACGGGTCCGCATCGAGTTCGCCGTCCAGGTCGCGCCGAGAGGGACGGCCGATGCGGTGGCGGCGGCCGAGCCGTTTGCCGGCGGTGAGCCCTTCCTGGTCATCAACTCCGACAACTACTATCCGCTGGAGGCACTCAGCCAGCTTCGCGACCAGGAGGGCTTCGCCACGGCCCTCTTCGAGCAGGAAGCGATGTTCGCCGGCAGCAATATCTCGGCCGACCGCATTCGCCAGTTCGCCGTCGGCAAGGTGGACCAGGATGGGCGGCTCGTACGGATCCTCGAAAAACCCGATCCGGCGACCTTGGCCGCTCTGCCTCGTCCTCTCTGGCTGAGCATGAACTGCTGGCGGTTTGGGCCGGCTATTTTCGAGGCATGCCGCAAGATCAAGCCGTCCGCCCGCGGCGAGTTCGAGATCCCCGATGCCGTGCAATATACGATCGACACGCTCGGCCACTCGTTCCGGGCCGTGATGGTGCGGGCCCCAGTGCTCGACCTGACCAGCCGCCGCGACATCGCCTCCATCGCCGAGAAGCTCGAGGGCAAGGAGGTGAACCTGTGATCCGGCATCTGGGGTTTCAGGGCGAGTTGACCGACGTGAAATCCGTGGCTCGGCAACTGCTCGATTCCGGTCTGGGCACAGCCGCCGCACGCGCGAAGGCCGATCGTTTCGCCCGGGCCGAGATCGCCTTGCGGCAGATGGGCCCGGAGGCGCCCCGGCACGCGTACTTCGTGCCGGGACGGATCGAGGTTCTCGGCAAGCATACCGACTACGCCGGCGGCCGGACCATGGTTGCCGTTGCCGAACGTGGGTTTTGCCTGGCTGCCTCGCCGCGCCAAGACCGCCGAATACGAGTATGCGACGCCGCTTGCGGTGATACCGTCGAATTCAACCTCGATCCGGAACTCGTGCCGCGTGCCGGCCACTGGTCCAACTATCCCATGACCGTCGCGCGCCGCGTGGCCAGGAATTTCCCGGGCATCGAGCGCGGCGCCGATATCGCGCTGGCCAGCGACCTTCCGCCAGCCGCCGGCATGAGCAGTTCCAGCGCAATGATGGTGGCCACCTGGCTCGCCCTGGCGGAAGTAAACGCCCTGGAAGATCGGCCCGAGTTTCGGGAAAACATCATGGATCTCACCGATCTGGCCGGTTATCTGGGCACGGTCGAAAACGGCCAGACGTTTGGCTCGCTCGTGGGTGACCGGGGCGTGGGAACCTTCGGCGGCAGCGAAGACCATACGGCGATCCTCAATGCCAGACCCGGCCATGTCAGCCAGTATTCCTACTGCCCGGTCCGCTTTGAACGCCTGCTTCCGGTCCCCTCGGGCTACACCTTCGCGATCGGCAGCAGTGGGGTGGCGGCGGAGAAGACCGGCTCGGCGATGGAGAAGTACAACCGGGCGTCGCGCCTGCTGTCGAAGATCACCGAGTTGTGGCGCGAGGCCACCGGATGCGACGACCGTTACCTGGCCGCCGCCTTGGCCAGCGGTCCGGAAGCCGTTGGCCGGCTGACCCAGATCGTCCAGCACGCCCGGCCCGGAGAGATGGACCCCAAAGCCCTCCTCACGCGCCTCGAGCACTTTCTCACGGAAAACGAGCAGATCCTGCCGGCGGCCGGCGATGCCCTCGCGCGAGGCGACCTGGCCCGCTTCGGCGAGTTGGTTGATCGGTCCCAACTCGCCTCGGAACAGCTCCTGGGCAACCAGGTGCCCGAGACCGTGTATCTTGCCCTATCCGCACGCTCGGCAGGCGCCGTGGCGGCGTCGGCCTTCGGTGCCGGCTTCGGGGGGAGCGTTTGGGCTCTGATTGAGGCCGCGGCCGCTGACGCCTTCTTGGACAAGTGGATCCAAGCTTACCGCGAGCAGTTCCCCGAGCAAGCCCGCGCCGCCGTCTTCTTCACCACCGCCGCCGGACCAGCGGCTTTTCGGGTAACTTGATCCTCTCGTCCGGGGCAATTATACTCGCGTTTTCCCGACTTTCCTCCTTTCACCGCGCTCGCCGGCGGTGCCCGAGACCAACGGGAGACACTTCTCATGATGCTGATGGGACCGCTCGACTGGATCATCATTGCCGTCTACCTGATCGGCTGCACCGCCGCCGGGATCTGGATGCGGCGCTACGTTCGCGACGTCGAGGACTTCGCCGTCGCCGGGCGCGAAATGGACATCAACCTCGGCGTGGCTTCGCTGGCGGCCACCGAGGTGGGTATCGTCACCGTGATGTACACCGCCCAGATGGGCTTCAGCAGCGGCTTTGCCGGCGGCACGCCCGGCGTGCTCATCGCCGTGGCGATGCTCATGGTGGGGCTGACGGGATTCGTGATCGGGCCCCTGCGGCGCGCCGGGGTGATTACCATCCCCGAATTGTTCGAGAAGCGGTTCGGCAAGCACGTCCGCTGGCTGGCCGGCCTCGTCGTCGTGCTCGGCGGCGTATTGAACATGGGGATCTTCCTCCGCCTCGGCGGCGAATTCCTCGTCCACGTCACCGGACTGCCTGCCCAGTACCTTGAGATCACGATGATCTCGCTCTTGGCCATCGTGCTCGTCTACACGGTCCTCGGCGGGATGCTCTCCGTGCTGGTGACCGACTACATCCAGTTCCTGGTGATGGGGCTCGGGATCGTGATCACCTCCGTGCTTGTTATCAAGAGCATCGGTTGGCCGGCATTGGTGGACGGACTGATGCAGGCGCATCAGGAAGGGGCGGTGCTCGTCGACACGGTGAAGAACGAATCGTTCAAGATGGGGCACCCCTTCGATCCCTTTGCCTCGCCCGAGATCGGCTGGTTCTGGGTCCTTTGGCAAGCGGTCCTCGCCCTCGCCATCGTCACCACCTGGCAGACCACGATCGCGCGGGTGCTCAGCGCCAAAGACGACCGGACGGCGAAGAAGGTCTACCGCCGGACCGCGTTCTATTTCGTGGGACGGTTTGCGTTGCCCGGTCTCTGGGGCGCGGCGGCCTTCTATTATTTCTGGCGGCAGGGCGGCTTGCCCGAAGGGGTCAATAGCCTCACGGCCATGCCGCATTATCTGAACACACTCCTGCCGGCCGGCATCATCGGCATCATGATCGCCGCCATGCTCGCCGCGGAGATGTCGACCGACAGCGGTTACCTTCTCACCTGGGCAACGGTGATCTACAACGACCTGGTGATGCCGCTGATGAAGACTCCGCCCTCGCCGAAGGTGAAACTGCTGGTCGTCCGATCGCTGGTCGTGCTCATCGGGTTGTTTCTCGTTTTCTACGGGCTCTTGTACGAGATGCCCGGCCGGGCATGGGACTACCTGGCCGTTACCGGCAACATCTACATGGCCAGCATGTTCTCGCTCCTGGTCGGCTCGCTCTATTGGAAAAAGGCCAACAGTTGGGGCGCGGTCGCCTCGATTATTCTCGGGGCCGTCGGGCCGATCACGTTCCTGATCTACAACGCAATCGTCAAGAATCCCGCCGAGCAGCTTAAACCCGAAACCGCCGGCCTGGCCGCGTTCGCGTTGGCGATCGGCGGGATGATCGTCGGCAGCCTGATCGGCCACGCGATGGGCCGCGGCGTCGCCGGGCCGATCCCGGGGCTCATGAGCGAACAGGAGATCAAGTAACCATGGACTCGCTCGTTTGGAATCCACTCGCGTTGTTCTGGGGCATCATGGTTTTCGCGTCGATCACCTGGTATGCCCTGCTCCTGTTCCTCGTGGGCTACAAGGGCGGCCGAGAGATCGTCCAGATGACCAAGGATCTCTCCGCGAAACCCAAGGAAGAACATACGCACTGAAAGACCCGGCACAACTCCGGATGGCCGGCCCGCGGTGTGGCACTGCTTGTGATGGAACGGATCCTCCACGTGCGCGGGACCTGCCACAATCACAAGCAGTGGGAAGCGTCGTCGTGCTTCGCGCCGCTCTGCTTGGAGTTGTGGCAAGTCTTTCCGGATGGAGAACTCGTCCAACTCCAAGGCAGCGATGCCACACGGCGATGATTCTCCCCCGGAATCCTGCGCGGTCGTTTAGAGCCCCCCAAGCTCCTGGATCGTCTCGTACATCGCCACGATGTTCTCCGTCGGGCTGACCGGCTGGATGTTGTGGCAGGGGGCGCAAATCCAGCGAGCGCCGCGATAGATTTCCACGCTCTGGCGGACCTCGCGGACCACGTCGTCCACGGTGCCGAAAGCGAGCGTCTGCTGGTTGTCGATCGAACCGTGAAAGATGACCCGCTCCCCGAAGTCGGCCACCAGCTTCTCCCGCTCCATCCCGGGACAGCGCCACTGGATCGGGTTGAGGATCTCGATCCCGACCACGTCGATCAGGTCGGGCAGGAACTGCCGGGCAGCGCCGTCGGTGTGGTACATCACGTGGATGCCGAACGACCTGGCCAGGTCGGCCATCCTCTTCTGGTTTGGAAGCAGGAAGCGGCGGTATGTCTTCAGGCTCATCAAGGGCCCGGTCTGAGCGCCGAGGTCTTCGGCCACGTAGGTCGTGTCGATCCGCCCCCGGCCCGCCTCGAAACTGCGGCGGTTGTACTCTTCGTAGAACTCGTAGATGTGCCCCAGGATGGCGCCGGCGACCTCGGGCCGCAGGAGCAGGTCTTCAAAAGCCCGCTCCAGCCCTCGCAGATAGCCGTAGAGAAGAAACGGTTCATAAACGCCGACGTGGACCGGATACGTCCCGTCGTCGGCCTCGACGGCACGAGTGATCGCCTCGTAGTCGAAATCATCCGGCGACGGCCAGGCGTGGGCGTGGACCTCGTCGACCGTTTCCGCGCCGGCCAGCGGCATGTGGACCGGTTCGTCGTACACGCCCGCCCCGTAGTCGGCCTTGCGATAGCGGATGCCCCACATGTCGGCCCCGGGATCATCCGGGTGATGCGGCAGTTTCCATTTCGGCTCCAGGATCTTGCGGCGGTCGATATGGAGCCTTTTCCACAAGGCCGGTTCATCGGCACAGTCGAGGTCTCTAAGCAGGCGCGCCGTGACCTCGGGAGTGGCCTGGTAATCGGTTGGAATGCGGTCAGGCCGCTCACGGCTGAGCAGAGCCAGCCAACGTTCACGCGAAGTCATGAAATCGTCCTAATGCGGCCAAGCCGGTACGAAAGATAGCCCTTTGGAGCGCAGTCCCTATCCCGCACTCCAGGTCCTAAGATCTAAGCGCTAAGATCTAAGCTCTACTCCAGCGGCAGCCTCACCGGGCCGCCTTGCGCCAGCGAACGGTCGATGGCCATGCAGACCTCGTGGGTGCGGTAGGCATCGGCGATGTTGACGTGCGACTCGCGGTTCTCGCGGATGCAATCGACCAGGTGGTTCACCTCGAAGTCGAAGGGATGATGTTCGACGGCGCCGGAGTCGGGCAGGATCGTCTGCATCGTGGTCCAGCCGGTCTGGCCGGGGAAGAGCTTCTTGGACCAGACGCGGTTGTCGCGGATCGTCCCCTCGGTGCCGGCCAGGTCGATGTTGAACTGGTAGGGCATCTCGCCGTCGAACAGCGCCGAGGTCTTGCCGATCATGCCGTTCTCGAATTTCAGCACGGCCGCCACGTTGGCGTCGTACTCGAACTTGCCCTTCTTGTTGTTGCTGAAGGCGGAAACCTCGGCGACCTCGTTGCCGGCGAACCAGCGGATGGCGTCCACCGCGTGGCAGCCGCCGGTGAGCATGGTGCTGCGGCCGGACGCGTAGGTCCGCCCCCAATCGAACCCGGTCCACCACTCGGCCAGCCCGTGCCAGTAATCGACCTCGATGTAGAACAGCTCGCCGACCGCCCCGGCGGCCAGGAGCGACTTGATATTCTCAAACAGCGGGTTCCAGCGGAGCACGAAGCTCACCACGCTTTTGACGCCAGCCTTGGCCACCGCGTCGCGCAGGGCCCGGTTTTCCTCCATGGAGACGCACATCGGCTTTTCCATGAGGATATGCTTGCCCGCCTGGGCCGCGGCGACTCCCTGCGGGGTGTGGACGTGGTTGGGACCGCTGAGGTTGACGATGTCCGCCCGGCCGTCCTTGAGGATGCGGTCGAAGTCGTCGCCCACCTCGCAGTCCAGGCCAACCTTGTCGACCAGCTTCTGGGCACTTTCCTTCTTGCGGCTGCTCACCGATACGATCTTGACATGCGGGTTCTTGAGCCAGCTTGCCGCATGGGCGTAGGCGACCTGTCCCGCCCCGTGAATGGCCACTCCAAGCTTGCCGTCGATCATCATCGAACCTCCCAAAGGATTGTTATGGGGCGGGAAGAGTTACAGGATGCCCATGATCTTGGCGAAATCCGGCCAGAAGTGCAAGTGACCGGCAGGCAATTCCCGGCCGGAGTGGGGGGTGGAATAGAGCCCGCCCAGCCCCATCCACCCACGGGCTTATTGCTCCTCGTTCGGTCTGGTGAATAATCTAAAGCCAGAGTCCATGCGCGCCCATACTCTCCACGGCTCTGGCGCGTAGAATAAGCAGCGCCGGCACACGAGACTTCAGCGGCGAGCAGTTCCATGGCACGACCTACTTGGGCTGGGACTCTCCTGGCGATCGGGATTTGTGCTTTCCGGTGCGTCGCGGCGGAGGGGCCGTCCTCCGCCGGCGAGAAGAACCTCTCGCGCACACGCCCGTCGAGCCAAAAATGGGCCCTCCTGATCGGCGTGGACGACTACGCCGAGGTAGCCGATCTGAAATATTGCGGCCGCGACGTTCGCGGTCTGCAACAGCGATTGCTGGGAGCCGGTTTCGCCGACGACCATGTCATCCTTCTGGAAGACCAGGCCCGCGACCGTCGCTATCTCCCTTTCAAGTCGAACATCGATACGCAACTCGAAATCCTCTTGGGCAAGCTTACGCCGGACGGCAGGAGGTTGGCGCAAGCCGGGCTCGCCGGCGAGGGCGACCTCGTGGTCGTGGCGTTCAGCGGGCACGGCGTTTTCCTCGATGGGATCAGCTACCTCTGCCCCACCGATGCACGGCTGGAAAGGCCCGACTCGCTCGTTTCCGTCGATCGCCTCTTCAAACTCCTCGAGGCCTCGCCGGCCGGCATGCGACTTGTGTTGATCGATGCCTGCCGCAACGATCCTCGGCCGGGCGGCGTGCGGGCCGTCGGCCAGGAGGATCCGACCCGAGGGTTCGCCGGCGCCCTGGAGCAGCCGCCTCACGGGGTGGTCGTTCTGAGCAGTTGCGACAAGTCGCAGGTCTCCGTGGAAGATCCCGATTTCGGCCACGGCGTCTTCATGAATTTTGTCCTGCAAGGGCTGGCCGGGGCCGCGGATCGCGACGAGGGAAACCGCGATCAGCAGGTGTCGCTGCTGGAACTCTACCGCTACGCGCACGCCAAGACCAAGGCCCACGTGGCGCGGGCTCGCAACCTGCTCCAGACGCCCGAGCTCTACGGCAAGATCGTCGGCGATTTCGAGTTCGGCCGCGTGGCGGAGCTCGACCACGAGATCGTCAATTCCCTTGGAATGCGGCTGATGTTGATCCCGGCCGGCCGATTCCTGATGGGCGCCGCCGAGGGCCACGAGAACGAACGGCCGCCGCACGAAGTCGAGATCACTCGCCCGTTCTACCTGGGCGCAACCGAGGTCACTCAGCAGCAGTACGCGCAGGTCATGGGCGCGAATCCCAGTGCCTTTGCTTCCGGAGGGAAAAAGCATAGTGCGGTGCAAGGTTTCAACACGGCCAACTATCCCGTGGAGAGTGTCGGCTACGACGAAGCCCTGGAGTTCTGCCGGCGGCTGGCCGAAAGGGAGCGTCTGCCGGCGCAGAGCTATCGCCTGCCGACCGAGGCCGAATGGGAATACGCCGCACGCGCGGGGGATACGGGCCCGTACGACTCGGCCGTCCGGACCGGTTTGGGACTGGAAGAGGTTGCCTGGTTCAACAAGAACGCCGATTACAGCACGCACGAGGTGGCGAAAAAGAAGCCCAACCAGTTTGGCCTCTTCGACATGGCCGGCAACGTGTCGGAATGGTGCGGCGACTGGTTCCAAGCGGATTATTACGCTCGGAGCCCTCGCTCGGATCCGGCCGGACCCGCGCAGCCGGATGCAACCTCCCGGCGTGTGCTGCGAGGGGGGCACTGGATGACCGCGGCCTCGGCCTGCCGTCCGACCGACCGCGACGGCGCGCTTCCCGCCGCCAATCAAGCGATTAGCGGATTTCGCGTGGTTCGTGTGGCCAATCCGTCGCCGTGAGAGTGAAGGAGAAAGTGATGTCGTACGTTGCCGCGTTTTTCGCCGCGCTGACGGTTGCAGAGGCTCAACCGCTTCCGGTATCCGTCGTGGCGGAGCAGTTGCAGGGCGCGATTGTCGAGAACGGCTACCGCCGTGTGGGGGTGCTGCCCCAATTCATTGTTCGGCAGGGCGCCGATGAAAAACTGGGCGGGTCGCTCGGCCCGCAGGGCGACTTGTTCGCCGAGCAGCTCGGAAAACAGTTGCTGCGGACTTCGCAAGGCAAGTACCGCGTGATTGACGATCGGCAGATGCGGGCTGCTTTCGCCGGCATGTCGCTCGCGGATCTGGGCAAACGGGAATCGCTCCTTGCCGCGTCAAAAAAGGTAGGTGGCATGGATGGATTGGTGGTAGGAACGCTGACCGATTTGCGGCAGTTGCCGCCTGGAGAGTCGAGGCCCGAATTGGATGTCGAGGCCCGGCTGATCGATGTCCGCGACAGCAGTGCTGTCGCCGATGCGCAGACCAGCCGTTTCCTCACGCTCAGCGATGCCGCTTACATGGGTGAAAGTTGGGAATTACGGCGCTGGACACCCGGCGGGATCGTCAGTGTGGGCCTCGATCCCAAGCCATTTGCCAACACTTACCTGCCGTTTGCTCCGGGACCGTACAACGAGGAAAATCAATATCGCGCCATTCTCCGCAACCGGCCCCACCCCCTCGTCGATTCCCAGTGCCCCTATCGCATGTCGATCGTTGTCGACGGGCAGCAGCGCCCGTGGGTCCCAGTGAAGGACCGGTTCTACGTGGCGCTGGAGCCGGGCGACACGTATCAGATCCGCGTGGAGAGCGCCAGCCCTCGCCCCGCCTATCTCTCGCTGTTTGTCGACGGCATCAACATCCTCGGCAAGACGCGGGAGCATCCGTCGGCCTCGAAATTCTGGCACCTCGCCGCGGGGCAGAAATCCCAGTTTGCCGGCTGGACGACGGGCAGCGGCGGCCAGTACAAGCAGGAGGAGTTCATCATTGCCCCGGCCGACAGCACCGTCGCTGCGGGGCAGGGGTTCGGCCAGCAACTCGGCATGATCACGGCCGTCTATTACACGGTCGGCCTGGACGGACTGCCGGAGCCTCCTGCTGAGCAGCCGGAGAGCCCCCTTTCGATGACTCTTGGCGCCTCCATGGCTGACACCTTCGGCACCGGAGCCGGCCGCGAAAGCGAACTCACGCTGGAAGAAAAATCCGGCCCAGAACGCGGGATTATTCTGGCCGCGATGACCATCTATTATGCCCCGTCGGCACAGGTCGACGCGATGAAGCAAGCTGCGGGTCAATAGGTTTGCGTAAACCCAAGCGCCAGTCCTGTTTACGTCCAGGCCGCTCGTCAGGCGGCTGTGCGGCGTCTCCAAAGTTGCCCATCGACAATTCCCATCCGCCGTCCAACCGGTATACTGGAGGCTTCTGAGGCATCAACACGCCCACAGGTAACACCGGGAGAGGCTCTCGCCAAGCCGCACGCACCGCAGCGGTCAGGGGACCGTTTCATCACCCTCGGCGAGAATCTCGCCCTCCCCGAATCGTGAGACCCCCAATTTCTAGCAAACGGAACAGACGATGAAACAGCTCCAGCGACGCGTAGCCCTGGCATTCATGGCCCATCCCGACGATGCCGAGTTTCTCTGCACGGGCACGATGATGCGATTGGCCCAACAGGGCTGGGAGCTCCATATCGCCACGGCGGCGCCGGGCGACTGCGGCACGGCCACGCGCAACCGCTGGGACATCAGCAGCATCCGCACTCAGGAGGCCGCCAAGGCGGCATCGCTGATCGGCGCCGCGTATCACTGCATCGACGAGAAGGACGGCTTCGTGGTCTACGACAAGGCGGCCTTGAGGAAGACCTACGATCTTTTCCGGCGGATCGCGCCGTCGCTCGTCTTCGCCCATGCGCCGAAGGACTACATGATGGACCACGAGCAGGCATCGCTCCTGGCCCGCGCGGCCAGCTTCCTCTACGCCGGGCCGAACGTCTCGGAGTTGCCGGTCCTGGAAGGCTCGGGCACGCCCTACCTCTACTATTGCGACCCGATCGAAGGGATCGACCCGTTGGGCAACCCCGTCCAGCCGACGACCTTCATCGACGTAACGGCGCAGATGGACAAGAAGACCGAGATGCTGGCCTGCCACGCCAGCCAGCGCGACTGGCTGATGTCGCACCACGGCATGGACGAGTACATCGAATCGATGAAGCGGCACATGGGGATGCGCGGGCAGCAGGCCGGAGTGCCGGCGGCCGAGGCCTTCGTCCAGCATCGGGGGCATGCGTATCCGAAG
>JABWBD010000249.1 GCA_013360685.1 Pirellulales bacterium
CGGGGTTGTAGTATTCTCCGTTGGCATCCGTTTTCGGGCTGATAAATACGCAATTGTCATCCACGTAAGACGAAAGCGGTTCGGTTGGGATATAGGGGTCGGCGGGCGTATCGCAGAGGCCGTCGCCCGCAGTGGTGCAGTTGGTGCCGTTGACCAATTCGGTGCCATTCCCTTCGAAGGTGTGTTGCAGACTGAAGAAATGCCCCATTTCATGCGCAAAAGTCCGGGCGTTGACGCAGTCTTTGCGGATGAGAATACCCGAAGAAGTCGGGTTGCCGATACCGCCCAGGTCGGCGTTTCCACAGGCGCCGATGTCGCTGGAGAAAAAAGTGACGAAGTACATGTTGATCCGGCGGTCGGCGTGGTACTGGGTTTTCAGTTGGGGCAGCTCCGTGTTGGTATCTTCCAGAATATCGTGTTGTTTATTGTCGTGGTACCGGAATTCGCAAACCTCGAAGGAAACGCAGATGGGAGCGAAAAACGGATTCATATCCTGGACAGCCTTGATGATATCGGCTTCCGCGACGCCATAATTTCCCAGGGTATCCTTAAAAATATGCGCGACAATGGTAAATTTTTTGTTCAGACAGGGCAGGGATTCGTGTTGAAAGGTATAACTCTGAGCCTGGAGATTAGCAAAAAACAGGGAGAAACAGGCCAGCAGGGTAAAAACGAAACAGCGCATAGAGCAGGAAAATGGTGTAGTGATCGTGGACGAAATTGTTTGGATTTGGCAAATTTGACAACTTTCCGCAAGATTTTTACCTCTTCCTCACAGATTGATCCTTTTAAGCACAAAATAGTCCTAATTTGGCACTTCGTTTTCAAGGGCCTCTGCCCAACTGCTCACCAGGCATTAAACATAAAAACTAATCGTTCCCAGTCTGTTATGCGTTTTTCCATAACCCTTTTGACACTCCTCCAGAGTGTCCTGCTCTTCTCCCAAACCGCCGACGTCACCAAAGGGTGCGCACCGTTAAGCGTCAATTTCACTCCCCCTGCCGGCGCTACTACCTACCACTGGACGTTTCAGGACGGCGGCATATCTGTTTTAGCCAACCCGTTCAATGTGTATTCCAATCCGGGGGTTTACACCGTAGAGTTCCGGGCCACGGCGGGCGGCCCCGTACTGGGTACGATTCCAATCACGGTATATCCCAAACCGGAAATCGGAATTTCGGCTGACCCCGAATCGGGCTGCGTGCCGCTGACGGTAAAATTCTCCGATACGACCAAGCTGGCCGGCGATATCAAGATTCTCAACTGGTCGTGGACGTTCGGCGACGGGTTCTCGGGCTCGGGCGTTTCCCCGTCGCACACCTATAATGTGGTCGGCGGGTTCAGTGTATCGCTGGCCATTTCGACCAAGCCAAACCCCTTGCTGCGGCCACTCTCACGATCCTCGATCACCTGGGCACTCTCGACGGTGCCGAACGAGGAAAACAATCTCTCCAGCTCAGAGCTGGTCACTTTGAAACCGAGGTTTCCAACGTACAACTTCTTGCCCACGAAGATCTCTCCCATGCTGGGCTACTGGGCCCGAGCGAACCTGCATCGGGCCGAACGGAAATACAGGCGAACCGGCAGCCCAAACGATGGGAGCCTCGCACCGCGTGAATTATAGCGTCGGAGGTTGGTGGCGTATACAGCATTGGGCGGCAAGTTGCCAGGTTCCAGCAAAACCCGAGAACTACCGTCCGAATACCCTATCCTGACGCCGCGGAGAGCCTTTAGTTGCGGATCTCGATCTTGGCTCCCTGCCGCTGCTGGGCGACCGTTTTATCCCAAAGCTGGCCCGCGAGGACCTCTTTCACCTCGTCCTGGACCTGTCCAAAGTCCTTTTCTCCCGTTTTCCGGCCCGTGACCTTGATCAAGTGCCAGCCAAACTGCGTCTCTACCGGGTGGCTTAATTCCCCATCTTTCAGGGCAAACGCTGTGGCGGCGAACGGTTCCACCATTTTCCCGTGGCGGGGAAAGAATCCGAGGTCTCCGCCTTCGGACGAACTGGGGCAGGCGGAATACTTCTTGGCGGCTGCTGCGAAGTCTAGTCCCTTCTCGATTTCCTGGCGAATCGCCTTGACCTTGTCCTGGGCCGCCTGCTTGTCCTTCTCCGATGCGTCTTTCTCGACCTTGATCAACAGATGGCTGGCCTGGACCTCGGTGCCGTCCAATTCCTGTTGGTGGGCTTTGAAATACTCCTGCGCGGCGGCATCGGTAACGCCTGTCTCGGCGTACTTGCGGAAGGCCAGGTCCGCGGCGATCCGTTTTCGGAGCGAGTCCTCGGTCTGGCCTTGCATTTTCAGAACGTCCTCAAAGGACCTCCCCGCGTCGGCTACTTGCTTCTTGATGTCCGTGATGATCGAGTCGACCTCGTTGGGATCGGCGGCTATTTTTTTCTCCGCAAGGAACTGGCCGATGAGCCGGCGATCGACGAGCAACTGAAGGACCAGTCCGCGGAGTTCTTGGACCCTTTCGGGCGGGGCCTGCCGGCCTCGAAGTTGACCGTTCACTGCGGCGTTGAGTTCGGTATCGGTAATCTTCTCGTCATTGACGACGGCCACGACGCTCTCCGTCGCCTTGGGATCGGCCCCGACGGAACGGACCGGAGGCGCAGCTTGCTTGGATTGGGGTTGCTGGGCGGTCATCCGCGTATAAGCGAGAGCCGCACCAACGGCACAAACGATCATTACCACTCGTGAAAGCCGCATCATGGTCCTTTCGTGTGTTGATTTGCCCGACGGGGTGCGGGACACCGCATGCCCCTTAGGCGAGTGGCAGAAAACGACTTACCCGTAGCCGAAGTCGTGAGACTTCCTTTTTTCGTCTCTGCCCAGAGTCTCACGACTTCGGCTACGGGTAGATTTGAACCTGCCGGTCACCCTAATAGCGTATCCGATTCGCTCGGTCGCGGCAATGGCGCCGTTGCCGAAGCTGGGGAGTTGGCTTGCCACGACGTGCGAAGGCTCCTCTTCCGTGCAGGTCAGAATGCTTTTCCGGCGCCGACCGAACCGCCCATGCCGCCCATGCCGCGGTGGTACATGTCCTGGAGTTGCTCGATCTGGCCGCTCTGCAGGCTCTGGTTGGTCTCCTGGAGCCCCCGGAGCAGTTCGTTTCCTGGGGCGGGCGCTGGGGCCTCGGCCGTGGGCATGGCGGCAGCGGCCGCGCCCATGCCGGCCCCAAAGCCTCCCATTCCGCCCATCGGCATCGCGCCGGCGGCGGACTCTGCCGGCCGTTCTTTGACGGGCAATTGACCGTCGCTGGGCTTGAGGCCGGCGATCATCCGCAGTTTCTGCAGCAACGATGCGACCTCGCGGTGCGTCTCTTGGGTTTGCGAGAGCACAATCACGTCGGCGTTTGGATATTCCATCGGCGCAATCGATCCGGGCCCGCCGACTTCATCCCAGGTTGTAGGCATCACCGTGGTAGTGATCGTCTCGATCAACGTATCGAAGTCCGCCCACGGCTTGCCTTGGGAGTCGCGAAACCGGACGAGGTCGCTGACGAGATATGCCACGGTGGTCAGTTCGGACTCGGCACGTTCCCGAGTCGTGATCAGGAGGAATTCGTCCTGCACCAGATAGGTAAGTTCCAGATCTCGCAGAATCAGTCCCAGGGCGGAACGCAGCTTCATGCCGGCGCCGCGGAACGTAATAGGCGTGTCGGTCGGGATGCCGACGTCTTCCAGTGCCTTCCGATCGAGCTGGATCGGGATCCGGTGCTGCTGCTCGATGAGCCGCGCGACTTCCTCGAGCGCAACTTCCTTCAGATCGAGTCGCGTGGTTGCGTCGAGCGCGGCTTCGATCCGCTTGGCCGCTTCGGTCGAGCCGGGACCGCCGATCGGGACTCCGACGGTTGTCCACGAAGCCTGCCCCGCTGGCGGCAACGGCAGGACCGGCATGGGGGACTTGATCGGCGCCTGCGCGATCACGTCGATCGGCGGCTTGCCCGGTTCCGCCTGGCTGCGGTGGAAGGCGTAGCGGCCGGCGGCTGCCTGGGCGATGACCGTGGGCGGACCGACCACTCCTTCTGCAACGAACAGCCCGCGGCGGTCCGTCTTGCCCGAGATGAAATCGGAGTTGCCGCTGCCGGTGATCTTGACCTCGACACCGTCGAGGTACTTGGCGGTCGCGGCGTCCTTCACCGTTGCGCGGACCTGCCGGGCGGCCGGATCGTGCTGGACTTCCATTTCCAGCGGCGTGAGCAGCACCAATCCGCTCGCGTAGAGGTTCTCGCCGCGGCAGACCACCAGATAAGCCCCCTCGTCCGCCAGCGGCAGCGCGAGCTTCTTGGTGCGGTCCCGGTAGTCTTTGCCGTCGCCCAGCTCGACCGTGGCCTCGTGGTGCGGACGGATGCCGGCCAGGTTGATCTCGGCGATACCGGCCAGGTTCTGCCGGATCAGGGCGAATTTCATCAGGTCGATGCGGTAGACCTTGACGTCGCAGGCAGCGACGTTGCGGAATGCCAGTTCCACTTGGACCTTCTCGCCCGGCCGCACCGTGGTCACCTCCGGCACTTGGATCGCCTTGCGGAGGAAGTAGTCGATCGACTGCTTCGCATCGGGGAAGCGGTCCTCGATCCGCCGGTACTCCTCGACGGCCTGAGCAGGCTGACCGAGGCTATGGTAGATCTGGCCGAGGATGTAGATGGCCAGCCACTTGTTCGACTCCGAGGGTTTGAGTCGCAAACCGCCGTCGCCCGCCTGGAACTGGGCCACTTTGCGGAGCACTTCGATCGCCTGCTCGTGCCGGCCGGTGGCGAAGCGGCAGTAGCCGATGATGTACCAGAAGCTGCCGGCGAGTTCGCTCTTGGGATAGCGATCGGCATAGCGCCGGCAGGCGGCCTCGGCGTCCGAGAACTTCTCCAGTTCGAGCAAGGCGTTGGCCGCGGAGAACGAGGCCTGGTCGGCCGCCGGATCTTCCGGATAAGCGGTGAGGAAGCTTTCCAGCATCCGCCAGGCGCGGGCAACGAGATCCACGCGGTTGAGCTTCGCCTCGCGGAGTTTCGGATCCGAGCCCGCCGCGGGCGCTTTGGAGTAGACCTCTTGGGCGAGGGCATAGTCGGCCGCGGCCACGTAGCTCTCGGGCGGATACTCGCGCAGGAGGCGGGCCATCACCGCCACGCTCTTGAGGAATTCGCCCTGAGAGGAAAGGAACCCTGCCACGCCGCTTTCGAGCGTAAAATTGCTCTCGACCGTGGCGCGGAAGACCAGGAAGCTCCGCTCGTACTCGCCGATCTCATGATAGGCCGCGGCGACCTTCATGATCTTGGCGAAGGGGATCTGCTCGTCGGGCCACCGCTCCTTGACGACCTCGAAGTAGTGGACGATCTTGGCCGCCGGGCCGAGCGTCAGGTGGGCGTCGAGCAGCATGGTCACGGCCGGCTTGTAGACATCGCGGTTCACGTTCCACTTTGTGATCAGTTCGGTCAAGTGGCCTTGCGCCGCGGCGAGGTCGTTCCTCTCAAAGGCCAGCTTCCCCAACGCGAAGAGTTCCTGCGGCGTGAGCCGGTAAGGATCGGAGCTTTTGGCGCCGGCCGGAAGGACCGTCAGGGCTTTGGGCGGCGCCACGGCTATCTGCTCGGGCCGGTGGACATTGCGGACGACCGTGGGCGCGACTGCGTACGTGCCCGGCAAGTAGCCGTAGAGCTGGTAATCGACCGTGCTCGTGCTGCGGTGCTTGCTGAGATAGAACGTGATCGCCCCGGGCTGGATCTCGTAGTGCTCGACGTTGCCCTGGATCGAGCCCTCCGCCACGGCCGCACCGGCGGGAACCGGTTCGGTGACGGCGAGATACTCCAGGTGCTCCGCCGGCGTGTCCGAGAGGCTGTTCCGCGAGATCACCAGGCGGACCAGGCCTCGCTCACCGACCGGCAATTGGGTCATCGTGTTCCGGTAGCGCTGGTAACTGCCAGCGAGGATGTCGAACCCGCGGGGGATTTCCTTGCCGTCGCGCACCAGCGGCGCAGGCTCATAGGTCCGGTCCACGCGCCAGTCGGTCGTGGTGCTCCGCAGCTTGTCGGCCGGCACGAAGCCGCCGAGGATCGCCTGGTAGGTGTAGCGGCCGCGCCCGGTAAGCTGCAATAGGATCCGCTGCCGGCCGGCGACGAGGAGACTGCCCGGGACGTCGATCACATGGGTCGGTTTGGCTTGATCCATTTCCAGGTCGACGGCCTGGCGGTCGTTTACCCAAACGATCAAGCGGTACCGCTCGCCCGCGAACCGGCTGGCGGCGAACCAATGGCAGAGGGCAAGCGCGGCCGGTCCGGTTGCCTTGTCGGGCGACCAGCGGTGGCCGGTGCGATGGGCCATGAGCCAATCGATTAGTTCTTTCGACTTGGGCGACTGCGGATTGACCGCCTGGATCGCCAGGGCGTAGAGCGCCCGCAGTTCCACCGGCGAGTGGTTCCAGGGGAGCGATCCCGTCTCGTTCGTGCGGCGCGAGCTTTCCTGGTCGAGATCGCGCCGGGCCAGAAGTTCCAGGAGTTCCGCGGCGATTTGGCGGCGGTCCATCTGGAGGAAAGCCAGCGAGAGATAGAGCATTGCCGCGGAGGAGAGCGAGGGCCGCTCGCGGTGCAGACGGTTGGCCAGGGCGAAGTCGCCGCGGCCGGCCACGCAGAGGGCATGCAGCAGGACCGCCTTGGTTTCGTAGTCGCCGTTGCCGGCCGCGGCCGTTTCCGCCGCCAGGTAGCCGAGCGCCTTCTCATAGTTCTCCTCGGGGACGATGTAGCCAGACCGGCGCGCCAGGCCCAACGCCCAGACTGCGCGGGCCGACATGTAGCGGTCGCTCTTCTGGCCGGAGCAGGTCCAGCCCCAGCCGCCGTCGTCCTTCTGCGAGCTGACCAGCATTCCGACCGCGGAGCGGATCCGCTGGTCCAAGGCCAGGGCCTCCGGGCCTGAATCGCGGCCAAGCCCCAGGAGCTGTTGCAGCCCCAGCGAAGCCATCAGGTCGCTGGTGGTCGTCTCCTCGTGGGAACTGATCCAGAGCGACTGGCTCTGGCAGAAAGGCGCGGGAGCAAACACGACGTCCATCAGGCTTCGCTCGACGGTGGGCCCGACGAGGATCTGGAGACTCGGGGACGCGACCGGCATATCTTTGGTTGTCTCCACCCATACGGTCGTGTCGGACTCGGCGGAGCCGCCGGCCGTGGCGTAGACGGTCATGCCGTAGGGCTTGAGCGGGACGGTCTCGCGGACGACGTCACGTTGCTGGCCGGCCGTTACGCTGAGTTCAAAGTGCACATCGGCGACCGTTGGCGCCGGCGCGTTCTTGTCGGCCGGTTGCTCCGGGCGCACAAGAGCGACCGCAAACGGCAATTCGTGGATCCCCTTGGATTTCACCTCCAAGGTCTTCTTCTCTTCGACGCTCCGGCCGTCGATCGTGGTCTTGAGCACGACGTCGATCGTGCCCTGGGCAACCGCATCGTTGTGGACGGAAACGAGCACGTCGGCCTTGTCGCCCTCGGTGAACGCCGCCGGCAATTTCATCTGGCCGAAAAGATCCTTTCGGGCAACCACGCGGCTGACCGCCTCGCCGGCCAGGGTATCTGCCGTGATGCCGCGAGCGACGAGCGACCACGCGGTGGTCCGTTCGGGGATGCGGATCGTGAGCGTGGCCTTGCCTTCCGCATTGGTGAGAACCGACGGATTCCAGTAGGCCGTTTCACCCGAAATCGGCTCCCCGGCGGACGCGGGCTGAGTGGCTTTGGGCGGCTCGGGGCGTTTCGCCATGTTCCCGTCCAAGGACGGTTCCTCGCCGAGCTTTTCGGAAACGGCAGGAGGGGCAATCGACGGTTGTACTCCTGATTCCGCCGGTTTCCCTGAATATGCAATCGATTCTGTGATCAAATCAATGCGGCTATCGAAGTCGGCCGTACCGTTCTCATTAAGGCCAGCCGGATTCCTGTCCCTCAAGAACGGAATATCGAGATCACCTGAGAAAGCACGGGGCGAATCCATGCTTATCGCAACCCCACCCATTTCGCCCATGCCTGCAACCGCGAGCTTCTGGCTCTCCGCCTCCTCCCGGGCCAGCTCCGCGCGCTGCTGCTCCGACAGCAGCCGTGGATTGATCGGGCGCGTGTCCGGGCGGTAGGCAAAGGTGATGCTCGAGGTCGTGCGGATCGCCGGTTCGCGATCGCTGCCTCGGAAGAATTCCTGGATGGGAGGCATCGGCCAGGCAAAGCGATCCAGGAGGGCCTGCTCCACCAGGGCCAGACTCAACTCCGCGGCCGCCGGCTTGCCTTGCGGATCGGTCGCCAGCACGGTGACTTCCGCCTCTTCGCCCGGCCGAAGCGGACCGTCGCCCCCTTTGCGTCTTGCGGATACCGCGACGTTCAGCTCGCGCTCGACAATAAACGGGCTGGACGCCTCGTGCAGTCGGACCACGGGCTTGGCCGCGCGCGGCCACGCGTCGCCGGTTCCGCCGCTCTCCTTCGGCGTCTCGGCCTTCGCGGGGCCGCGGACATCGCGCATCACCACCACGGCCAGCTCGAAATTCGGCGCGAGCCGCGAATCCATCGCCACCGGCAGCTTATTCGGCCCTGTCTGGAGTTCCACGAGCCGGTAGTCCAACACGCGCGCCCCCTGCAACGTGACCAGGGCCAGCGCCGGCGGTTCTCGCCAATGCAGGGTAATCTCCGCCGTGTCGCCGGCCTTGAAGGTATGCCGATCCGCCAGGATCCGCAGGCGGACGTCGTCCTTTTCGCCCGAGACAACGATGCCGGCCTCGCCGGAGACCGGGTTGTGGAAGCGGTCCGTGCCTTCAGCTCGCAGCCGGTATCTTCCGCCGTTTTCCAGCTTGATTGTCAAACGGGCGGCGCCGTCTGCCGCAGTTTCCACCTCGCGCTCTTCGACGAGCCGTTCACCAACCTTGCCTTCCACGCTGGTCACCTCGAGCATCGCGAGCTTGAGCTTCCTCCCGGTCGGTTGATCTGCCAGGTCGCGGGTTCTGACCGTGACTTCGAACGGCTCGCCTGCCACGAACACGTCGCGAACGGTAGTCAGCTCGATTTGGAACTCCCGGGGCGCGATGAAAAGCCTGGCTTCCGCGCGGAGATTGCGTTCGGCGAGCGAGGCGGTGAGATCCACCTCGGCGTTCTCGGCGAATTCGCGGGTCGGCAGCTTGAAGTGGACTTCCCCCTTCGCGTCGGTCGCGGCGGTGTGGAGTTCTTGGTCGGCCAGGCGATAGACGATCTCGCGTCCGGCCAGCGGTGCACCGTAGTAGTATTCCACGCGAATCACGCCCTCGATCTCCTCGCCGCGGCAGTAGACCCGGCGAGGCACGTCGATCGCCAGCCGCACCGGCTCCAGCTTGTACTCGTGGACCTCAAAGGTTCCCTGGTAGCTCTGCTTTTCCTCGCGGACGAGGACGCGGTACGTCCCCTGGGGGCTCGTGGGCGGCAGCGCAAACGAAGCCGCGAGCGTGCCAAAATCGCCGAGCACAACCTCGTCCTGCCTCACGACGCGACCACGCGGGTCGAGCACTTCGAGGACGTACTTCTTGCCTTTCTCGACGACGTAGGCGTCGTTGGCCACGCGGCGGATACAGCCGCGGACGTGCACCTCCTGACCGGCTCGGTAGGCCGGGCGGTCCGTGTAGATGTATCCCTTGTCGGTCAGCCCCTTGGAAAGGCCGACTCCTTCCAGCCCGACGACGTTCGAGGCGACGTTCCCCTCGGCCACCGCCATGACGCGGACGTCGCCTGCCTGGGCGAGTTCCGCGTAGGCTGCCTGGAAGACGCCATCCTTGCCGGTCGCGGCTTCCGCGAAGACCTGGCTGCCGTTGGAGATCAAGAGTTTGGCCCCGGGCCAGGGCTTGCCGGTGAGCATGTTCTGGGCGAAGACAAACACCTCGTCGCGTGAGCTCTTGACGATCACGTCCAGATTGCTTTGGATCACCAGGGTGGTGGCTTCGAGGGTCTCGCTGCTGAAGGTGACGGCCATCACTCCGGCATGCGCACCGCCGGGCAGCGGCGCCTCGACCTGGCTCTCGAATTCCTGGTATTCCGCGTAGCCCGGGACCTTGAACTCGAAGGTGGCGTCGGGATCGATGAGCGTGATGTCAAGTTTTTCCACGTCGCCGGCCAGGTGCATCTTGCGGAAGTAGGTTTCCAGGTCGACCTTGTAGGCACGGACGGTGACCGACGGGATATTGCGCGTGGAGAGCTTCAGGCGCGGCGTTTCGTCGGAGCGGAACACACGCTCGGTGACCACGGTCATCCGGCGGGCCGTAAGCCTGGCGATCGCCTGCTCGGCTTCGGCCGTGTACTTGCCCCACGTGAGCTTGCGGTATTCCTCCAGGGCCTCGCCGAGCTTGCCGAGATGCCGCTCGAGCGAGAGCCCGATCATGTACTGGGCTCGCGACGAGGCTTCCGTCTCGGGATACTTGGAGACGACGCGGCGCCAGTCGGCGATCGCTTCGTCCCATTTCTCCTGGTCGTAGTCCATGCGGCCAAAGAGGAAGAGAACGTCCGGATTGCGGGCATCGAGCGGGTGGCCGGCAAGGAACTGCTCAAACTCCTGGCGGGCTGCCGGGTAATCCTTGGCACGGTAGCGCTCGATGCCCCTCAGGTACTCCGTGTCGACCACCTGCTGCTGGACCTCGCTCCAGGCCGCGTCGGACGGATGCTTTGCCAGGTAGTCTCGCCAGACGGCCAGGGCCTGATCGAATTGCTTCTGCAACAGGAAAGCGCGGCCCAGTAGGTTGCGGGCCTGCGGGATCTCTTCGCAGAGCTGGTAGCGCTGATCGGCCAGCAGCGCCTGGAGGCGCGCCGCGGCGTCCTGGTGCCGCCCGCGGTGGAGATAGCTTTTCGCGATATCGAGGTGTGACTGGCCGGCCAGCTTGTGCGTGGGGAAACGTTCCAAGAAAGCTTCCAGCGCGGCCACGCCCAGGCTCAACGCCTCCTCGGTCTCCGGTTCGGGAATCTTCCACGTCCGCGAGAGCTGGAACTGCGCCTCCGCGATCCGAGGCGAGGGCGCTGGGCGAGGGTCAACCAGCGCTGGGCGCGGGTCTCCAGACCCCGCCCGCTGTCCCGCCCGCAGGTCTCCCCAGCGCGGCTCACGCGCTGGGCGAGAATCGTTCGCTGCTGGGCGCGGGTCTCCAGACCCCGCCCGCTGTCCCGCCCGCAGGTCTCCCCAGCGCGGCTCACTTGGCTTCGATCGCTGGTCTGTCCGGTCGTTGCTGCCTTGTGGGAGACCTTCGGTCACCGTCGCGGGCACGGCCGCCAGACCGTGCCCGAGCGCTGTGGCGCCGAGCAGGTCCTGCCATGCGCGGCGGGCCTCGGCGGGCTTGTCCTGCTTGAGCAGACACTCGCCCAACCGGTATTGGGCTTCGATCGCCTCCGGGGCATCGGGATGCTCCTCGACGAACTTCCGCAACAGCCCGACGGCCTCCTCGTATTGCTCCAGGTTCTGGTGGCACTCGGCGATCCGCAGTTCGACTTCGATTCGCTTCTGAGGCTTTAGTCCAATCTCGAGGGCCTTCTGATAGAAGACCCGAGCTTTCTCGTAGTTGGGCTTCTCATCCGCTTTCGGTGGCTTGAAGCAGATCTCGGCAAACTCGATGAGCCCTTCGGCCAGCTCTTGCTTCCGATCGGCGGAGAGGAGCTGCTCGGCCTCGGCTCGGTAGATCGTCTCGGCGGAGCGGAAGTCACCCTTGCGGGCCAGGGCGACTGCGGCGGCGAAGCGGGCGCGCCGTGCCCAAGGGCTATCGGGGAACTGCTTGGCGAACTGGTCGAAGACGGCCACGGCGTCGTCGTACTTCTCCTGGAACGAGAGCGCTCGGCCCTTCAGATACGTGAGATAGTCTTTGGGGGCATCTTTGGCCTGGATCGCCTTGTCGAGGGCTTCGAGGGCCGCCGCGAAGTTGCGGTCCTGGAATGCCTGCCGGATCGCTTCGTCGACCAGCGGCACGTCGGCGGAGGGCGATTCCGCCGAGATCGGGCGGGCAAGGCCCAAGAGGAACAGACCGACCACCAAAGCACGCAAGAGCACGGCGCGCGACATGGCACTTCTCCTCTTTCAGTTTCCAGAAGCCAGAACGGCATCGACAGGTCGCCCGGGGTTCCCGGGATACTTGCCATTGTAATGTCTGTACCGCGGCGGGGATACCATGTGGCGATGCAAGTGTGCGGCAAGATTCCCTGGCACGACGTCGTCGGGAGTTGTTTTCCGTATCGGCCCCAACGCCGGTCGGCACTTCAAGCCGTGGCCCAGCGGCCGATACGGAAAAAGTAAGCGTACACCAGAACCATATCCCTGCCGCGGCCGTGGAATCGGGGGCGGTGCGGCCGGGCAGGCGATATGGCAAGGGCCCTTGGAAGGCGACGGCCTGAAGTGCGCGCCGGCAGGGGCATCAGGCAGAGCGGGATGGTTCTGGTGCACGCTTACACATCGGTCGCAGTCGATCGCGATGTTCCGGTCACTGTTCTTCGACGTTACCGATAAACTCCAGGCGCCCGGCTGGATCATGCATCACGTTATCGGCTGGCACGACTTCGCTCCGCAGGACGCGGTTGAGCGAGAAGGGCGGATTTGGAAGTACTTCGGCTATATGGGCGGTCCAAGTGTGCTCGATGATCTGATCTACGGTTCCGTGACAAGAACAAGGCCAAAAGGCGAGGACCAAGTTAACGGGTTCTATGGCGATACTACAGTAGCGACACTGCGACGAATAGCTTGTGTCGCTTCGCACTTGGTGTCCGT